>RFNS01000301.1 GCA_009927055.1 Alphaproteobacteria bacterium | reverse complement strand
GAAACAAAAGCCGAAGGTCTGGTTCGTGAGTTCAAAATTGTGCTGCCGCAGGCCGCGCTGGAAAGCGCCATGACCGCGCGTCTGGCCGAAATTGCCAAAACGGCCAAATTTAACGGTTTTCGTCCGGGCAAGGTCCCTTTGCATGTGGTGCGCCAGCAGTATGGCGATGCGGTTCAGGGCGAAGTGCTGGAACGCGCGGTGAATGATAACATTCAAAAGGTGCTGGAAGATCGCAAATTGCGCCCCGCCATGCAGCCCGAAGTGAAGCTGCTGACCACCGATTTTACCAAGGATATTGAATATTCGCTGTCGTGCGAGCTGTTGCCAGACATTGGCACCACCGATTTTGCCAAACTGAATCTGACCCGCTTTGTGGCCAAGGCGACCGACGATGAGGTTGAAAAAGCCTTGCTGATGTCGGCCAAGCGCCTTCATGGGCCAGAATTTGTGAAAGAAGACAGGGCCAGCAAAAAAGGCGATGTTCTGGTCATCGATTTTAAGGGCGAAAGCGAAGGGGTGGCGCACCCCGGCATGTCGGGCGATAACCAGCGGCTGGAGCTGGGCAGTAATATGTTCATCCCCGGCTTTGAAGATCAGCTGCTGGGCGCCAAAAAAGGTGATGAACGCACGGTGAATGTCTCCTTTCCTGAAGATTATCACGCGGCCGAACTGGCCGGTAAACAAGCAACCTTTCAGGTGAGTGTGAAAGACCTGATGGAATTTGGCGAGATTAAATTGGATGATGCGCTGGCCAAGGAAATGGGTTTTGAGAGTTTGGACAAGGTGCGCGACGCCATTCGCCAGCAAATTGAGGCCGATTATGCCGACATGGCGTATGATTTGCTGAAGCGCGATTTGTTTGACCAGCTGATTAACCAGCACAATTTTGCCCTGCCGCCGACGTTGGAAAAGCGCGAATTTAGCGCGCTGTGGCAGCAATATCAGGTCGATAAAGAGCGTGGCCGCGTGGATGCGGCGGACAAAAATAAATCGGATGCTGATCTGGAAAAAGAG
Source organism: Alphaproteobacteria bacterium (assembly GCA_009927055.1). Lineage (GTDB taxonomy): Bacteria > Pseudomonadota > Alphaproteobacteria > UBA9219 > RFNS01 > RFNS01. The sequence continues at coordinate 48,343 of RFNS01000301.1, read as the reverse complement.
TATAAAAATCTGGCTGTGCGTCGGGTTCGCCTGGGCTTGCTGCTGGCCGAGGTTGGGCAGCAGCGCAAAATCAGGGTGACCGATCAGGAGCTGCGCCAGGTGATCATGCGTGAAGCGCGCCGTTTTCCTGGTCAAGAAAAAATGGTGTTCGATTTTTATGCCAAAAATCCTCAGGCGCTTGAGAGGCTGCAAGCCCCCATTTTTGAATCGAAGGTGGTGGAGAGTATTTTGAAAGATATTCAACCCGCTGAAAAACAGGTATCGCCCGATGGTTTGCGCGCCGAGTTGACCAAAGCCAACAAGGTAAACAGCCATTAACTGAGATGATGTTGGGCAGGATTGTGCATTTGTGCATTGAGAGCATCTCGGCCGCATACACTGGCGTCATTCCCGCGAAAGCGGGAATCCATGGCCCAGCCAGAAGTGCATGGGGAAGAATGGATCCCCGCCGGAGCCTGTCCTCGCGCAGGTGGGGACGGGGATGACGCTGTTTTGGTGTTGATTTTGCACGTGATTGAGACAAACTGTGTTTGCTTCCCACCCCACCCAAAGCATTTATTAGGAATTTAGCCAGAACTGTGGTTTATGATAGGATGAAATTCAAGGAGTTTTTTTGAAGAATCTTGCCTGTTTCATCGCCGCATTTTTGTTGTGCGCTGCGCCGGCTATGGCCCAAGGGGCAGGGTGTTTGCCGCGCTCATCGCCCGAGGTTCGGATTGTGCCCGTGCTGGCCGCCCCCGCCTTTGATGATCGCAAAACCCTGACCGAGTTGCAGGCCATTCATCACGCCGGCAATGGCGGCGGGCATGGCGTTTCGCACGGGCATACGCCGCTTGGCTTAACAGCATCGAAGTTGATGGGCCGTCTGCGGCAGGATGTGACGTTGCAGTTTGCCCCCGGCAAGCGGGTGTGCGGCTATTTGAACAATCTGGAAATTGAGGTGGGGTTTAATGATGTGCAGGTATTGATTGCGAAAGACCTTCCCCGCCGCAGCTGCAGTTATAACGAAGTGCTGAAGCACGAAATGAAGCACGTGAACGCCGACAGGCAATATCTGCAGGAAGTGATGCCGCGCGTGAAAAAATATTGGAAAGAGGTGGCGGCGAATATACGGGTTGTCAGCGGGCCTAACCGCGCGGCGGTTGAGCAGCAGATCAGCTCTTATCTCAATGCCGCGCTGGAAAAACTGTTGGCCGAGCTGACAACCGAGCGATCAGCCATTCAAGATCAGATCGATACGCCCGAAGAATATCGCCGCGTCACGTACAGCTGCAATGGCCAAATTCCGCAAATTCTTAAAATGCGCTATGGCCAGGCGTGGCTGGATAATTTAATGAACCAGCAGCAAGAAATTGTTAGTCGATAGTCTTTAACCTCTCCCTTATGGCAAAAATTCTTCACGTGACCGAGGCCTTGGGGGGCGGTGTGGCCACCGCAATCGCCCAATATATGATGCATGCCCCGCAGCATCAGCACGCGTTGCTGGCCGCCGCGCGCGAAGGGGTTGACCCAGGGGTGAGTTATCATCAGTTTGTCGCGTTTCAAAAAAATCTTCCGCGGGCGTTGTGGGGGGCTGTGCGCGCCATCAGAGAAACTTATCATGATTGGCGGCCCGATTTTGTGCATCTTCATTCATCGTTTGCGGGCGGATATGGCCGTCTGGCCGGGTTGCCATGGCGCAGCATTATTTACACGCCGCACGGCTATGCCTTTAACAGCCTCGATTTCAGCCCATTCAAGCGCACAGCCTACTTTGCCGCAGAAATGCTGCTGTCTTTGCTGGGGCAGCACATTGCGGGGGTTAGCCCTTATGAGGTTGCATGCGCCAAAAAAGTTTCGTTGATCAACACGCTGCATCTGCTGCCGAACGCCATTACGTTGCCGCATCGCTTTGTACGCCCCTCACAGCCGTGGCAAAAAGAAAGCGGCCAGCCGCTGCGGGTGATGATGGTGGGGCGTGTGCTGCCGGTGAAAGACCCGGCATTCTTCGCCGCTGTGGCGCGGCGGTGCGCCGAAAAAAAATTGCCCGTTCAATTAACATGGCTGGGCGGTGGAGATGAGGCGCTGGAAAAACATTTGGCCGAAAGCGGCGTGCAGGTTAGCGGTTGGTTATCGCGCGATGAGATTTTAGAAAAAATGATAGAGGCCGATGTCTATTGTCACACCGCCGCGTGGGAGGCATTGCCGGTCACAATTCTAGAAGCGGCGATGATGGGTAAGCCCATTTTTGTGAGAGATATTACGGCACTCAGTGCCCTTGGTTTGCGCGGATGTGTTGAAACGCCTTTGCAAGCCGCAGAAATGCTGAAGAATTTGTGTGATGGAGAGGGGTGGGATGTGTGCACCGAAAACCAGCGCATGCTTCAAGAAAATTATTCGCCCGATGTGCAGCGTCAGGCGCTGGCAGCGTTATATGGATAATTTTTTTCTCGCCACGTTTTTATGGCGAGGCGGAGAGAATAATATTGTGAGGCAAACAGGTAAGCAGCGGCCATCACAACCGCCCACCCAGCCCCCAACAGTTGCCCCGTGATGGCCCCTGTGCATGCGGCAACAATCATCACCACCGCAGCAGAAAGATTGGTGGTGATCAGCGCGCGATCAGCCCTGAGGGCGTAGAGCGCCTGCTGGCACACTTCGGCCACAAGGCGCAAAAAAAATGATAGCAGCAGAAGATAAAATAACGACACAAATGCGATCGCCTCAGTTTGACCCACAAGCCGCAGCACAGGTTCAATCAACACAACGGCCAGCACCATATAAACAGACGAAACCAGAACAACATGATAGGTTATTTTGCGCAGCTGCAGTTTGAAGGCGGCATAGTGATTGTTTTTATAAAGCGCAATCAGCTGCGGTTGCGAGAGTTGAAGCAGACCCGTTTGCACCAGCACCTGCACGGCATTGCCGAACGACCAGAACATCACATAAATTCCAACCTCACGCGCGCTTAACGCAAAACCCAGCACATAACGGTCGCCCAAAAGATTGACCAGCTGCCCCACCATAGCCAGATACAACGGCGCGCTGATGATAAAGGCCTGAGCAAGCCACCCAAGGCGCGGCCGAAACAAAGCGGCAAAAGAAAACGGAAGTTTTCTGAGCGCAAAGAGGCACACAAGCACCGCCATGGTGGCGCCGGCCAGCCAGCAATTCAGCGTCACATCCAACGTTCGCCATTCTGGCGACAGCAGGCCGGCAGCCGCGGCGGCATAGGCCCAGCCGCTGTTAAGAAAAATGGCAAGGTTGGCAGGAAAAGTTTGTTGTTTGGCCAGCAGCACTTGCGTGAGTTCAACAATCTGATGATTAAGCAGCATCAGCGGCACAATGTAAGGCAGAACAACATGCCACGAAGCGGGCCAATGCGACCATGAAAACGCAAGGATCAGCACAAACACCGCATATCCGCCCATATACACCCACTGTGGCGCGATGATGATATCCACTTGTTTGTCGGGCGTTTCTCCTACAAGGGCGCGGTTCGCCTCGAAATATAATCCCCACCCCAGAAAACGACTGCCCAGCACGGCCGCGCTTTGGATAAGACCATAAATGCCCACAGCCTCTAAGCCAACATAGCGCGAGAGATAAAGCAGCAGCGCAAATTTGGCCACAAGCGCGAGCCCGCGCATGATGACGTTGATAGAAGCAATCATGACGCGGCGGCGGGCCGGGCCCACAAACGACTTTCGGTGCCCAGCAACGCCGGAACAAGATAAATGAACACACTGCTGGCGTGGCGCAGATAACTGCCCAGATCAGGTTCGAACAACTGTAAAACAAGCAGGTGAGAGAAAAAAAGTTGCGTGAGGATAAGTAAATTGCCCTTCAGTTTTTGTAATCCCACAAAGGTGAGATACCACCACACAATCACGTTGATGAGCAGCAACCATTCTTTCCACGTTTGGAACAATATCAGCGGCATGTTCAAAATCATCACGGCGTTGCCATAATTCAGCAGAAAATGCCAAAAATTATCGGGCGGAAAAGGATTATCAAAAAACGTGCGCACAATATGCTGGCTTGTGGTGCTGAAATAGGTGGCCACTTTATCGCGACTGCCCTGCAGCGCTTCATACAGTTCAGGCGGAAGCAGCAGCAGCGCAACCCCCAGCGCCGCCAGCAATACAGCCTTGGCAATGATGGGCAGCTTGGGCCACACATAAAAACACAACAGCAGGGCAAGGATAAGGAGATAATAAATGCGAATGGTTGCGCCATAGGCGCCGTAAAGAAAAATGATGGTGAACAGAAGTTTGCCAGGATGATTGCTTTTGTGGGCCGTGAAAAAAATAATCAACCCCATCATCAGCACAATGGTTTCTTTCGTCGGGCTCATGATGTTGGTGACCATCAACGGAAGCACAATAAGCGGCGCGATGAAAAAAGAGAGCGCGCGCCGCAGGTTGAGCGTGATAAGCAGAATGGTGGTGCACCCGATGATATTCACAAAAATATCTTGCGCGAATTCTGGAATGGCATCGAGCAGTGCGGCGGTATAGATGAACGATTGCGATTGGCTGCCGGTGCCGCTTTGCATCAATTCTGCAATCAGTTCGGCATCACGCAGGGTGTTTTCGGGCAAAAAATTTCGTAGCGGATAATACAGCGCAAGATAAATCACACACCAGAAAACCCCATGGATCCTGATAAATTCCTGCCCCATTTCTTTGGGGGCGGTGGTGGTGGATAGGTTCATGTTTTCTGGCACGAGAGGGTGGGCAGGGGTTGACCTTGCTCTGTAGTCAACACAACGGGCAGTAAAGGAAGTATGAAAGGGGTTTCGGGGTTGGTGGCGTGGGGTTTGCCCAGCAAATCTATCAGGGGTTGTGCGGATGAAAGGTGAATAAAAACACCGGTGGGGCGGCTGTTGCTCCACGCGATGGTTTTGATGCGGCCATCCGGCAATTGTGTGCGCAATGCGGTGATGGCGGTTTTGCAGGTGGTATCAACCGTTGCCCAGTGTGTGGCGCTGCCCAACTGTGCCAGAAGATTTTTCATAACCGTGAAGGCAGGTTTATACCGCTCGGCAGAGTCAATCAGACCAAAATTATGCTCGGCAATGTTCAGATCATCACCGCTGTTTTGCCACTCAAACCAAATGGTGAGGGGGATGCCAAGCCTGTGGTTGGTGATGGCGGTGCGGGCCAAAAGGGCGGCTTGCTGCATGTCTGTATCATCCAGCCGGCCTGTGTCGGGCGCAAGCGGGGGCGTGTGCCGTTTAACAGGATACCCCATCTCGCCCACCAGAATTTTTTGCGGCCCATCGACCTGAGCAATAAGGCCAAGCATTTTTTGATAATCATCCGCCATCGTCTCAGGCCATGTGCGGCGATAGGGGTGCCAGCTGTACGCATCGAGACAATCAAGATCGACACCGACATTCAGCAAACTTTTGAAGAAGGCATAATCGTGAGGCGTATCGGTGCTGAAGCCAGGCGCCACAATGGTGGCGAATGGGTCAATCTCGCGTATCGATCGGCAGGTGGTTGAAAGCAGGCGGGCATAGGCGTGCACATCGGGCACGGGAAACCAAAAGCGTGCGCTGTGCGGCTCGTTCCAAATGGTCCAGATAAAATTTTCCTTGCCAAAGCTGTTGGTCAAATGCCGCACGGTGGCGGCGGCAAACTGCGCGAATAAATGCTGCTGCTCGGGCGTGGTGGGGGCGGGCGCTGTCATTTCACGCCCCACATTCGGCACATCAATGGGTTGTCGGGCCCCTGTGTGATATTCATGCCCGTGGCCCAAAACCACAACCACTTTCAGCCCGCGTTGAATAATATTGCTCACCACATTGTGGATGGTAAAGGTTGGTCCGTACCATTTTTGCGGGCGATGAAAATTATAAACCCCTTTGGGCGATTCAACCATTGGCCAGTCAATGGGCAGACGAACCCACGTGACGCCAAGATTTTTAAGATGATCAAGTTGCGCCGGCGTTATGCGATAAGGCTGAATGTGCAGCCCCAAAGCCTGGGCCAAGGTGGGTTTTACCGGCATATTGCTGGCCATCGCCCCCTGCGCAAGCAGGGCCAACACACAGCACAGCAGCAAACTTGTCAGACGCATCACTTCTGCGGTTAACATAAAGGCATGATCCTTGTCACGCATGCCTATAGTCGGGTGAATTTGGGCGACGCCCTGCTGGTTGATGAAACCGTGGCGCTTTTGCGCCGCCTTTTTCCAGCCGAGGGAGAGATTGTGGTGGCCGCCCTTGATGCGGCATCGTTTGCACATCATGTGCAAACCCTTCAGGTGCCGGGCACTGCCGGTTGTCAAAGACTGAGCCAGCTTGTGCCCGTGGGGCTTGGCATGTGTTCAGCTGTTCTGGGAAAATTCCCCTATGCGCGCTTCGATGCGCTGGCCCATAAAATAACATTGATTGTGGCGGTGGGGGGTGCCTATTGGCGCACAGGCAACCCCGTGGCCACGGCCAAGATGATGGCGGCGCATTTCCCCCAGCTGCTGTGGGCGGCGCAGCAGAATATTCCCACCATTTATCTGCCGCAAAGTGTGGGGCCGTTGTATGGTGTGGCGGGGCAGCTGATTAAAAACAAACTGGGGAACATTGATGTGGTGTGCGTGCGCGATGATTTATCGCACTATGAATTGAGCAGTCTGACAAACATTCATCGCTTTCCTGATCTGGCCATTTTGAAGCTGGCCAGACATTTTGCGGGTTGCCAATCAGCATCACCGCAGGGAAAAATTTTTCTCAGCGCGCGGCCGATACACCAAAAACATCTGCGTCACGCCTATGGGCAGCAACTGCAGCGTTTAAGGCACGCGCTGCCCCAAGCCGAAGTGATTACGCAAAGTTTTGGAAGAAATAATAATGATGAGAATTTTTACCGCCAGCTGGGGTGGGAAACGCCTTGCCGCACGCTCGATGATTTGGCCGCTGCCAACGAAAAAGGCGTGATGATTTCGGTGCGTCTGCACGGCGCGCTGCAGGCCATGACGCAGGGCATTCCGGCCATTCACTTGAGTTATGAGCGCAAAGGCTATGGCGCCTATCAAGATTTAGATCTTATGCCGTGGTTGCATCCTGTGGCCGATTTTGATGTGGCCAGAGTGGCCACACAGGCGTTGGAAACGCTTAAAGATCCTCAACCTTTCTGGCAGCGGGTTGAGGCGAGAATGCCCCAAATCAGAGAGAAAGAGCAGGCATTGCTGCAATTGATTGCGCAAACAGCCAGTGGCGCGGCCGGTGTGGTAAAGAATTCGTAACCAAGTTGCGCCAGAAATGGACAAGCCTGCGCAGGCGATGGCAGCAGGAGATAGGATAAATTCTGAAGCATGATGCAACCACAGTCAGATAGAGTGCCGAGTATCTCGCGGCGCGATCCTAAAAAGATTTTGCGATTATTTTTAATCGCCGATATGACCGCGCTGCTGTTTTCGTATCTGGCGGCGTGGGCGGTGGCGGCGGGTATCAACACCGCCTTTTTGGGCCGCAGTGTCGATGATTTGGGCGCCGACCGTTTTCTTATTTTTGCCTGCATGATGATTGGGGCTGTGCTGTGGTTCAGCCACAAGGGGCATTATCGCAAACGCCTTACATTCTGGTCAGAGGCTGAGCAGGTTATTTTCACCATGCTGTTTTGCATGCTGATTGACAGCTTTTTGCAATTCGCCAGCAAGCAAGATTTTTCACGACTGTGGTTGATCAGTGGCTGGTTGATGGGTGCGGTGTTTATTCTTGTGTATCGCAGTTTGGTGCGGTGGATGCTGAAAAAAGAAGGGCGCTGGCAGGTGCGCACTTTGTTGGTGGGGCAGGGGGCGACGGCCGAAGAAGCCAAGTTTGCGCTGAATATGGAACACCGTTTGGGGTACACCATTGTGGCTGAAGTGCCCCAACTGTTGCCCGAATTGAAACAGGCGGGCGATTGGCAAACCCTTTGCGATTGGCATTTGGCCGATTTTGTGTTGATCGCGCTGGATGGTGCGGCGCTATCAGAAACCGAGCACGCGATGACCGAATTGACGCGCGGTGATATTCCGTTTGCCATTTGTCCGCCCCTGCGCGGCCTGCCGGTGCTGGGCATGGAGCCCACCTATTTTTTCAATCACGATGTCATGCTGCTGTCGCGCGTCAACAGGCTGGAAGAACCGGTACCGCAAGCGATTAAGCGTTTGTTTGATTTGTCAGCATCGCTGCTGGGCATGGCGGTGCTGCTGCCATTTTTCATCATCACGGCGGTGTTCATCAGGCGCGATGGCGGGCCGGCTCTTTATCGTGATCAGCGCATCGGGGCCGATGGTAAAGTTTTTGATTGCCTGAAATTCCGCACCATGGTGATGAATGGCGAAAAAATTCTGGCCGATTATTTGGCGCAGCACGCCGAGGAGGCCGAGCGCTGGCAAACGCATCGAAAACTTTCAAACGATCCGCGCGTCACGGCTCTTGGCCGTTTTTTAAGGCGCACAAGTTTGGATGAATTGCCGCAGCTGATGAATGTGATCAAAGGGGACATGAGTTTGGTGGGCCCGCGCCCCGCCATGGTGGTGGAGGCCGAGCGGTTTGGAAAAGATATTGCGCATTATCATCGCGTGAAGCCGGGTATTACGGGCCTTTGGCAGGTGTCGGGCCGCAATCAGCTGAGTTTTGAGCGGCGCGTGGCGCTGGATAGCTGGTATGTGCGCAATTGGAGCCTGTGGCACGATATTGCCATCATTGCCAAAACAATCCCCGTTGTTTTGGGCCGCAAGGGCGCGTTTTAGGCCCTTTTTTTGAAGATGGCAGACAGGGTAAACTTTATTTTACCACCTAACCTCGCACCTGTTTTCCATCAATTTTAGATAAAATTTGATCGATGTTTAGAATTCAAAATCTCGAAACATCTTTAAGCACCCGTTCAAGACGTTAACACTACACTTTCCCCATATTGAGAAACGATTTCGGGGGAAAGCATGAGCAAGAAAATTCTTTTGGGTTTGTTTGCTTTGATGATGACGGTGGCAAGTTTTGGTAATGTGGCCGAAGCGTCCGATCGTCGGGTTGATCCCAAGCTGGTGCGTCAGGTTCTTTCATGGGTCGAGGCAAGAATGGGCGCGCGGGCGCCATCGTTGCCCGTGGTGATGGCCAGCCGCGATCGATTTGATCTGGTCATGAACATGGCGGGTGTCAGTTATGCCGATGCGCGCGCGCTCTATATTCCGGGTTCGGTGATTTTGGGTGATGATGATTGGTCTCACACCGACCCCACAAAGTTAAGCCTGCTTGTGCACGAGTTGGTGCACCACGTTCAAATGTTTAATAAGCGCAAATACGCCTGTAACGATGCGAAAGAGTATGAAGCCTATATCATCCAGAACGAGTGGTTGAAGGCGAATGGCCAGCGCCCCTTTGCCAGCCAGCACTGGATCGACCGCATGAGCAGCTGCGGAGCGTATTGAGTTTATTGCGCTCGATCTCTTATAAGCGCTGACCTTTAAGGCAACAGGGGCGACCAGGCAGGATCGCTGGCATCGAGCGGTGTGGGGACTTCGCGTTCGTTATAGCCCGTCAGGTCGATCGAATACATGCGCGATGTGGCCCCGCGTGAGGTGCTGCGCTGCTTAAAGAACATCAGCACACGGCCGTTGGGCGCCCAGGTTGGCCCTTCCACGTGGAAGGATTCGCTGAGTAAACGCTCGCCACTGCCATCGGGCCGCATCACGCCGATATAGAAACTGCCGCGATGCATTTTGGTAAAGGCGATGAGATCGCCGCGCGGCGACCACACAGGCGTTGAATATCGCCCATCGCCAAAGCTGATGCGTTGCACGTTGCCGCCGCCAGAATCCATCACATAAATCTGCTGGCTGCCGCCGCGATCGCTTTCAAACGTTATGCGCTTGCCATCGGGCGAAAAGCTGGGCGATGTGCTGATGCTGCTGTCGTTGGTCACGCGCTTGGTTTGGCGTGTGCGCAAATCCATGGTGTGGATGTTGCTGCCGCCCGCACCATTCGACAGTGAAAAAACAACCCTGTTGCCATCGGGCGAGAAGCGCGGGGCGAAGGTCATGTTGGGGAAATTTCCCAGCAATTCTTGTCGGCCAGTTTCAAGGTTAAACAGATAAACCCGCGGCTTGTTATTATAATAGGCCATATAGGTAATTTCTTGCGCGGTGGGAGAAAAGCGCGGGGTGAGCACAATGGCGCGGCCATCGGTTAAAAACCGGTGGTTTTCGCCGTCCTGATCCATAATGGCCAGGCGTTTCACACGCGCGGTGCCGGGGCCTGTTTCAGAGACATAGACAATGCGCGTATCAAAATAACCATCTTCGCCGGTAATGCGTTTGTAAATGGCATCGCTGATGATGTGGGCAATGCGACGCCAGTTTTGCGGCGTGGTGAAATAGGCAAGGCCGGCCATTTGCTTTTCGCCAAACACATCCCACAGCCTGAATTCAACCCTTAAACGCCCATCAGATTGCGGCACAACCTTGCCCACCACCAGGGCCTGAGCATTCAGCACCCGCCAATCGGGGAAGCGGGGTTGATTTTGCAGGCTTTCAGCATCTTGAATAAAACTGCGTGGATCAATTGTGCTGAAAAGGCCAGAGCGGGTGAGGTTATTGCCAATCACGCGCACAAGATCGCGCCCCACCTGGGCACTTTTGGCGTTGCTGCCCGCAAATTCGGGAATGGCGATGGGGATGGGTTCGACAACGCCGCGGGTGATATCCACCCGCAACTCGGCCAAAGCCGGAAACGCAAAAACCACAAAGAGGAGTGAGAGCAGAAGGCGCATGATGATTCCTTGACTGTTAACTTAGGCGACATCGTGGCGCGTTTCAAATTTTTTGATACGTTTGGCGGGGGCGGTGTGGTTCGATAAGATCGAATCATGATTGGCAAACTGACAGGGCGCATCGATACACTGGGGCTGCATGATCTGATTGTGGATGTGCAGGGGGTTGGCTATCGCGTCTCGGCCAGCGCGCGCACGCTGCGACAGATGGGCGTGGGGCAGCCGGCATCGCTGCTGATTGAAACAGTGGTGCGCGAGGATGCCATTCATCTTTTTGGGTTTGCCAGCGCGGCCGAGCATGAATGGTTTAAGATTCTGACCACCGTGCAGGGCGTGGGCGCGCGGGTGGCGTTGAGTATTTTATCGGCGCTTTCGCCGGTTGATCTTCAAATGGCCATCATGGCGCAAGATAAAGCGCGCTTAACGCAGGCCGATGGTGTGGGGCCAAAGCTGGCCACGCGCCTGCTGACCGAATTAAAAGATAAAGTGGCGAATATGGCTGTGGGCTCACTCTCGCCCTCGCCATCAGCCGCCGCCGCCCCTGTGGCAAGCCATGAGATGGCGGGCGTCTATGCCGATGCGATTTTGGCGCTGGAGCGTCTGGGTTTCTCGCGCACATCGGCGTGGCAGGCCGCTGCAGGTGTTAAACACGATCTGGGCGAGGAAGCCGCTGTCGGCGATATCATCAAATCATCCCTCAAGCGGTTGACGGGGGAAACGATATGAGCGCCGATTATTTCACAGCGTCGATTATGGCGCGCAATGTTTTATTCACACGCAAGGCGACATTGCCTGTGCCACGTTCAAAAAATTTCAGCACGTCGGAATCGAGGGGGATATATCGTGCGGGCATCTCCACGGCGGCAGCGCGTCGTTTTTGCGACATGCGCTTAGCGCGCGAAAACCATGCACGATCGAGTTCGGGACTTTCAGAATCAATGACACTATTCGTCAATGCGGTTTTTTTGCTTGCCGCGCGTTTTTTGGGTTTTTTCTTCATACAGCCTCCTCTCACGTGCGTTGGCTTTTCTCAGGCTGATTATGCGCCTCAAACCTTTTCTTTCGGTATAAATACACACATGCAGCCTGTCCTTCAAGTAACCGATGGCGGTGTATCTTGTTTCTCCATAATTATTTCTATCATCGGTCGATTCAAGAACGCTGTGCCAGTCAAAATCCTTCATGGCCAGAAAGTTTACACTATGCTTCAGGGCATTGCGCAGATTTTTTGCTTCGTCCCATCCAAGTTGCGTGATCGACACTTAATACAGGATGTGTGGATGATCAAATATCAACGTGGCAAACATGCGGCTAATACGGCCAATCACGATGTGTGGGGTTGATGATGGCCGAATCTGCCCGTCTTGTCAGCATGAATGAGGGAGAAGCCGAAGGCCCCGCCCTGCGGCCGCTGCGGTTGGCCGACTTTGTGGGGCAGGTGGCGTTAAAACAGAATTTGCAGGTTTTTATTCAATCGGCCTGCGCGCAAAACCGTCCGCTCGATCATGTGTTGCTGCACGGGCCGCCGGGGCTTGGCAAAACAACGCTGGCCCAAATTGTTGCGCGCGAATGTGGCGTGAATTTCAGGGCCACCAGCGGGCCTGTGTTGGCGCGTGCGGGTGATCTGGCCGCTATTCTGACCAATCTGCAGCCGCGCGATTGTTTGTTTATCGATGAAATTCATCGCATGAACCCGGCGGTGGAGGAAATATTATATCCCGCGCTTGAAGATTTTCAGTTGGATTTGGTGATCGGCGAGGGGCCGGGTGCCCGCAGCGTGCGCATTGATCTGCCGCCGTTTACATTAATTGGCGCCACCACGCGCGCGGGGCTGATTACCCGCCCCCTGCGTGAGCGTTTTGGCATTCCGCTTCGCCTGCAGTTTTACACGGTGGCCGAGCTGCAGGCCATTGTGCTGCGCGCGTCTGAGAAGCTGGGGTTGAATTTAACCGATGATGGTGCGGCCGAAATTGCCCGTCGCAGCCGTGGCACGCCGCGCATTGCGGGGCGCTTGCTGCGCCGCGTGCGCGATTTTGCGGTGGTTGAGGGGCAGGGGCAGGTGACAGCGCCCTTGGCCGATCGCGCCCTGAACGCGCTGGAGGTGGACGCCCTGGGGCTGGATGCCCAAGACAGGCGCTATATGCACTTTATGGCCCAGCATTTTGCGGGCGGCCCCGTGGGGGTTGAAACGCTGGCCGCGGCCCTGGCCGAGCAGCGCGATGTTTTGGAAGAAGTGATTGAACCCTTTCTGCTGCAAATTGGCTTTATCCAGCGCACGCCGCGCGGCAGGGTGTTAACCGAAGGGGCCTTTAAGCACCTAGGCCTGCCACCACCACCCAATATCGCGGTGCAGTTGAGCCTTAGCGTTGAAGACAATGAGTAATCTCAAGCAGTTCTGGCATCATCTTCGTGTCTATTATGAAGATACCGATGCCGGCGGGGTTGTCTATTATGCCCGTTATCTGAACTTTATGGAGCGCGCACGCACCGAAATGCTGCGCGAATGCGGGGCCGATATTCTATCTTGCCAGCAGCAGCATGGCGTTTTTTTTGTGGTCAAAAATGTGTCGGTCAATTATGTGGCGCCCGCGCGGCTGGATGACAATCTGACCATTGCCACAACGGTGACAAAATTGGGTGCTGCAACCATAGGTATGTCACAAAACGTTTTTTGCGGGCCAAGGTTGTTGACAGAGGGTACGGTCGATCTGGTCAGCCTCAATGCGGCAGGACAGGTCTTGCGCTTGCCCGATCAACTCAGGCACAAGTTAAACAGTATCATCAACACTCAATGACGAGGGACCATGGAAGAAACAACCATCGAAGCCATTAAGCTGGCCGGCGGCCAGGCCGCCACCGATATGTCGCTGTGGGGGCTGTTCATGCACGCCGATTTGGTGGGCAAGTCGGTGATTTTTGGGTTGCTCATCATTTCGGTCATCACCTGGGCCGTCATTTTTGATAAGTGGATGCGCATGTCGCGGCTTAATCGTCGCGCCACGTATTTTGAAGATCGTTTTTGGTCGGGCGCCTCGCTGGAGCAAATGTACGAAAAAATTTCAAAACGCCCGAACGATCCGATGCAGGCCGTGTTTGTGGCCGGCATGAAGGAATGGCGATCGGCGGCTGAAAAGGGCTTGCTGGCCACACATAATGGCCGCAACAACCTGCTGTCGCGCATCGACAGGGTGATGCAGGTGACCATTGGCCGCGAGATGACACAGATTGAAAGCTGGATGACGTTTTTGGCCAGCGTGGGGTCGGTCGCGCCGTTTATTGGCCTCTTTGGCACGGTGTGGGGCATTATGCGCAGCTTTATTGGCATTGCCGCCGCGCAAAATACATCGCTGGCTGTTGTGGCCCCCGGCATTGCCGAGGCGTTGCTGGCCACCGCCATTGGTCTTGTGGCGGCTATTCCTGCCACGGCGGCCTATAACAAATTCGCCTCTGATCTGGGCAAATATAACGAACGGCTGGATAATTTCGCGGCCGATTTTTCATCGCTGCTGTCGCGCAACCTTGAAGAACAGAAGCTGGTGGCGTGATGAAAGGGCTTGACTTTCCTCTGTTTTATGTATATACATAAATGAGGTGCGAGTGGGATGACAAGAAAAACATGGCGAACTGGGCCAAACATGGCCTCAGCTTCCAAGAGGCTGATGATTTTGATTGGGCCACCGCGATGCTGGAGGTTGATGAACGTCACGATTATGGCGAGCAGCGACAGACAGCCCTTGGTTATATTCGCGGACGCTTAATGAAGCTTGTATTCACCCACCGCGACGATACGGTGCGGCTGATTAGTTTAAGAAAAGCGAACGATCGAGAAAGGGCCGCGTATGAAAAAAATCAAAAAGCCTGATTGGATCAGCCAGGAAGACTGGGATTCGGTTGATAGCCCGCCTATGACCAAGAAGCAGCTTGCCCGCATGCGTCCCGCGCACGAGGTGGTGCCGCAGCTGGTGGCCGCCTACAGGCGCAAGCGTGCGGCCAAAGGCCAGGCGGGCAAGCGTGCGGTCAGCATCCGCCTCTCGCCCGAAGTGATTGCTTTTTATAAAGCGCGAGGGGCAGGGTGGCAGACACGCATCGATGATACATTAAAGGCGATTGTGCAATCGCTTCAGGGCTAAGACCATTATTGATCGACGAAGGGAAAAAGCATGGGCGGCGCATCACAAAACATGTCAACACACAGTCGTGTCTCGCGGCGGTCGTGGCGGCGTAATCCTGAAATTAACGTGACCCCGCTGGTCGACGTTATGCTGGTGCTGCTGATTGTGTTTATGGTCACGGCGCCGCTGCTTACGGTGTCTGTGCCGGTCGATCTGCCGCGCACGCAGGCCAAATCGGCCAGCCAAGATAAAGAGCCGCTGGTCATCAGCATCACACGCAATGGCGATGTGTATTTGCAGGAAAAAAAATTGAAACTGGAAGAACTGGTGCCGCGCCTTCAGGCCATTGTGGGCGCCAATCCCGATGCGCGCATTTTTGTGCGGGGCGATCAGCGCCTGGCCTATGGCCGGATTATGGAGGTGATGGGGGCGGTGTCATCGGCGGGCTATAAAAAAGTTGCCTTGGTGGCCGAGCTGCCGACAGGGAAATAGCCATGCGTTTTGCCCTTGGCCTTTCGGCGGCGGTTCATGCGCTGGCGTTGCTTGTCCTCATTTTTGGCTTGCCGCGCTGGTATAAAAATGATTTGCCTAAACCCCCTGTCGTTATTCCGATTGAGATTGCCGAGATTGCGGACATCACCAACGCCAAAGTGCGCGATGAAAAACCACAGCCCCCCAAGCCTGTAGAACAACCCAAGCCCGAACCCGCCAAACCTCAACCAGCGCCCCCCAAACCGCCCGAGCCGAAACCCGAACCACCCAAACCAAGCAACGAGCCAAAAGTGGATGAGCTGGCCGAGTTGTTGAAGCGTGTGAAAGATAAAAAAGAAAAACCGAAAGAGGAAAAACCACCCGAGCAGGATTTAACAAGTGTGCTGAAAAACGTGGCCAAATTAAAAGAAACAACGCCGCAGAAGCCAGATGAAAAACCAGCCAAAAACCCTGCGCCCACGCCCCCTTCGGCGCCTACGTTGGCCGATCGGTTGACCATTACCGAGGAAGATTTGCTGCGCCGGCAAATATCTCAGTGCTGGAATGTGCCGGCCGGCGCCCGTTATGCCGAGCAGTTGATTGTGGAAGTGGTGATTGACGTCAACCCCGATCGCACCGTGATGCGCGCCGAGGTGGTGGATCAGGCTCGCCTGTCTGACCCATTTTTCCGCGCGGCGGCCGAGAGTGCCATGCGCGCCCTGCGCCACCCGCGCTGCACACCGCTAGAGCTTCCGCCCGAAAAATATGAAAGCTGGAAGCGCATTTATTTCACCTTCGACCCGCGTGATGTGCTGTAACTATCGGCTTACCCGCAAGTTGGCC
This sequence comes from Alphaproteobacteria bacterium, assembly GCA_009927055.1. Taxonomy (GTDB): domain Bacteria; phylum Pseudomonadota; class Alphaproteobacteria; order UBA9219; family RFNS01; genus RFNS01. The sequence goes on along the minus strand of RFNS01000301.1, from coordinate 32,178 downwards.
AGAGAGTCGCCAATTTGCTTAAAGGCTGTTGTCAAAGCATCTTTGTTCGTGGCGTGGAAATAATAATCGGGTTGGCTGGCGCAATTGTCGCGCAGCATTTTCAGTGTACTGTTACTCATGCTGCCAAAGCCAACAGCATAAATTAAAACGCCTTTGTTTTTCATATTTTTGCACACTGTTTTCAGGCGATCATCCAGTCTCTTTTCGGCGGTGCCTCTGTCTGTTGTGCCCAGAAGTCCTTCATAAAGATATCCATACGATCCGCGCGCGTCGTCGTTAATAACGTTATCGCCGTCCGTCATCAAGACCATCGCTTTCACCATCAGCTTTGTACCATAATTCAGCGGCAATTTCAGCGTATCCATCTCGCCGCCCCATTTATCACGCCAATCGGGGCTAAGCATATACCACCCCCACACCGCGCCATCGTTAATGTGCGTCACGCCGCGCGCCTGCATGGCGCTAATGGCGCTTTCAATGGTGGCGCGATTTCTTGTGAGAGGGGTGATTTCTGTTGGGCAATTTTTATTGGGGCCTATCGTGGCACCAATGTTGCCGGCATATTCATCATCCTTCAGATCATCGATTTTCTTTGCATTGGTGATCCAGTTATTGTTATCATCATCATCGGGCCAGTAATAAGCTTTGAATTTTTCTTTGTCGGGCGTGTCTTCTGTTTTATCGCGGCCCGAGGCCACGCGCGCCATCACGCATCCACCCCAGCTGGTGGGGCCCCAATGCAAGCTATCTTTGTAGGCGGTGTCAATCCATGAGGTGCGGTGCGATCCGATATTCACCCCTTGCGAAAAGGGCACAAGCCCGATGTACAGGTTATCGATCGATGTCCTGCTGCCGTAAAGCGATTTTAACAGCTCATTGGCGGCCGATTTTAAGGTGTCCATGTCATCAGACATCGAGCCCGTATTATCCAGCACCATGGCCAGTTCTAAACCTTTGTTGGTGCGTTTAATTTCGTTGTTGGCCTCAACAGTAAGTTTTGAAAATCCAAAAGCATTCATAAACGTTGTGGGCACATCGGCCGTTGCCGAAACTTTGATGACTGAATTATCGGTGCTAACCTGAACATCAACCCACGTTATTTTTGCGCCCAGATACGCGGGCGGAAAATTTGAATGAACATATTTTTCAACTTCCGCTTTTGCGTTGGTGGTGCTGATGTTGGCGCCCGCGGCCAGCCCAGCCGCATCGATGGCAGCAGTTAGTTTTGATTGCACCATCTGGCTTCGCGCACTATCAACACCCAGGCCGGCCACGCCCACCACAGCCGCAAGGCCAATGCCCAGCAAAGGCAGAACAGCACCTGATTCATTGGCGCCAAAATTTTTCAGCATGCGAAGCAATGTCATGGCATCCTCATTTCGGGGCTGTTGTCAGGTCGCCGAGGCGCGGTTTGTAATACGCCACGTTATAAATTTCGCCGGGTTTCAAAAAATCTTCGGGGTAGGCGGCGGTATAATCATAAAATATTTCGGTCACAATCACGTTTTCTTTTTCGGCCATTGTTAAAATGGTGGGCAGAGTGGCTGCGTTGTTCAGCGTGCCAACCTTGCTTGATCGGCTGAGTGTACCGCCATTTTTGTGCGTATATTGCCAGCGAATTTTAGGAACAGTTGACCCGACATCGCGATAAACCGACGACACAATCACGCGGCCGTGTGGTGTGTACACATAGGGCTCGACCAACTTTTGTGCCGCCAACAATATCTGATTAAGTTCAGAGGCGGTGGGCGACATCTCGCTCTGGGCCACAATATCGGCAATGGTGTAGGCGGCCCGATCAATTTTCTGCCACACGATCATATATCGGGCCAGATCAATGCCCCCTAAAAGCAGAATGGTGAGCATGGGAATGGCCAGCGCAAGTTCGGTGGCCGCAACGCCGCGTTCGCCCGCGCGCAGTGAATGGTGAGAGCGAGTGTTAAAGACCATACGGCTCATTTCTCACCACCAGGCGCGCCTGCAACGGCACAATATCATTCTGGGCGCCAATCACTTTTGCCAGAATGGGCGTGGCTATTTTCCATGGATAATCGATGGTGTACAGCACAACATCTTTTTCACTGCCATAACCGGCGGTGCCCACGTCACTGTCGTATTGTTTATTGTTGTTCAAATCGGTGAAATTTTCTCCATCATCGCGCACGCCGTTGCTGTTGCTATCAATATAAGGTTCGCCTGTGCCGGCATCGCCAAATTGTTTATAAACTTTCGATGTCAGTTTAACGCTCGTCATATCTAAGTAAAAACCGGCATATTTATTGATGGTATCGATAATCGCTTTTTCGCGGGCTTTGTTGGGGTCGGTGATGGTGGGATCAAGATAACCTGTCTTCCCCATGCGCGCGGCGTTATAGGCGGCATTTTCCATCAGATTTTGTGTGAAGTACATCAGCGAACATTCGGCAACGCCAAACATCAGAAGCAGGATGGCGGGCGAGACAAGCCCAAATTCAACAGCGGTCGCACCACGCTGCGTTTTTTTTATTCTGTGCAGGATAGAAAAGCCGTTGATCATCATGCCTCGTCGCAATGATTAATATTAGGGCGACAATGGCTTCGACCAATTTAACGATGAAGGCGTATTAATATTAAAATGCATGCAAGTTAGCGATAAATTTGAAATGCTTTTATTGTTCGGGTGCTTTAATTTTCCGATATAAATAATTTCTTGTTTCTTCCATCATGCCAAAGTTTAATTCGTTCAGCGCCGAGATGTTAAAATAGCCATATAAATCCTCGCCAATACGCTCTGAGGGAACGCGATGCATTTTGGCCGCATAGTGGATCAGCGCCTGAAGTTCAATCAGCTCGTTCCTGTTCAGGGGTCTGTACAGCTCGCCCGTTAAATATCCGGCACCTGCGCTGGCGGCACCCAAAAGGGCGGCCAGCGCCAACCCCTTCCAGCCCCATTCGCTGGCCGCGCGTGGCGATGGGTCTGCTTGCGACAGCATCTCGCGCGCCAGAGACACGATTTTTTCACCGTGGTCTTGCATGGCTTCTCCTCGTCATGAAAATTTTAATAAAAAATTTTCAGCGGCATTTATAACAGAATGCGCGACTTTTCGCATCAAAAAAATGCAGTTTTATTATTGTATTTCAATGGGTTAGACTTGGTAAATTAAGAAAAACAAAAAGCGTCTTACCTTTTTTGTGTTTTGAATTTCAGCACCACGTGCTTGCCCACATCTTTGCTGGCTTGTTTTCCGCCATCGGCCAAAAGTTTTTTGTAAATCGCCATCACGCTGGCCGCAAATTCTTTCGGGCGTGCTTGTTTCTTCAGGCCGCCATTCACTTCGCTGGCGCGGGCAATAATTTCTGTCAGTAGTTCCAGCTGGGCAGGATCAGGGATTTTTCCCTTAGCCAAATCTGTCTTTGTTTTGTCATCGCCCATTAAAAAAGCGGGCGTGGTGCCCAAAACATCGGCGATTGATTTTAAGGTATCATAGCGCGGGAATTTGGCGCGACCCATCAAAATATCGCGCACGGCGGTTTCATTCAGGCCCGCCTGCAGCGAGAGACTGCGCGGTGTCACGCCCTGGGCGTCCATCAGCTTTTCAAGGGTGATAATCCATTTTGCGCGGGTGGCCATCGTAACCTCGAGGGAATGTGTGGGATGTATCCCCCATTTTCAGCACGGCGCGCCTTAATGGTCAAGCGGGGGGGGATGTCAGCCATTGTCGCACCACACAAATGCGGTGAATGACATAGCACATCAGCCCCGCCACAAGCGCGCCCGCCATAATATCGGCCAGAAAATGAGCATGGATGACAACGCGCGCCGAGGCCAAAAAGCAGGCAGCCGCCAGCACAACCAGCGCGTAACGCCGCAGCAGCATGAGCGCCGAGAAGGCAAGCGCAAAAATATTGGTGGCATGCCCCGACGGGAAAGAATGCCAGCGCGACGCGAATTCAAACAATCCAAATGAAAAAATATTTTCTTGGTCAAGCAACACGGGCCGCGCCCGCCCAAAAATAATTTTCAAACCATCGGTCATCAACCCGGCCGCCGCAATGCACGCGAACATGAAAAGCAGACGCACCGCCAGTGATTGATAATCACGCTTGCCCGTCACCTTCCAGGCGGCATAAAAACCCGCGGCCATGATGGCGAGGCCTGTCAACATCCACCACGATTTTGCAATGTGCGTGATGGTGCGAAAAAAATTGGTGATAGCGGGCGTGTCAGCTTCAAGTGCGCGCAACGCAAGCGACAGAGGTTGATCGATAAAAATTACGCACAGCAGGACGATGACAGAAATAATAAAAATGGCGGGGGCGGTGTGTGTATTCATGGTTTTTGCACGGCCTTCGCCAGTCGGAAAATGGTGGTTTCGCGCTTGTTATAATTTGTGCCCTGAAAAGCATCAACCAGCTGCAGTGCATAGCCTTTTTTATCAAAATAATTTTCCGCACTCAGCCAATAGCGATCGGTCAGCACAAAGGTATGACATTCGCTGGCAACAATAGCCTGCAACGCCAGTTCTTCTGATGTGGCGGTGTCAATACGTCCGTCATTCAAGAAAATCAGGCTCGGCTCACGATATCCCAATGTTACCAGTGTGTGGTTATCGCAATCATGGTATGCCGATGTTGCGTGCAGAATTTTGGATGATGTTTGCAAGGCCTCTATGGGCGGGATGATGTGCTGATAAAAAACAGGATAGGCAAGAGATGCCGCGAGCCATGGCGCAACAATGATAGCGGCATGAATTTTTTTCATCAGTATGATTGTGCCAACCAACAAGACCAAACACACGCCACACAACAGCGCAATAAAGCCCAAGGGGGTGCTGTCATAAAACAGCCAGCACAATATGGCCGCAAAGGCGGTGAATGAAAGGATCAGAAGAATGAACGAAACAGCCGTGCGTTTGGGAGCGTTGATTTGTGAATGATGCCGCAGTTTTTCGAGCGTGATTGCCAGCAGCAGGCTCAGCGCCGGTAAAAGCGGCATGGTATAGTGCAAAAGTTTTGTGAACGTCAGTTCAAACACCAGCCACGAAGGCAGAAGCCACGACAGGCAGAAAAAAATAATGGGGTTTGATAGATCATGCCTGAGGGCGGGCAGAAAAATCAGCATGGGCCACCAGGGCCAGAACGTCAGCATGAGCGCCAGTGTGTGCGTGCCAGGCCATGCACCGCCATAACCTTGCCCCTGCCATATTTTGGCAAATAAATCGTTGCCGGCTGATTGTTGTAAAAACGCGCCGCCGGTGTTGAGGGTGATGCTGATAAACCACGGCAGTGTGATGAGAAAAAAAATGATAGGCCCGTAAGCAAGGCCGATTTTTTTCCACCAACAATGGTGTGGAAATTTTTTTCGGCACACCAATAACGATAAGGCCGTAAGGCCAAAGATCATCACTCCCAGCGGCCCTTTGATGAGAAAACCGGCGCCAAGCGATGCCCACAACACAAGAGGATAGGCGCGCGAAATTTTTTGATGGTCGGGGGTGAGAAAAATTTTAAGAAAACATAGTTGGGCCAGCGTGACGCACAGCAGAAGCGCGGCATCGGTTTTGGCCAAATGCGCCTCGACCGTCACAATAAAACTGGTGCCGAGGATGAGGGCTGCGAGCAACCCCACCGCGGGTGATGTGAGGCGAGCGACAAACCACGCCATAAGTAAAACCGTGATGAGAACGGCGAGGGCCGAGGGGAGACGGTAAACCCAAATATCGTTCTGATGTTCAGGCCCAAAAATTTTCAGCGAGAGAGATTGAATCCAGTAAATGCCGATGGGTTTTTGGTGGCGTGGCTCGTGATGAAAAAAAATTCGGCCATAATCGCCACTCTCTACCATCTGCTTGGTGGCCTGGGCGAAGCGCGGCTCATCGCGATCGATGGGGGGGATGGCGGCAAGCCCTGAAAAATAAAAAACACAGCCCATGATGCACAGCGCCACATAACCCAGCAGGCTAATTTTTTTTTCGTCGCGGCTCAACCAAAATGGTTTCAGGGTCAGCATCAGGCGGGGCGCGCGCGCCACTTATCGCGCCAGATGAAGTAAAGGTTGCGGGCATAGATGAGGAGGCCCGCCGCCTGCCCCAGAATAAAGACAGGGTCTTGCCGCCAGATGGCGTAAGTCAGCAAAATAACGCCGCCCCCAAAACTGAAATACCAAAAAATTTCGGGCACAATGCTTTTGCCGGCTTTCTCGCTCACAAACCATTGCGCCACAAACCGCATGGTAAAAAGCCCCTGACCCAAGAGGCCCAGTGCGACCATCCAGTTGAGGTGTTGTTGTATCCAGAGGGTGAGATTTTCAAACATCGAAGGTGCCATAAGACAAAGGCACCATAAACAACCCAAAGGTTAATTCAAGAGATTCGAGGCATTATGCCGCGTCGCGCCAGCCTGTGCGTTCAAGGGCTTCAACCATGCGGGCGTTGCTGGCCAACTCGGCCGGAAGCTGTCCAGAGATGGCCGCGGCCAGCTCAGCCGCAGCCTGTTTCAGCAGAGGGGCAGCGTCGCTGTCCTTCTGCATGGCATCGAGCACCAGGCCACAAAGGGCAACGTAGGTTGCGGGTGTCATACTGATATTCATGTCGTCCTCGCCGGTTGGGCGTTACTTTCCATAAACCAACATACACCTGAATCGTGAAAGCAAAAAACGAAATCGGAAAAAAAGTCTATTATTTTGAATGCCTTGCCAAAGAAAATAATTGATTACCCAATTTTGGTGATATAAAATTGCTTAAAATAAGCTGTTCTGATGCAATCGTTGCTCACGGTGCGCGGCCACGCTGAGAAGGATTCCAAAGCCCATCATAAAGGTGATCAGCTGCGTGCCACCATATGAAACAAGCGGCAATGGCAGCCCCACCACAGGCAACAGGCCGCTGACCATGCCCAGATTAATGGCGACCGAGAAAAAGAAATTGGCCAAAATCCCCATGGCCACAAGGCGCGAGAAATGGCTGCGACAGTTATTGGCCAGCAGCCAGCCATAAAGAATGAGGCTTCCATAAAGCAGCAGCAGGGCAAAGGTGCCCAGCAGGCCAAATTCCTCGGCCAGCACAACAAAAATAAAATCGGTATGGATTTCGGGCACAAAATCGAGCTGGCTTTGCGTGCCCGAACCCAGGCCGCGTCCAAAAAATCCACCCGCCCCCAGCGCAATTTTGGCCTGCGCGATGTTATAGCCGGTGCCCAGCGGATCGGCCTCGGGGTCTAGGAATGTCAGCACCCTTTGGCGCTGATAATCATGCAGCTGGCTCCACGCCACGGGCATGGCGGCGGCGGCCAGCACAATCAGCAACGCAAATTTCCACCACTTCACGCCCGCCAGCCAAAACAGAGTGCCCGCCGTGGCCACCAGCAGCAGTGTGGTGCCAAGGTTGGGTTGCATCAGTACCAGCGCGGCCGGCATGCCCAGCAGCAGCAGGGGGGGGATCAGCTTCAGCGCATTGCCAATGTCATCGTGCGGGAGATCATTAAAATATCGGGACAGCGCCAGAATAAGGCCCAGCTTCATCAGCTCGGCTGGCTGCACCACCATGCCGCCCAGCTGCAGCCAGCGTTGCGCGCCCATGCCTGTTTGGCCCATCACCTCGACCAGCAGCAGCAGCAGCAGCGTTAGCAGATAAAACCAATAGGCATATTCCCAAAAAATGCGCACAGCTACGGTGCCCAGCAAAACCATCAGCGCAAAACCAACCAGCAGACGGCCCAGTTGCGGCCCCGCCCATGGCGCGAATGATAATCCGCCCAGCGAATAAAGCAGCACCACACCCACCAACCCTGTGACCATCACCACAGCCACCAGCGGCCAGCTGAGGCGGTTGAGTTTGTCGGGGAAACTGAGATTCTGGACGGAACCGAACATTTGGTGTCATGAATAGCCTGAATCGATGACCAACGAAATCAGCAAAATTTACGCCGCCAGGGTGGCTGAGGGGTTGCTCCGGCAGGATGCGGGGCAGGCCGCGGTGGCTGGCCGCCTTCAGGCGCTGGCCGATGATTTGGCGCGATCACAGAAAAAACCCGCGTGGAAGCAGCATGCGTGGGTTCAAAACCTGCTGGGGCGCGATGCCGCCAGCCCCCCGCCCAAAGGCCTTTACATTTTTGGGCCGGTGGGTCGCGGCAAAAGCATGCTGATGGATTTGTTTTTTGCCCATGTGCCGGTTGTGGCCAAGCGTCGGGTGCATTTTCATCAATTCATGCAGGAAGTGCACGCCTGGCTGCACGATTGGCGCGAGCATAACCGCGATCAGCACCACAAAAGCATTGATCCACTGCCCAAACTGGCCAAGGCGCTGGCCGATAAACATTGGCTTTTGTGTTTTGATGAATTTCAGGTGTACGATATTGCCGATGCCATGATTTTATCGCGCCTGTTTGAAGCAATGTGGGAGGCGGGCATTGTGGTGGTGGCCACCAGCAACGTGGCGCCGGCCGATTTGTATAAAGGCGGCCTGCAACGCGCGCGGTTCGAGCCGTTTATAGGAATGATCCCCCGTTTTATGAATGTGATTGAGCTCACCTCGCCCGATGATTACAGGCTGGGCAAGGCAGAGGGGCAGGAAAATTTTTTAATAGGGCAGGGAGAGCAGGGAACAGAACACCTGCACAGATTGTTCGCCGAGCTGACAGCCAATGCCCCCCCCGCCAACACCATTTTAAGCGTGCAGGGGCGCCCCCTGGTTTTTGGCCACACGGCGCAGGGGGTGCTGCTGACCAATTTTGCCGATGTGTGTGAACAACCGCGCGGTGCTGGCGATTATCTGGCCATCGCGCGGCATTTTCATACGGTGCTGCTGCAGGGCGTGCGCCCCATGGGGGCCGATGAACGCAACGTGGCCACGCGCTTTATGACATTGATTGATGCGCTGTACGATCACAAAACGCACCTGATCCTCAGCAGCACCGTGCCCATCCATGATTTGTATCAGGGCGATAAAAAAGAAGGCTTTATTTTCGAGCGCACCCACAGCCGACTGGTGGAAATGAACAAAAGCGGGTGGGGAAAGTAAAACAGATTTGACCAAGAGGGCACAGTGGTTTAAGCAAAGATCAATGGATGGCATTCACGAAAAATTTCGTTTAACACGACGTACTTTAATGCGCGCCTTAGCCGTGGTTACGACGGATCAATCAAAACAAGGTGGGGTCGGCAGAGTATTAGACAGTGTGGTGGGGAGGCCAGAAAAAGCAAAAAGTGAACCTCCAGAAGATCTGAATCGCGCCTTCATGGAAGTCATGGCAAAATATTTTAAGGAACAATTGCAGGCAGAGTTAGCCAAACCTGTTCCTAATCCCACTGACATAGACGATACTCAAGCATTGATAGACATCATGGAAGGCAGGCGAGTATGCATAGATTCTGCAAGTTTTTCATTCTGCCAAAAACTCTATGAAGTGCTTTTTGGCAGAAACATTGGAACAGAATTGACAGTTGATGATCAAATGAAAAAAAGCTTTTTTGAGGAACATTTAGTTGATCATGGCTATAGGATATTTTCTGAATGTACTGATAGTGACATTCGTCCCTGGGTTTTCAGTCATGCTTTAGGTTATATGCATTTAACACAAAGCATTGTGAAGTTTGATTTGACGGTTAGAAATCATCGCGAAAAGGGGCAGCACGACGATTGGACATATTCCTTCTCGTTTCAGTTTAGGGAAGGTGCGAAGTTATCTCTTGTTGCTGATCAATGTTGGCACAATTTAACGGTCACGCGACATGACGCATTAAAAGTGCCGCATTTTTCCATGGCAGGTCGCGAGAATGCCGGCAGTATAGCCGATATTATTGGGCCTGATGGTCATATCATTAAGTATACGGATGTATTGACAATTGTCTTTCATGAATTTCGCAAGCATCAGAAACCGGCGCATGTCCTTGAACATATGACGATGGACCAGCCAGAGACGCCAGCCAATCAAGGTCCGCCCAGCAGGCGCTCTCTGTTGGGCCGCTGGTTTTGAAACCATTACCACGTTGACTTACCCCCCACATTTGCCCTAAAAACGCCCATTCCCGCTGATGTGGGGTAAGAGGGCTTGGCCGTTGGTCTGCCGCTTCTTCTCCCGCCTTGGGGCGTTAATCTGTTTCAGGTGTCAATCTGTTACAGGCTTTTGTCCCCTCTGGCTTTGCAGGACAACAAACGGTTGGCACAAGCCAACCTCAACAAATGGGTGAAAAACCATGACAAAACGCTTGACCGCCAAGCATAAAATCGACCGCCGTTTGGGTGTAAACCTGTGGGGTCGTCCACGCAGCCCCATCAACAAGCGCGAAGCGCGCCCCGGCCAGCACGGCCAGCGCCGCGGCAAAGTCTCGGATTTCGGGATGCAGCTGTTAGCCAAACAGCGCCTGAAGGGCTACTACGCCAACATGGGCGAGCGTCAGTTCCGCCGCTATTATCAAGAAGCGCTGCGTCGCAAGGGCGATAGCGCCGAAAACCTTATTCAGTTGCTTGAACGCCGTTTGGATGCGGTGGTGTATCGCATGAAATTTGCCATCACCATGTTTTCGGCCCGCCAACTTATCAACCACGGTCACGTGATGGTGAATGGTAAGCGCGTGAACATCTCCAGCTATCAGGTGAAAGAGGGCGATGTGGTTTCACTGCGCGATAAGGCCAAAACCATGGCCACCGTGCAGGTTTCAACCGAAACGGCCGAACGCGATGTGCCCGAATATATTCAGGTCGATCACAAAGATATGAAAGGCACGTTTGTGCGCGCCCCCGCGCTGGGCGATGTGCCGTATCCTGTGAAAATGGAACCTAACCTGGTCATCGAGTATTACAGCCGATAGTGTGGTTGGGCTTGTGGTGCTGCGCGTGGTCAATGTTGGTGAGGATTCGCCTGGTTTTCTGAACTAAGGCTGATGCCTGCTTCCACAGGCATACCCATGGGGCCAAATTTTTTTTGATCTGTCGCCGTGTTGCAGTATGATGGGGCGGGGTTATGGCAACATTACCCAATCACCACACGTCCTTTGTTCAGGCGCAGTGATAATTCGCCGCGCATCAGGCGCTCGGCCTGCTCGCCGAATATTTTATAACGCCAGCCGGCAAGAAAGGGCAGGGGGATGGGCGGCACGGTGTGTTGTCCGCTGGCAAATTCTTCCAACTCATCACTGCTGCATATCAGGCGCGGCGCCACATCATGATCTTCAGCCACATGCTTCAGCAGCACGCGCAACAATTCCAGCGCGGCCTGCGTGCCGTTGGTGCGACGCTTGGGTTTTTCGGCCAATGTTTCATCGACAGGGTCGGCCAGCGCATCCTTGATGATGTGCACAAGCTGCCTGCCCTTATCACTTTCGGCGAAACCGTTTGAAAGCCCGCGCATTTTGCCAAGTTCTTCGGTGCTTGTGGGCGCGTGGTGGGCAATTTCCATCAGCGTTTCATCGCGCATAATGCGCCCGCGCGGCACATCGGCATGTTGCGCCAAACGCTCGCGCCAGGCTGCCAGCACTTTCAGCATGTGCAGATATTGCGGCTTGCTGCTGTTGGTTCTGAACTTTTGCCACACCTCCTCAGGGTTGATGAGATAAGCTTTGTCATTTTGCAGCGCCGCCATTTCTTCGGCGATCCAATCTTTTCGGTCTCGGCGCTCTAACTCGGCCAGCATTTTTTCGTAAACAACGCGCAGATGCGTTACATCGGCCAGCGCATAGGTGATTTGCTTGTCGGTCAGCGGGCGGCGCGACCAATCGGTAAAGCGGCTGCTTTTATCAATTTTTGCATGCGCATATTTACCGGCCAGCTGCTCATAACTGGCCGATTCACCCATGCCACACACCTGCGCCGCAATTTGCGTATCAAAAAGAGGGGTTGGAATGCGGCCTGTCATTTGAATAAAAATTTCAACATCCTGCCGGCCCGCGTGCACAACTTTTAAGATGTGGGGGTCGTATATGACATCCAGAATGGGGCCAAGGTCGATGCCAGGTGCCAGAGGATCGATGGCGGCAGCGTGGGTGGGGCCGCCCACCTGCAGCAGGCACAGTTTGGGCCAATAGGTGCGCTCGCGCAAAAATTCGGTATCGACCGTAATAAATGCCGCCCCCTTGAGGGTTTCTGCAAAATCGGCCAAGGCCTGGGTGGTGGTGATCAGGGTCATCAACTAATCTAGCACCAAAACAGGCACATTCAAATGATTACGGAGGGGTTAGGTTTGCCACGGATTGTTCAATTGACAACCGCGCATTGACAAGATCTATGCGGGTAGAGATAAGACTTGGAGCGTCCTGATGGAAAGCAACACGCAAAGAGTAGCCTTTACAGTATTCATCGATACATTTTATCATCTCCGCAAGCACGCCATCGACTTTCAGATAATCAAGATCACCATATTGTTTGCTATGTACACCAATGGCTTCGCTAACCATATAGCCATGTCTCTGGGTTATGATTTTTGCATAGAGTGCGAATAATTCTGGGTGTTGAAGTCCAGCATCATAAGAACCAGAAAAGAAATTCTCAATTTCTTCTTGCATTTCTGCCAGCGATTTATCATCTTTTTCAACGTCAACTGGTTTTACCTCTGACATCATTTTCTCCTTGCTTCCGTGTTACTTATGTTTGGCCTGCTATTGAATGTCAAGCAGCCCAACATCATTTGCGAGGCTGAAAATTTTTGGCTATGGCTTGCTGTATGCACCCCTATCGCACCCATACCTGCGGCCAGCTGCGCGCGGGCCATATTGGTCAACATGTCACCCTCTCAGGCTGGGTGCACCGCAAGCGCGATCATGGCAGCCTGCTGTTTATCGATGTGCGCGATCATTACGGCATCACCCAATGCGTGATCGATCGTGAATCGCCCCTGCTGCCGCAGGTGGAGAGCATCAAAAACGAAAGCGTTGTGACGGTTGTGGGCAAGGTTGTGCGCCGCCCCGATGAAACACAAAACAGCAAACTGGCCACCGGTGAAATTGAAATTGAGATTGAAAAATTTTCGGTCATCAGCGCGGCCGATCCTTTGCCGCTTCAGGTGAATGCCGATGCGCCAGTGGGCGAGGATATCCGCCTGCGCTATCGTTTTCTCGATTTGCGGCGCGAGCGCCTGCACGAAAACATGATGCTGCGCAGTCAGGTTATTGCCAGCATCCGCCGCCGCATGATCGACCAGGGGTTTATGGAATATCAAACCCCCATCCTCACCAGCAGCAGCCCCGAAGGTGCGCGTGATTTTTTGGTGCCCAGCCGGCTGCATCCAGGAAAATTTTATGCCCTGCCGCAGGCGCCACAACAGTTTAAGCAACTGTTGATGATTGCGGGGTTCGATCGTTACTTTCAAATCGCGCCATGTTTCCGCGATGAAGACAGCCGCGCCGACAGAAGCCCTGGCGAGTTTTATCAGCTCGATTTTGAAATGAGCTATGTCACGCAGGAAGATGTTTTTGCGGCGATAGAGCCTGTGCTTCACGGCGTGTTTCACGAATTTGCAGGGTTCAGGCGCCAGCCGCCCGCCGCCATTACGCCCGCACCTTTTGTGCGCATTCCCTATGATGAAGCGATGCTGACCTATGGCAGCGATAAGCCCGATTTACGCAATCCGCTGGTGATTGTGGATGTGACCGACGTTTTTAAGCGCGCCGATGTTGAATTTAAGGCGTTTAAGCAAGTGATTGAGCAGGGCGGGGTAGTGCGTTGCATTCGTGCGCCCAAAGTGGGCGATAAGCCGCGCAGCTTCTTTGATAAATTGAACGATTGGGCGCGCGAGCAGGGTGCGCCAGGCCTTGGCTATATTGTGTTTGAGGCCGATGGCGGCAAAGGCCCCATTGCCAAATTCGTGCCCGAAGCCGCGCAGCACGAGCTGAGAAAACTGACAAAGGCCGAAGCGGGCGATGCCGTGTTTTTTGTGTGCGATAAGCTGCCTGCTGGTGCAAAAATGGCGGGCGCCGCGCGCAACAAAATTGGCCAAGAAATGGATGTGTATGAGAAAAATATTTTCAAATTCTGCTGGATTACCGATTTTCCGTTTTACGAATGGGATGAGGAGCGCAAGAAGATCGATTTCAGCCACAACCCTTTCAGCATGCCGCAGGGCGGGCTGGAGGCCCTGTTGACCAAAGATCCGCTGAGCATCAAAGCGTATCAGTACGATATTGTGTGCAATGGGGTTGAGTTATCATCGGGCGCTATTCGCAACCACTCGCCCGAAATTATGTATAAGGCGTTTGAGATTGCGGGCTATAGCGCGGCCGATTTGGAAAGCCGTTTTGGCGGCCTGCTTTCGGCATTCAAACTGGGCGCTCCGCCTCATGGCGGCAGTGCGCCAGGGATCGATCGGATTGTGATGCTGCTGGCCGATGAACCCAATATTCGTGAAGTGGTGGCCTTCCCCCTCAACCAGCAGGCCGAGGATATGATGATGCAGGCCCCCAACACCGTGCCGCCCGAACGCCTGCGCGAGTTGAATATTCAGTTGAAAACGTCACCACAAAAAGGCTGAACGCCTAAGCTCCGGTCTGTGCATGGAAGGGGATAATTTTTTTGGCTAAGGTTCCCGCCTTGCCCGACATGGCTTTCAGCATATCATAACGCGACTGCATGTTGATAAAAAACTGCGGGTTAATGCCAAAATAGTACCCCAGTTTAATAGCGGTTGTGGCGGTCACATGGCGTTTGCCCCGAATAATTTCGCTGATTGTCATGGGGCCGAGGCCCGTCGCCTTGGCCAGCTGATATTGTGAAACGCCCAACGGTTTCAGCAACTCGTCACGAATAAACTGGCCCACGGTCACAGGTTTTAATCGTCGTCCGGTCGTAAGGCCTGAAAAATCAACACGCCCCAGCATGATATCGTCATGAGAGATGGTCATTCTGCCCTCCTAGTGATAATCCACAAGTTCAACATCATCGGCGCCGCCATTCCGCCACACAAAACAAAGACGCCACTGATCATGCACGCGAATGCTGTGCTGCCCGCGCCTGCGGCCTGATAACGCTTCAAGCCTGTTACCGGGCGGCACCAAAAGATCGGTCAGATGCATGGCTGAATCCAAAACTTGGAGTTTTGAAAAAGCCTTTTGCTGAACCCGTTTATCAAACTTTTTTATTTCCATCCCCGCGTACAAAGCTGCTGTGCGTTTATCCTTGAACGAGCGGATCATGGCCAATAATATCTCAGTACAATACTATTGTTAAGGAATATTATCAGCGCACCACGGGCAGGCGCACGGTGGCCACGGCCTGGGCCGCAATGCCTTCTTCGCGTCCGGTAAAGCCCATGCGTTCGGTTGTGGTGGCTTTCAGGGCCACGCGGTCGGGCGTCACATCCAGCAGCTCGGCCAGCTTGGCCAACATGGCCTGGCGGTGGGCGCTTATTTTGGGGCGCTCGCACAACAACGTAACATCAACATGCGCTATCACGCCGCCACGCTCGCGCACTTTGCCCACGGCATAGTGCACAAAATGGCCACTGGCCTTGCCGCGCCATTGCGGATCGGTATTGGGGAAATGAATGCCGATATCGCCATCGCCCAGCGCGCCAAAAATAGCATCGCACACGGCATGCAGGGCCACATCGGCATCGCTGTGACCTTCCAGCGTTTGGTTGTGCGGAATTTCAACCCCGCACAGCGTGATGAGATTGCCCGGAATAAGGCGATGAACATCGAACCCAAAACCAGTGCGGATATCATCCAGCGGCTGGCCCAGCAGACGCGCCGCCCGGCCCAGATCATCGGGGTTGGTAATTTTCATGTTATCGGGGTTAGAGGGGATCAGCGCCACTGGCAAGCCTGCCGCTTCGGCCACCGCGGCATCGTCGGTCAAATTCTGCCCCTTGGCTTTCTGATGCGCCTGATAAAGGGCGTTGAATTGAAACCCTTGCGGCGTGTGTGCCTGCCACAGATGGGTGCGATCGATGGTGGCGGCAATGGTTGCGCCATCGGCTTTTTTCAGTGTATCCACCAGCGGTTTGGCGGCAATGGCCCCGGCGTGCGTCTCAAGCGCCTTGCAGACGTCGGTAATGGTGTTGGCATCAATCAGCGGCCTTGCAGCATCGTGGATCAGCACATGCCGTGGGCCTTGTTGGCTGGCCAGCGCCTCCAGCCCTAAACGCACTGAATCTTGCCGCGTGATGCCACCGATTGTGGGTGGGGGCAGGGGCAAATCGCCCACCGCGGCCTGATAAAGTTTCTCATGTTTCGGGTTAAAGACGACATGCACCGCGTTGATAAGCGGGTGGTGCAAAAAGGCCAGCACGCTGCGGCGCAAAATGGGCATGCCCCCCAAATCGAGATATTGTTTGGGGATGTCGCCCCCAAAACGCTCGCCACTGCCGGCCGCAACAATTAAGCAAGTCACAGTCATGCCGGCATATTAATGATTAAGCGCCAGAGCGCAACCAAAAGGCATTGATTGCATTCATCGGCCCCTTCCTTTATTTTCTTGCCATGAGTTTTCAGGCCCAAAAGCCCATTCAACTGGATCACGTGACACTTGAAAGTCCGGTGATTCTGGCCCCCATGTCGGGCGTGACCGATATGCCTTTCAGGCGGTTGGTGAAAAGCTTTGGTGCGGGTCTTGTGGTATCTGAAATGATTGCCAGCGCCGCCATGATCCGCGAAAATCGCAAAACGCTGCTGATGGCCAAAAATACGCCCGAAGAATATCCCATGGCCATACAGTTGGCCGGATGCGAGCCAGAACCCATGGCCGAAGCCGCCAAGCTGGCGGTGGATATGGGCGCGAATATTGTGGATATTAATTTTGGCTGTCCGGCCAAAAAAGTGGTGAATGGCTATGCCGGCTCGCACCTGATGCGTGACGAGGTGACGGCCAGCAAAATTTTAGAAGCCACCGCACGCGCCGTGAATGTGCCCGTAACCCTGAAAATGCGCATGGGGTGGGATGCCAACAGCCTGAACGCCCCCAGCCTTGCCAACATTGCCCAAAACAGCGGCATAAAAATGATCACCATTCATGGCCGCACGCGCTGTCAGTTTTATGAAGGTCAGGCCGATTGGGCCTTTGTGCGCAAGGTGAAAGAGGCGGTGACACTGCCCGTGATTGTGAACGGCGATATTACCAGCATCGATGATGTGAAAAACGCGCTTGGGCAATCGGGTGCCGATGGGGTGATGATTGGGCGTGGTGCCTATGGCCGGCCTTGGTTTTTGCGTCAGGTGATGGAATTTTTGGCCACAGGAGCCGTGCCCGATGTGCCGCCCCTTGCCGTGCAGCTGCAACTGATTTTGCGTCATGTCGATGATATGATGGCGCATTATGGTGTGGGCACGGGCATTAAAATCGCACGCAAACACATCAGCTGGTACACCAAGGGTTTGCCGCGCTCGGCCGAGTTTCGGGCGATCATCAACCAAATGTCTGAACCTGTGCAGGTCATCAACACCATTCATGAATTTTATCAGCCGCAGTTGCAGGCAGGGTCGGCCTGATGGCGGCGGGCGAACTAACCTTTGCGCGAATTGCCGCCTGGGGTCGGCGCGTTAAATTTCATCGCCGCCTGACCGTGGTTTTGCTGGCAGCGGTGATTGCGGCGGCCATGGTGACCTATGCCGCGCTGGCCGATGTTCTGCCCTTCAGGCTTGATGCCAGCGCTATGACAGCGCTGCTGATTTTAGATGTATTTTTGCTGTTGCTGATTACGGTGATGGCCGGCACAAAAATATGGAAGCTGATCCAAATCAGGCGGCAGAACAAAGCGGGCTCGCGCCTGCATGTGCGGCTGGTCAGTGTGTTTGCGCTGTTTGTGGCGTCATCTCTTGTGGTGGCGGTGTTTGCCGCGCTTTTTTTCTATTTTGGGGTGCAGGCGTGGTTTTCAGACAAGGTCAGCACGGCGATTAATGAATCGCTGGCAGTGGCCGAGGCTTATATGAAGGAGCATCAGCAAAACATTCGTGCCGATGCGCTGGATTTGGCCAATATTCTGGATCGTGAAGCCGTGCGCCTTAAACTGTACCCCGAACTGATGAACCAGCTGATCGATGCGCAGGCGAACGCCCGCAATCTTTCTGAAGCCGTGGTGTTTGACAGCGATGGGCGGATTGTGGCGCGGTCGCGCTGGTCTTATGCCATCAGCTTTGAACCGTTGACCGAGCTGGTGGGCAAAGCCAACCAAGGCGATGTGGTGCTGGTGGTCAGCAGCGATGCCGAGCGCATTCGCGCGCTTGTCAGGCTTGAAAACTATCCGGATACCTATTTGTTTGTGGGCCGATTTGTAGAACCCCAGGTGCTGGCGCACATGGCCACCACGCAAGATGCGGTACGACAGTATTCTCAGCTAGAAGGTCGCCGATCAGATTTGCAAATCACCATCACCATGATTTTTTTAATTGTCGCCGCATTGCTGTTGATGGCGGCGGTGTGGTTTGGGCTTAATTTTGCCTCGCGGCTTGTGCGCCCCATTAGCGAGTTGATGGCGGCGGCCGAGCGCGTGCGCGGGGGCGATTTATCGGCCCGCGTGCCCCTGAACACCGATGACGAAACGGATGACGAGCTGCTGCTGCTGGGGCGCGCCTTTAACCGCATGACCGAACAGCTGGACACCCAGCGTGAAGATTTGGTAGCCGCCAATCGCCTGATTGATCGCCGTCGCCGCTTTACCGAAGCCGTGCTTTCGTCGGTGCCCGCCGGCGTGATGGGGGTCGATCAACGCGGCCATATTACGCTGATCAACCAGATGGCGTTACAGCTTTTGGGTCTGCCCGAAGCCGACAAAGTGGTGGGGCGCCCCGTGGCCGATATTTTTCCTGAAATTCATGAAATGGCGGCCAGCCTTTCGCGCACCCAGCGTGTGCGTGAATCGCAAATCGAGGTCACAAAAAAATCGGATAACGAAATGTCGCTGGGCAAAACATTTTTTATCCGCATGGCCGCCGATGTGACCGATCATGAACTGCGCGGATATGTGGTGACGCTGGATGATTTATCAGAGCTGCAATCGGCCCAGCGAAAAGCCGCATGGGCCGATGTGGCGCGGCGCATTGCGCATGAAATTAAAAATCCCCTCACGCCCATTCAGCTGGCGGCGGAACGCCTGAACAGAAAATATCTTTCTGAAATTTCCAGCGATCCTGAAACATTTACGCGCCTGACCGATACGATTGTGCGTCAGGTGGATGAGTTGCGCCGCATGGTGGAAGAATTTTCGGCCTTTGCCCGCATGCCCCAGCCCATGATGCAGCCGGCCGATTTGCGCCAACTGTGCCAGGATGTGGGGGTGCTTTACGCGCACTCGAACACGCACATTGCCATTCGGCTGGATATGCCAGAGACGCCGGTGATGATGTCGCTCGATCGCGGGCAGATCAGCCAGGTTTTGAATAATCTGATCAAGAACGCGATGGAGGCCACCGAAGCCCGCCTGCAGGATCAGCCCCAACCCCAGGGGCAGATTGTTGTGTCGCTGCGACACACGCCGCAACAAGAAATTGTGCTGACCGTATCTGACAACGGCAAAGGATTGCCGAAAGAAGATCGCGAGCGGCTGACCGAACCTTATGTGACCACGCGCGCCAAAGGAACGGGGCTTGGGCTGGCCATTGTTAAAAAAATTGTTGAAGACCATTCAGGGCGGTTGATTTTGGGCGATGATCCTTCGGGCGGCGCGCGTGTTGAAATCAGGTTCAATGATGCTATGCTGGCGGCGGCGTAAAGAGTGCTGGCCGATGTGTCATATTTTCGTCATAATGAAAATGGTTTTTGATTCTTCCTTCGCGAGGCATGCATGAACAAAGAAAAAGTCTCCAGCCACGATGTCCTTGTTGTCGATGACGAGCAGGATATCCGCAAGCTGATGACCGAGGTGCTGGGCGACGAGGGATATAAATGTCGCGAAGCCTCTAACGCCGATGATGCGTTGCAGGCCATCAACTCGAAAAAACCCAGTCTGGTCATTCTCGATATCTGGCTGCACGGCAGCCGCATGGATGGCATGCAAATTTTAGACGTGATTATGCGCGACTATGCCGATGTGCCTGTGCTGATGATCAGCGGCCATGGCAACATTGAAACCGCTGTGGCGGCCATCAAGCGCGGCGCCTACGATTTTATTGAGAAGCCTTTCAAGACCGATCGCCTGCTGCTGATGGTGCAGCGCGCGCTCGAAGCCTCTCGGCTACGGCGCGAGAATATAGAGCTGAAGCGCACAGGGGCGGGGGACCAAAACCAACTGATGGGAAAGTCTAATGCCATCAACGCTGTGATCCAGATGGTCGGGCGGGCGGCCCCCACCAGCAGTCGCGTTCTTCTGCTGGGGCCTCAGGGATCGGGCAAAGAAGTGGCGGCACGCATGCTGCATGCCAAATCGCGCCGTGCCGAAGGCCCTTTTGTGATGGTGAATTGCGCCACGCTGCGGGCCGATCAATTTGAACAGGAATTATTTGGGGCAGAGGCAACTGCCAGCAGCAACCGTAAAATCGGTTTATTTGAGCAAGCGAATGGCGGCACGCTGGTGCTGGATGAAATCGCCGACATGCCGCTTGAAACGCAGGGAAAAATTGTGCGCGTGCTGCACGATCTGACCTTCGTGCGCGTGGGTGGCCAAACAAAGGTTGAATGCGATGTGCGCGTGGTGGCCATTACCAACAAAGACCCTGAGGAAGAAATGCAGGCTGGCCGCCTGCGGCAAGATTTGTATTATCGCCTGAATGTGGTGCCCATCGCCATTCCTGGCCTTGCTGAGCGGCGCGATGATATTCCGATGCTGGCGAAATATTTTCTTCAACGCGCCTCTGATATTGCGGGTGTGGCCCCGCGTGAGCTGGGGGAAGATGCGCTGGCGGCGCTTCAGGCCTACAGCTGGCCCGGCAATGTGCGTCAGCTGCGCAACGCCATGGAATGGGTGCTGATTATGTCATCGGGCGACAGCAGCGAGTTGATCCGCGCCGATCAACTGCCGCCAGAAATTACCAACGCCGCCCCGCATGTGCTGCGCTGGGAAAAGGGGGGCGAGATTATGTCGCTGCCATTGCGTGATGCGCGTGAGATGTTTGAACGTGAATATTTGCTGGCGCAGGTTACGCGCTTTGGCGGCAATATTTCGCGCACGGCCAATTTTGTGGGCATGGAACGCTCGGCCCTTCATCGCAAGCTCAAACTTTTGGGTGTGCACGGCGGCAATGGCTTGGCCACCCACGAAGGCTCTGAGCACGTGAACTAAGCTTGAAACCAGACGCCATATTTTTTGATTGGGATCAGACCCTGGCCGATAATTGGGGCGCGGTGTTGGAGGCGTTGAACCACGCTTTCCGCACTTATGGCCTGCCAGAGATGGATATGCCCACCAGTTATCAGCAGGCTTATTACAGCGTGCGCGATAGTTTTCCCAAGTGGTTTGGCGATGACTGGCAGACAGCCAAAAAAATTTTTCATGAGCAGTTTGCAGTCCACCATCTCAATTTTCTTCAACCGATGGCGGGGGCAGAAGATATTTTAAGCCGCTTGAAATCGGCGGGCATTCGCACCGGCCTTATCAGCAACAAGCAGCACCATTTTTTGACCAAGGAAGTCAGCCATTTGGGTTGGGATGATTATTTTGTGGCATTGCTGGGCGCCGGGGTTGCCGCGCACGATAAACCCCACACCGCCATGATGGACTGGATGCGTGAAAAATTATTACTGCCGCAACAGGCACGCATTTATTATGTCGGCGACAGGGCCGGCGATGGCGTTTTTGCGCGCGCCAGCGGGGCTGTGCCTGTGATGGTGGGCGCGTTTGATGCGGCCGAGTGGCCCGATGCCCTGCGCGTGCCCGATTTGCCAGCACTCACCCAAGTCTGGCAACATCAATTTCTGAAAGAAGCGCCATGAACGACAAACCGAAATGCGATAAGCCCGTCAATGTTCAGGATGCATTCCTGAACCACTGTCGCCGCGATAAAATCAGCGTCACTGTTTTCCTCATCAACGGCGTCAAGCTTCAGGGCATCATCACATCGTTTGATAATTTCTCGCTCATCCTTCAGCGCGAAGGCCATGTGCAGCTTGTTTATAAGCACGCCATTTCAACCGTCATGCCGTCATCGGCCGTTTCTGTTGACGAATAAGGATATGGCAAAAGTTACCGCCGCTGTTGTCATCAGGCCAGAAATTCCGGGAAAATCGCAGTGGCGCGAGCCTGAACACGCTCTGGCCGAAGCCAAAGCGCTGGCCGAGGCGATTGATTTGGTGGTGGTTGATCTTTTATCGGTGCGCATCAATAAACCGCGCCCATCGCATCTGCTGGGCAAGGGGTGGGTCGATGCCATTAAAACATTATGCGCGCAAAAAAACGTTCAGTTGGTCATTGTCGATGCGGCGCTTAGTCCGGTTCAGCAAAGAAACCTTGAGAATGATTGGGCATGCAAGGTTATCGATAGAACAGGCCTGATTTTAGAAATTTTTGGCGCACGCGCCCGCACGCGAGAGGGGCAATTGCAGGTTGAGCTGGCGGCACTTGATTATCAACGATCGCGGCTTGTGAAAAGCTGGACCCACCTTGAGCGGCAGCGCGGCGGTTTTGGTTTTTTGGGCGGCCCTGGCGAAACGCAGTTAGAGATTGACCGCCGGCTTATTCTGAATCGCATCAAAAAAATTCAAAAAGAATTGGCCGAGGTGCGGAAAACACGCGGCATGCAGCGGCGTCAGCGCCAGCGGCATGAGATGCCGACCATCGCGCTTGTCGGCTATACCAACGCGGGGAAATCAACGCTTTTCAATCGCCTCACCTCCTCGGCGGTGCTGGCGAAGGATATGCTGTTCGCCACGCTCGATCCATCGCTGCGCGGCCTCACGCTGCCTTCTGGCCGTCGGGTGATGATTTCTGATACGGTTGGTTTTATTGCCGATTTGCCAACGCAATTGGTCGAGGCGTTTCGCGCCACGCTGGAAGAAGTGCAGGAAGCTGATTTGATCTTCCATGTGCGCGATGCCTCGGCTGATGAAGCCACGCAACAAAAAGAAGACGTGATGAAAGTGCTGGCCGATATTGGCATTAACGCCGATGACAAGCGCCTGTGCGAGGTGTTGAATAAGGTCGATCTGCTTTCTACACTTCAGCGGCGCAACCATTTGAGGCAGCCTTCCAAAAACGTGCACGACCCCATGGACGATGCCCACACCACAGAAACAGCAGGAAAAAGCGCGGGCCAGGTGGCGCTGTCTGCGTTGACGGGCGAGGGGGTTCAGGCGCTCCTCTCCCTCATCGATTCTTATTTTGCGCAGGATGAGGTGGTGGCCGAATTTTCTCTGCCCACAGACCAAGGCAAAGCCATGGCCTGGCTTTATCAACACGCGCATGTGCTGGAAAGAAAAGATACGCAAAAACGCATCAGATTGAAGGTGGCCATTGCGACCGATCAACTGTCGCGGTTTGAGAAAGAATTTATGTTATGACAATCGCCTTGTCTTCTCTCTGGTCGCGGCGCATGCGCTTGCCTGTGTGGCAGTTTTTGTTGCTGCTGATTTTTGTGTTGTCATATGCTTATTTTTTGCCGGGATTTCAGCATCTCAACTGGTCTGAATTGAATTTTTTAAGTGGCGATTTTCCGCAATGGGCCATGCTGTTCAAGGCGCTGGTGCAGCAGGGAAGCTGGCACAGCAACGCACAGCTGGCTTTTCCGCAGGCTTATGCCGATTTTTCCAGTTTTCCTTTCCCCGACTTTATGCCGCGATTGTTTGTGTGGTTTCTTTCTTTATTCACGCAGAATATTTTTCAACTTTACCACAGTTATATGTATTGGTGCGTGGTGTTAAATATTTTGGGTGCGTTTTTTGTGGGCCGATGGCTTGGTCTGAACATTTTTTTATCACTGGCCGTGGCCGCGGGTTTTGGTGGATGCCTGTTTGTGTTGTCGCAACTTCACATTCATCCTGCGGTCAGTTTGCTGCCGCATGTGCCGTTTATTGTGGGGCTTGCCATTTATTTATCATACCTCCGGCGTGGCGTGGGTGAACATGCCACAAGGCTGAAGGCCGCCCCCGCCATCATCCTTTGTGGGGCGGTGCTGCTGGGCATCAGCAGTGCTTATGTGCTCTTTTTTGGATTGATTGTGGTGGGCAGCGGGTTTTTGGTGGCGCTGTTCAGGCTGCCTGGCAGGCATGCCATGCTGATAAAATATTTTATGCTTTTTACTGTTCTCAGCGTGGCCGTTTATTTGCTGCTGCTGGCGCCAACGTTTGTTGAGGCGGCCCAGCAAGGCGCCACTTTGCCGCAACGCCACGTTCACGAACAGCTGATGTATGGCCTGCGGCTGGGCAATTTATTTATTCCCTATGCCCCCGGAGCGCAGGAACTTTTTCAACAATACATTATGACCCAGCCGCCATCGACCGAAGGGTGGAACAATACCTATATCGGCGTACTTGGCTCGTTGGGGCTTATCCTTGTTGTGCCCATTTTTTTGGCCGGCATGGGGGCGCGTCGTGCGGCGGGCTCGCGCCATCTTATCTTCTTATTTGCGGGGCAGCGACGCAGTCTTCTCCTCCGCGCGGCTGCTTTTATTATTTTGGCGTGCGTGCTTTTTGCTTCTGTTTATGGTGTGGGGCATCTGTTTAATCTGCTTGTCACCCCCATCATGCGCACGCAAAGCCGCGTGATGTTTTATTTGTTTTTCGTGTGCTGGATTGTGGCGGCGTTTGTTATTCAACATTTTATTCTGCGGCGCTGGCCCGCCTCAAAACCTTATGTTTATGGGTTTGTGTTTCTGGCGGTGATGTATGGCGCGCTGCCAAGCCTGAATTTGCCTGCCGCCTATAGCTTTTCGAAAGCGCAAGATGTTGCGCAGGAACGCGAAAGCATCAAATCTGTTCTGACATCGCTGGATGATGGCGGTCTGCAACGCGTGGCCAACCTGCCGCTGATGCCATACCCTGAAGCCCGCCCGATGAACCATATGGAATCATACCATCAGGCAAAATTATATTTGTATGATCAGTCGCGCGAGAGGCGGTATAGTTACGGCCTGATGCAGGGCACGCAGGAATGGGAAAGAATAAAATCGCTCAACACTCTGCCGCCGCCCATGCAATTGCAGGCGCTGGCGTGCATTGGTTTTGATAGCGCGGTGGTGGAACGCGTTGGCCTGGCCGATTTTGGCGCGGCCTTTGCCGAGGATAAAAACATTCAATCGCATCGCATCTATGGCGATGGGTTGCGGCTGGTGTATAGCCTGAAGGCCATACCCATCAATAAGGCCGTGTGCGCCAGCGCAGGACAAACCCTGGCTGATTAGGCGAAGCTTTTGACCGTTTCCTCAAGGAATGATTTCAGCTTGGCTTCTGTCTCTGGCTTCAGTTGTTTATCGGTGCGGATGGCCTGTAAAATATCTTGCCCGCGGGTGCGCAGCGCATTCAGCAGTGCCTGCTCAAACGCGGTCACCTTATTCACCTCTATTTTATCCAGATAGCCGCGCACGCCGGCAAAAATAACGCACACTTGTTCTTCTACCGGTAGGGGCGAGTATTGGGGCTGCTTCAGCAACTCGGTCAGGCGTCTGCCGCGGTTGAGGAGACGCTGGGTTGTGGGGTCAAGATCGCTGGCAAACTGGCTGAAGGCTTCCATTTCGCGGAATTGCGCCAGTTCTAGCTTAATCGAGCCCGCCACCTGTTTCATGGCCTTGATTTGCGCGGCAGAACCCACACGACTGACCGAAATACCCACGTTAATGGCTGGACGAATACCCTTATAGAACAAACCCGTTTCTAAAAAGATCTGGCCATCGGTGATCGAGATAACGTTGGTGGGAATATAAGCCGACACATCGCCCGCCTGCGTTTCAATGACAGGAAGGGCGGTGAGTGAGCCGGCACCATGCGCATCATTCAGCTTTGCCGCGCGTTCCAGAAGGCGGCTGTGCAGATAAAACACATCACCCGGATAAGCCTCGCGGCCGGGGGGACGGCGCAGCAGCAGCGACATTTGGCGGTAAGCAACGGCCTGTTTGGAAAGATCATCATACACAATCAGGGCGTGCATGCCGTTATCGCGGAAAAATTCGCCCATCGCGCAGCCGGTGTAGGGCGCCAAAAACTGCATGGGCGCGGGTTCGCTGGCGGTTGCGGCAACCACAATCGAATATTCCATGGCGCCGGCATCTTCCAACGCCTTCACAATGTGGGCCACCGTGCTGCGTTTTTGACCAATGGCCACGTAAATGCAGAAAAGCTTTTCTTTATCACTGCCGCTGGCGTTGATATTTTTTTGGTTGATGAATGTATCAATCGCCACCGCTGTTTTGCCGGTTTGGCGATCGCCAATAATCAGTTCGCGCTGGCCGCGCCCAATGGGCACCAGACTATCAATGGCTTTCAGGCCTGTCTGCATCGGCTCGTGCACCGATTTGCGGGGGATAATGCCGGGGGCTTTCACCTCCACCCGTTTGCGCACCACATCTTTCAGCGGGCCTTTGCCATCAATAGGGTTGCCCAGCGCATCGACCACGCGGCCCAGCAGGCCTTTGCCCACCGGAACTTCGGTAATGGTTTGCGTGCGTTTGACCAAATCGCCTTCTTTGATGCTGCGGTCATCCCCAAAAATCACCATGCCGACGTTATCGGTTTCAAGGTTTAGGGCCATGCCGCGCGTGCCATCTTGAAATTCGACCATCTCGCCGGCTTGCACTTTATCAAGGCCATAAACGCGCGCCACGCCATCGCCCACGCTCAGCACCTGGCCAATCTCGCTCACCTCGGCCTTGTTGGCCATGGCGGCCACTTGCTGCTTCAGAATGTTGGTAATTTCGCTGACCTGAATATCCATTTTATGCGGCCTCCTTCAAAGCCCTTGCCATGCGTTGCAAACGACCATCCACCGAACTGTCGATGAACAATGAACCCAACCGAACCTGCAAACCACCCAGCAAGCTGGGGCGTATTTCTGTGCACAGCTGCACATGTTTGCCCGTGTGAGCCTGAATGAGCTGCTGAAGCTTTTTTTGTTGTTCATCAGACAGCGGGGCGGCCGCAACAACCTGAGCCACGTGATGCCCCTGCTTCTCGGCGCAGGTGTTGTGGAACGATTGCAGAATATCAGCCAAAATGGGCGTGCGGCGCTGTCTGGCCACAAGGCGCAAAAAATTTGTGAATATCTGATGGGCCGATATTTTTTCGGCGACAGCGGCCAAGGCCTTTTCACGCTCTGACGATGCGATGCGCGGGAACGACAAAAAATATTGAAAATCATCAGACTGATGAATGGCCCCCAGCAGCACGGCGGCTTGGGCCTGAATATCCTCCAACGCGCCATCATCACGGGCCATTTCATAAAGGGCGCGGGCATAGCGGCGCACCAGCTCTCCCTTAGGGCCGAAAATAGCCTGTTTTTGGCCCGAAAACGGCTGATTTGTCTCAGTCATATGTCGTTCCTAACATTGCTGTTCATGCCTTGCAAGTTTCACACATTGTGGGCCAGAAAGTATTTGACGGGTGCATGCTGGCTGGCATAGAAAATGACGGGGTATTGAGATGGATCTAAACAAAGTCTGCGATGTTATCAGCATCACTTTCACGGGAAGAATTATTGACGGCCCCGCCGCCGTGATGGATGTGGTGGCCACAGAGAAGGTTAGCATTCACATCATGCCTGGTCTCGTTGAAACCCATCCTATTGCCAGACAATTTCAGGTAACGATGACAGCCGAACAAATCACCCAAGCGCTGGATGCGATGCCAACCAAGCCTAAGAAGGGCACCAAGGCCCGCACTCAAGCCATGAGAGCAAGTTTGCTGACTACCTTAAAGGCATTAGAGCTATTTCAAGCCACTCGTGCGCCCGAACCTCCGACAGGAATTGCTGCACAAATCATAAAACCTGCCAGTATCTGTAAAACTTAGTTCTTCGCCTTATCTACCAGCTTGTTTTTGCCAATCCACGGCATCATGGCGCGCAGTTTTTCGCCAACCTGCTCGATAGGGTGGGCGGCCTGACGGCGGCGCGTGGCCTTAAAGCTGGCCTGGCCCACTTTGTTTTCCAGCATCCAGTCGCGGGTGAATTGGCCGTTTTGAATTTCGGCCAAGATTTTTTTCATCTCCGCCTTGGTGTGATCAGTGATAATGCGCGGCCCGCGGGTATAATCGCCATATTCGGCCGTGTTGCTGATGGAGTAGCGCATGTTGGCAATGCCGCCTTCATAGATCAGATCAACAATCAGCTTCACTTCGTGCAAACATTCAAAATAGGCCATTTCGGGTGAATAGCCCGCCTCGACCAGTGTTTCATATCCCGCCTGAATAAGCGCGGTCAGGCCACCACACAGCACAACCTGCTCGCCGAATAAATCGGTTTCGCATTCTTCGCGGAAGTTGGTTTCAATAATGCCGCTGCGCCCGCCACCAATGGCCGAGGCATAGGAAAGCCCCAGTTCCAGCGCGTTGCCGCTGGCGTTCTGTGCCACGGCAATAAGGCAGGGGACGCCGCCACCTTTCACAAATTCGCTGCGCACGGTGTGGCCGGGGCCTTTGGGCGCCACCATGAATACGTCCAAATCGGCGCGCGGCTCGATCAAATGAAAGTGGATGTTCAGGCCATGCGCAAAGGCAATGGCGGCGCCTTTTTTCATGTGGGCGTGCAAGTGGTCGCGATATAAATCGGCCTGCAATTCATCGGGCACCAAAACCATCATCACGTCGGCTTCTTTGGCGGCATCGGCCGGCGCTAAGACCGTAAAGCCCGCATCGGTGGCTTTTTTTGCACTGGCACTGCCGGGGCGCAGCGCGATAATCACATCTTTCACGCCGCTGTCGCGCAGGTTTTGCGCATGCGCATGCCCCTGGCTGCCATAGCCAACGATGCAAATTTTTTTATTTTTCACCAAATTCACATCGGCATCACGATCATAATAAACGCGCATGGTTATCTCCTAGAGGTGGGGTTAAAGGGTTTCATCACCGCGGCCAATGGCGGCCACGCCGGTGCGTGAAATTTCAATCAGGCCCAGGGGGCGCAGCAGGCCCACCAGGGTATCAATATCATCGGGGTGGCCGGCCAGCTCAAAAATCATGGTGTTTTTGCCCACATAAACGGGGTGCGCCTTCGATTGTTCGGCATGCTTCATAATCGCGGCGCGGTTTTGTTCTGTCACAGATACTTTTAACAGGGCCAGATCGCGTTCAATCACATCGCCCTGCGTGGTCAAATCGGCCACGCGCTGCACAGGAATAAGGCGGCCCAACTGGGCGCGGATTTGCTCAATCACCGCCGCGGTGCCGCGTGTTACAATATTGAGGCGCGATGAATGGGCTTCCTCATCAACCTCAGACACCGTCAGACTATCAATGTTATAGCCGCGCCCCGAAAACAGCCCCGCAATGCGGGCCAAAATGCCGGGCTCGTTATGCACCAAAACAGCAAAGCAATGACGTTGTTCGGTTTGGGGCATGGCTACACCAGCATTTTTCCTTCATCAGGGGTGGAGGATGATGGTTCATCATCGGGCCCCAAAATCATTTCATAATGGGCCTTGCCGCCGGGGATCATGGGGAAGCAATTTTCCTTAGGATCAACACACACATCGACAATGGCGGGACGATCAGAAACGTTCAGCATTTCGGCAATCACGCCATCAACATCCGAGGGTTTTTCAGCGCGCAGGCCAACGGCGCCAAAGGCTTCGGCCAGTTTCACAAAATCGGGCAGCGCCTCGGTATAGCTTTGCGAATAGCGCCCGCCGTGAATCAACTCCTGCCACTGGCGCACCATGCCCATCCATTGATTGTTCAAAATAAACACCTTCACCGGCAGGCGATATTGCACAGCGGTGCAGATTTCCTGAATGTTCATTAAAATGCTGGCTTCGCCGGCCACATCAATTACCGTCGCGTTGGGGTGGGCCAGCTGCGCGCCAATGGCGGCCGGCAGGCCATAGCCCATGGTGCCGAGGCCCCCTGATGTCATCCACCTGTTGGGTTTGCGGAAGGTAAGGAACTGGGCCGCCCACATTTGATGCTGGCCCACTTCGGTGGTGAAAAAAACATCGCGATCGAGTGTATGAATGTTCAGCCGCTGCAGCGCGTATTGCGGTTTGATAATGGTGTCTGATTGTTTGTATCGCAGGCTGTCACGCGCGCGCCATTCGCCAATCTGGCCCCACCATTTTTGCAGCGCCGGCTGTTGGGCATGATAGTTTTTTTGCTGCCAGATGTTCAGCATTTCCTGCAAAGCCAGCGCGGCATCGGCCACAATCGGCACATCGGCCTGCACGGTTTTGTTAATGCTGCTGGCGTCAATATCGATGTGGATTTTTTTGGCTTTGGGGGCGAACTCGCTCAGCTTGCCTGTGACCCGATCATCAAAACGCGCGCCCACATTAATCATCACATCGCACTGGTGCATGGCCATGTTGGCTTCATAGGTGCCGTGCATGCCCAGCATGCCCAGAAATTGCTGATCATCGGTGGGATAGGCGCCAAGACCCATCAGCGTGCTGGTGCATGGAAAACCCGTGGCCCGCACCAGTTTTGAAAGCAGGGCCGAGGCTTTTTCGCCCGCATTAATCACCCCGCCACCCGTATAAAAAATGGGTCGTTCCGCGTGTGTCATCAGATGCAAGGCTTTTTCGATGGCGGCGCTCTCTGGCGCTTTGGGCGTGGCCGCAATTTTTTTGTATCGCGGCTTAATTTGTGCGGGGCCAAAATAAGGCGCTTCGGCGAACTGAATATCTTTGGGGATATCAATCACCACAGGGCCGGGGCGGCCGGTGCGGGCAATGTCAAATGCTTCGTGCATAATCCGCGGCAAATCGGCCACGTTTTTCACCAAAAAATTATGCTTGGTGCAGGGACGGGTGATGCCGGTGGTATCGCATTCTTGAAATGCATCGGTACCGATTAAAAATGTGGGCACCTGCCCCGTGATGCACACCAGCGGAATGCTGTCCATCAGCGCATCGGTCAAACCGGTGACCGTATTGGTGGCCCCAGGGCCTGAGGTGACAAGCAGCACCCCCACCTTGCCGGTCGATCGGGCATAGCCTTCGGCGGCATGGGCGGCCCCTTGCTCGTGCCGCACCAGAATGTGTTGAATGCTGTTTTGTTTGAACAGCGCATCATAAATGGGCAGCACGGCCCCGCCCGGATAACCAAAAATTGTCTCAACCCCTTGATCTTGCAGGGCGCGAATAACAATCTCGGCCCCCGACAGAGAGGGGGCAGGCATGGGCGAAATGTTGGTTTTTGCGGCAGTGCTCAAAGGGAACCTTTTCGTGTCAAGACAACACTTTAGCCGTCAGGGTTAATGTTGGTCAACCAAAGTTTTTGATTGCAAATCGGTGATAAACTGCCACGCCACACGGCCCGATCTGGCCCCGCGGGTGGCAGACCATTCAAGCGCCTCGGCATGCAGTTGTTCGGCGGGCAGCATCACACCAACATGCGCCGCATATTTTTCAACAATCGATAAATAAGTGGCCTGATCAAGGTGATGAAACCCAAGCCACAGGCCAAAACGATCGGAGAGAGAGACATTTTCCTCCACCGCCTCGCCTGGCATGATGGCGGTCGATTGTTCATTCTCAATCATCTCGCGCGATAATAAATGGCGGCGGTTGCTGGTGGCATAAAACACGGCGTTATCGGGGCGGCCTTCTACGCCGCCTTCCAGCACGGCCTTCAGCGATTTATAGCTGCTATCGCCTTTGCTAAATGAAAGATCATCACAAAAAATAATCACGCGCGTATGGGTTTTGCGAATAATCGACAGCAGCTGGGGCAGGGTGCCAATATCCTCGCGGTGAATGTCAACCAGCACAACAGGCCGCTGATGCTGCACAAAAACATGCTGCTGAACGGCCTTGACCAGGCTGCTTTTTCCTGTGCCGCGCGCGCCCCACAGCAGCGCATTGTTGGCCGGCTTTCCGGCTGCAAAGGCCAGCGTATTGTGAAGCAGCGATTGTTTTTGATGATCGATGCCCAAAAGCAAATCGAGCGGCAGCGCGTTGACAGAAGCCACAGGCTGCAAAACACCATCGGCCTGCCACACAAAGGCGCTGGCCGCATGCCACGGCGGCAGCACCGCCTTTGCGGGCGCCATGCGCTCAAGCGCGGTTGCTATTCTCTCCAGCAGCGATGAT
Source organism: Alphaproteobacteria bacterium (assembly GCA_009927055.1). Taxonomy (GTDB): domain Bacteria; phylum Pseudomonadota; class Alphaproteobacteria; order UBA9219; family RFNS01; genus RFNS01. Next base: position 182 of record RFNS01000301.1, on the reverse strand, counting down.
TGATTGCTTTTGAACATGGCGTTAATCTGCCACAAGCTTTTTTAACCGCCAACTGCAGGGGCCATCATGTGGGATAAATCTAAACTGCCAAGCCGTCATGTTTCTGTGGGGGCCAAAAGCGCGCCGCATCGCAGCTATTATTACGCCATGGGCATGACAGATGAGGAAATCGCACAACCTTT
>RFNS01000137.1 GCA_009927055.1 Alphaproteobacteria bacterium | reverse complement strand
AAAAATTATTACAATATTTTCAATTACATTTATCATCCTTCGTATAAATCTCTATTTTGCGATAATGAATCTACGGAAGTGGGATTGGCATTAGGTAAATTAAAAAAAATAGAAACAAGTATTATTAGACACTATCACCCTTCTTGGGAGGTTGGCTCTGTAATTCGTGAAGACAATCTTTATAGAATGAATCAAGCTTTTTGGTCACAAGACGAAACGAATTACAATCAACGAAAAATGAACAACTTTCCAATATGAAAAATAGATTGTCAATACTTATAGCCACTACTATTGATAGGAGAAATGAATTTCATACCTTATATGAAACTTTTACAAGTATGATAAAAAAATTCAAGTATGATGATTTAGTGGAAATTTTTTTTTTAGAGGACAACAAAGAAATCAGTATTGGTTTGAAAAGACAAAAACTTCTTGAACAATCTAAAAATGAATACATAGTTTATTTTGATTCAGATGATATTCCAAGAGAGGCATATCTTCCTAAAATAATTACGGCAATTCAAGAGAATCCCGATTGTGTAGGCTTTTTGATAAATATGACAACCAATGGTCAAAATAATCAAACGTGTTGTCATTCTTTAAAATATAAGGTTTGGGCGGAAAACAAGATGGTTACGATTATGTTAGAAACGTAACGCACTTTAATCCTGTTAAAAGAGAGTTAGCAATACAAGTTGGTTTTCAAGATTTACGATATGGGGAGGATAAACTATATGCCGATGCACTAACGAACCTTTGCTCAAAAGAAGTTTTCATTAACGAATTTCTTTTTGATTATAGATATTCAAACCATATACCCCACAATGAAAAGTATGGAATCAAATAAAGCAATAGTAAACATAGCCGTTGCAAGTGAAAATTCTTGGTATCATAGCGGACAAAAAAGATTGCTTGAATCTTTAAAAAATCAAGGAGAAAATGCTGATTTTCTTTTTGAAAGGCATGAACACCCAAAATTTTTAACTCCTTATGCGGATAAAATACACGCTATTTATCAAGCCTATAAAAAGGGCTATACCAAAATTTTATATTTAGATTGTTCGATTCAAGCAGTCAGACCATTAGATGATATTTGGGCATACATAAATGAAAATGGTTATTACTTATATGAGAGTGGATATAACTGCGCTCAAACTTGTAATGACAAAAGTTTAAATGCTTATGGAATAACAAGAGATGAAGCGCAGAGTATTTATGAATGTGCTTCAAATGTTTTTGGTATTGATTGCGAAACGCAAAGAGGAAAAGATTTTGTAGAAAAGATTTTTGCTTCAATAAGTACGGGTGCGGTTTATGGTCATAAATTTCCCAACGAAGAACAGCGATTGCAAGAAAGCCAAGACACAAGATTCTTACACCATAGGCAAGACCAATCAGTTATTAGTTTAGTGGCAGGTTTATACAAATTCTCTTTAGAAAGAGAAGGGCATTTTGTAAGCAGATGGGAAAATGCTGAACACACAATGAATGAAAATGTAATTTTTACTTTAAAAGGAGGATATTAAAATGGCAAGAGTTTTTCACGATGCGTATATGCAAAGAAACCAATTAGGATTTGAGGGCGATTCCTTTATTGGCAAAGAAGTTCATAAACTTGTTAAAGACTATAACATAGAACAAATAGTTGAAACAGGAACATATTTTGGTTTTTCAACTTTAAAGTTTGCTGAAATGTGCGATACCATAACTATTGAATTACAGCACAGCCATTATTTAGAGGCGGAAAAAACCTTTTCGGAATATCAATCAAAGCACAAAATAGATTTGATTCACGGAGATACCATAGATATTTTGAAAAGATTATGTCCAAGTCTTAATAAAACGAAGGTTCTTTTTTTCCTTGATGCCCATTGGGAAAAGCATTGTCCTCTTATTGATGAATTGCAAATAATTGCAGAGAATAAGATGCAACCAATCATTTGTATTCACGATTTCAAAGTTCCTAATAGAGGTGATTTAGGATATGATTCATATAATGGACAAGACTTTACTTACGAATGGATAAAAGATTCACTTGATAAGATTTATGGCGAAAACGGATATTCTTATCACTACAACAATGAATCAGAGGGTGCTAAAAGAGGTGTTATTTACATATACCGAAAAAGAAAAGATTGATGTAAACAAAATATTATTTTTGCACTATGAGAGAGGCGCAATTAGGTATAGCGGTTGGCAAAAGAGGTATTGGTAAAACTTTTACTACTTTACAAATAATTGAGCAGTATGTTCTCGGTTATAGTGGTCATTCTATACCCCGTAGAGTTTTAATTATGGATGTAAATGATGAGTTTCAAAACATAAAGGGTTTGAAATTGTCAGATGTAAAGTTATTTTCAGTTCATCCTACTATTGAAGCGCGAAGAATTAGACCTTTCAATCCTAATGGAAGTAAAATGTCACTTGAAGATGTTTGTCAAGCACTTTATTTCATTTTAGAAAATTTCAGAGGTGGTTTGCTTTTGATTGAGGATATTAATAAATATCTAACACATCACTTTCCAAAAGATGTTGTTGGGGCAATATGTACGAACCGACACGCTGATATGGATATTATTATGCACTATCAAGCAATAGGTAAAGTGCCGACAACGGTTTGGGAAAATGCGAATTGGATTCGTTTTCATAAAAACAATCAAAGCGTAGATAGACACGAAAAAAAGTTTGAGGACAAATATGAAATGCTCAAAATAGCAGAATCACTTGTAGAGTTTCAATACAATAATGGAAACGAAAGGTTTTTTTGTTATTGTGATATTGATATGGGAAAGATAAAAGGTCGTATAACTGAACAAATGGCAATCAAAGGAATTGAAGATTATATGATAAAAAAATACTCAAAAGTGGTTACTCCCGAAACACGCAGAGTTAATTTAGATGGTAATAAGGTGCATAAAACCATTGCCGATGCTTCTCTATCGGTCAAGAAACACTTGCTACATAAGTATTTCTCAAAAAATTTATAGTACAATAAAAGTTTCATAAAAGGTTACTAACTGAATAGAGTTTATTTCAGTTTGTATTTTTCTTTGTCACGCTGAATGTGTATTCGGCAAAACAAATTAAAAACCAAAAAATTTTTTTATGAAACAAATTACTGATATTTTGATGGGTGCAGTAAGCATCGCAGTAGGTGTAGCCGTTGGAACTTGGGCATACAACAAGTTTTTGAATAAGTAATCCTTAATTAACGAAATTATTATGGACTACCAAAAAATGCTTGTTAGCGTTGGCAAAGTAGCCGTAGGGTGGATGTTAGGTATGTGGGCATACAAGAGTTTTATGAGTGGAGGTGGTATGACATCAACTCCAACAACTCCAACAACTCCTTTGGATGCTCCTACTGAATCTTCTTTCGGTTATGATGGTGACGATATGTAACAAAGAAAAAGCGAAAAAAAAGTCAATTACTAACTATTAATACTTAAAAAAGTGAGTTTGAATAAATATTTTGAAGAACTTAATGAGTTCGCGAACAATAACTATCATTCGTTTGATGGTGATTTTGATTCTTTTGATGATGAAGATTTTGGCTTCGATGATGATTATGGATATGCCGATGGTTCTGCTCCAAGTAGCGCACCAACATCACAACCTTACATTATCAATGTTCAAAATACTACCGCATCTGCAATTAACAATGTAACCATTTTGGGAGCATATTCCTTTATTGGAACATCTGCCCCTGCTTATGGTAACACCGCAGGTATTTCAATATCTATGGGTATTGCAAATGTGACGTACACAGAATTTTTGTATCAGTCAATGAACAAGCCATTCAGCGTAGGTCTGACTTATACATCATCTGCTACTGCAAACCAAGTGCTTGAAACTATTACCGTTACTCAAAAAGGACATCAATGGTAATATTACAAGTAAAGTTTTGACACCAACAATTGACCCATATCAGTTTCAAACTGATAAAATTGCATTTAAGTTTGAGTATCGTATTGATGGCTTTACTTATCTGACAATTTCTTCAATTTTGGCAAGTGCTACAATGAAGATTTACTTCTATCCTTCTGAAACTGTTAGTGTATCTCGCGCTCTTGCAGGTCGTCAAGCAGTTCAAGATTATGGCAGACCTCCCGTTGTTCAAGGCACTAAAATCAACATTGCCGCTCCAAAGCGTAGAATGGGTGGTGGTCAGCGTAGGCTCGGTAGATAATTATAGTCATTCTATAAAAACCTAAAAACGGGGGCAAGGGCAACAAAACCCTATGCCCCCTTTTTTTTTACAATACTATGAGAAATAAAAAAATAACTATTTGCGATTATTTAGCAGAAAAAGTGCCTAACGCTTGTTATGAGGTCTTGCAAGATTCGGGTATAGATTTCCCAAAACCAAGAAATAAAAAGGAACTTGCGATGATGCTAAAAAAATATGTTCAAATTGATAGAGAACTTGCTTTGAAGTGTCTTGCGAGAATACACCCCGATAGAGAATTGATTGAATCGGTAGATAGAGAGGTAAAAGATGCCGATTTTGAATTAAACCAAGCATCACAAATGTTTGGCAAAACTTTTGCAAATCCATTTAATAAAAAGCCATACACAAAAGGTACACCAATAAATGCCAAACTTAATGCTTCGGGTTGTCCGATGTGTGGTTTTGATAGTTACGCAAATTGCAATGGTGATTGTAAATGTAAATTTGGTGCGGATGGAGATACATCCAATAAAATGAATAATCAGTCATTGATTATTTTCAGTATTGTAGCAATTGCCATTTTAACTCTTATCAATAAGAAATGAGATTTGTAAAACATAATGTGATTGAAAATTTCAATCAATCAACACCTAAAGAAAAAAAAGTATTGATTGTTGAAGAAATGAGTAAAGCGTATTTACTATTTCCAAATGCAGTTGCAGAAGTTTTAGATAATAATGGCATTAAGTACAAAAGCACACACCCCGAACATTTAGCCGAAGCAGTAAATAAAAATTCAGATAATCTGAAAATGCTGAATAGGGTAATACGCTTATCCTTTTTAGTAAATCAAGATGGTTCGGTCATTCGTAATAATCATCAAAAAACAATAAGTTTTCGTGATGTTATGCAAAAGGGTAGTGATTTCCTAAAGAAACACCCAAAGGAATTAAAAGACGCAACATTGATAGCGAGAGATATGATGAAAGAGAATTTGTATAGCAAAACGCTTGACAAAACGATGACTAATTATCTCAATATGGATGGACAAGAAAAGATTTCGTTATCCGAAGGTAGTGGAAATAACTCTGCAATGTATTTATTGTTGGGTTTGGTTGCAATAGGTTTTTTTGCATACTATAAAACAAGAGGAAAGTGAAAGGTTCTCAAAATAAGAAAATAAAAGCAGTAATGAATGGTGGCTTCTCCAATATGATTGAAGCAGACAATAAAAATCGTATGTCGGGTGTACTCGCAGGTGGCATAGTCGGTTTAATTGCAGGGGGTATTTTTAGGAGTAATCCTATTTATACGGCAATTGTGGGGATGATAATTGGTTTCGTTACAACAAAGAAATGACACTCAATCAAAAATATAAATTGAGCAAATCAAAATTGCCATTCAAGGATTGGATTTTGGAACAACAACTAAATTCAAAGTTGGATTTTGATGATAATATGTTCAATGCCAATGGTGGTGATTCTGAAATATCATTTGGTGGAGTTCCGCTTAAATACATTGGTATAGGTTTAGTTTTGGCTATTGGTTTATTCATAGTAATTCCTAAATTGAAAAAATGAGAATAAAAGCAAAAACTAAAAAGAAACCTTGTTGCTTACAAATCACAATTCGTTGTAAAGAACCGCGAAAAATGTATTTGAAGGTAAAGGATGATGAAAAACCTTTTACAAATTACACAAATAGATATTGTGTTGTAGAGGGTCAACAAACTTTTTGGGTTCGTATGCCTATATCACCCCCTAATGCAACTATCATCATTAAGAGTGAAAAGCAAATGGATGGTACAATAGATGATTCCTATAAGGTAGGTAATTTGCAAATTTTACCCTTAAAGAGAAAATTGACTGCGTTTAACTACACAAATAGTACAATTCAAAATTACATAAATTTTTGTCAAGAGTTTTGTGCTAAAGCAGGGTACATAAGTGCAGGGAATAGCATATACACATCTGACGATGGAAAGTTTCGCATAGATTATCTAAATGATATTCTTGATGATATGGGTAAACCACTTAATACCCCTGCAAGAATAAGTAAAAGTGAAGGAATAATAGAGGTAAGTAAAGATAAATTCAAAGAATACACGATTCCGATGCGAATGTGCATTTTGCTTCACGAATTTAGTCACTACTATTTGAATACTGACATAAGTAACGAAACGGAAGCAGATTTGAACGGATTATTGATTTACTTGGGTTTAGGTTATCCGAGAATTGATGCCTACAATGTTTTTACACAAGTGTTTTCAAATTCTCCGAATATGGTGAATGGAAACCGAATGAAAATTATTGACAAATTTATTCGTAACTTTGAAGATACTCATTATGAGATGAGTTATCAAAATGATTTTAATAATATTGAAGTAAAAATAAAACAATATGATTGATTTTAAGAGTTTACCAATGTGGGCAAAAGGAACGATAGCAGTTGTTAGCGTATTAGCAATAGGAGGTATCGGCTTTGCAATATACAAAGGTGTAAAAAAAGCAATTGACAAAGGCAAAGAAGGAAAGGAGGGCAGAGAAGCTAAAGATGAATTACAACAAGCCGAAAGTCAAGGTATTAAACCGACATTTTCTGACGCAGAAGCGCAATCAAAAGTTTCACTCATATTAAGTGCCGCAGATGGGTGTGACCCTTTAGATAATGGAGCGTTGGAAATTGTAAATACAATAAAATCACTTAAAAACAAAGCAGATTGGTATTTATTGTCATCAACATTTGGCACAAGAACTTGGGACGAATGTGGTTGGGGAATGGGTGATGTTACAGGTTCGTTATCATATTTGCTTACAAGTGATTTGGACACAGGCGAAATGCAGAAAGTTAGACAACATTTATCAAGTATTGGTGTAAACATATAACATTGAAAAAATGAACGCACAATTCTACGAAAAAGAACCTATGAAAGAAGGTTTTAGAAAAAGAAATCAAGGTCGGTTTATGTATGATAATAAATCGGATGAGATGATGTGCAATGTTTTGCAATTGTACCCAAACAAAAAACAAAATATTTTTTTAGGTAAAGAAGGTGAAATAAAAAGACAAAAGTTATACAAAAAGGTTAGAGATAAATTTTCCTCTTTTGCTGAATATGAGAATGAGGAATTTGCTGAATTTGGCAAAGGTAGAGGCAAAAAATTATTTAAGAAAATTGGAAAAGGACTTAAAAAAGTAGGCAGAGTAATTGCAAGAGGAACTCTTGTAATACCAAGAAGTGCGTTTTTGTCTTTAGTAAGATTGAATTTCAGAGGTTCAGCATCACGTTTTAATTTGCTCAACGAGAAAGGAAAGCAAAAACTGAATGAGAAGTGGGAAAAATTAGGTGGTAAACTTGATGCTTTGGATAGAGCAATTAGCAAAGGAAAAGGTAAACACCCTTTAGCTTGTGGCAAAAAATGTCGCTCAAAAGCAGGTAAAAATCCACAATTGCCGAATGACCTTGAAAGCGAATTTGTCAATATGGAACCGACTACTTTGAGTGCCATAATAGCATCGGGTGGTGCAGTTTTAACATCGGCTGTTAAATCTATTGGCGACAAATCCAATTACAAAAGCCAAATTGAACTTGCCAAAATCGAACAAGAAATCAAAGAAGCCGAGAATAAAGAAAAGAAGATTGATGCTCAAATGACACCGCAAGAACAAGCCATAGCGGATGAAATTATTAAAGCGCAAGAAAGTGGTTTTGATTCAGTTAAAGCAATTATGGAAAATCCAAATCTTACTGCGGATGAGAAAAAAGCGGCATTATTGGAATTGCAAGAGAGTTTAGGAAATAACAAATCATTGTTCTCCGCAAAAAACATTGTTATAGGTGCAGTAATTTTATCAGCAATAGGTTTTGGCTTATACTATATGAGTAAAAATAAAAACTAAAGTATGGGAAACGAAATAGAACAATCAACAATAGAAAAACCAAAAAATAAAATGCCAATAGACCCCCAAATATTAGATACCTTGCTTCGCACGGGAGTACAAGCAACATCAACAATAGCAGGTCAAAGAGCCGCTTCGGGCAAATCAGCATTAAGACAAGAAAGAATTGCATCGTGTGGTCGTAAACCTCTATTTGGTAGGAAAAAAAAGGAAGAATATAGAAAATGCGTTGAAGAAGCAGGTATTGGTATGACAAAATCTACACCAAGTGATTTAATGCCACCATCATTACCCGAAGAAGAAGGTTCGGGCAATATGAAATTTGTGTATATCGGACTTGGTATTCTTGCTTTAGGTGTCATAAGTTTTATTGTTTACAAAAAATTCGGTAAATAAATATATTATGGAAATGGATATTAACGATTGGGGATTGCAAGATGAATCTTTTGGTTTTGGAAATGAAAAGTATAAAACACCTTGCCCTACATATAAGCAGTTGGCTCAAAGCAATACGCAATTTTTGAATTTCTTTGGTGACAAAAGAAAACAAAAAAAAGAACTTGATGCCTTACGCGAAGATTATTACAAACGTATTGATGCTTTATCTCCAACGGATGAAGCAGGTCGTAATGCTTTGTTTTCTGAACTTGAACAAAAGTTAAAAGAGAAAGGCGCAAGTTTTGATGAAATAAATGAAACAAAAAAAGCGCAAAGAAAAGCAGAGAGAGGCGAGAAAATAAAGTCGGGTTTGTCGGGTGCTTTAGATATTTTCACAAAAACAACTTCCGCTTTAGGAATAGGTAGAGATATAGAGGGTAGGACAAAATCATCAACACAAACAACATCATATACTCCAAGTAGTAAAAAAACTCCAATATGGGTTTGGGTCGGTGGGGGTGTTGTTGTATTAGGTTTAGTCGGTTTTCTTGTCTATAAATTATCAAAAAAATGAATAAGAAGATAGGATTTTTGATTGGAGGAATTGGCTTGGCAATAGGTGGCTATGCTTATTACTTGAAGCGACAAGCATCAAAACTTGAAAAACTCGAATATAGGTTTCAAAATATCGAAATTGATAATATAGGTTTAACCAATGTAAAGGTTAGAGCCGATATTGTTATCAATAATCCTACCGATGTTAAATTTACAATCAACTCATATAACATTGACATCAAGTTCAAAGGAACAAAAATCGCTAATGTCAAAAAAAGTGGCATTAATACAACACTTAACCCGAATGGTTTTGCTACATTGCCTATTGAGGTGCAACTTGACCCTTTATCGGTTGGTGAAAATCTATTATCAGTTTTGGTTTCTAATCTCGCGGTAGGTCAGTCATCTGAAACTAAATGGCAATTTGTTGGTAAAATAACGGGCAGATTTGGTTTATTAGGTTTCAAAAATATTGATGTGAACTATTCAATTTAATAGTTTTGCTTCAAACTTAAATGAAATGATAAACGAATATGTAGAAAAAATTATGCGTAATGGTATTACGCATTTTGCGGAAACTTTAACCAAATCAACTACCGATATTCAAATTTTGATTTTATGGGATGCGGAGAGCAAACAAGTAAAATATAAAAAAATGATTCGAGGAGAAGAATCAGTATTTGTAAAGTTTAATGAAATTCTCAATGTCAAATTTGATTTGATGAATCGTGAGGCGATATGTGGTAGTTTTATAGAAACTACTCTAAAGAAATACGCTAAAGAATATGATTGCGAAATGTCGAATTTGTTTGTAATCATTTATTTGTTGGAAGAAGAAGAAAAAGATGTTCGTTTATATCTTTACAAAAATTCGGATGCGTTAAAAGAAATAGAATTAGAAGAAATCTTGAATTAGTATGCCATTAAATGAACAAGTACCATTTTTATTTACCATAAGTGTTGGTCAAACATTAACTATTATCAATGCAAGAAGCATATCGGTTTTGGCTTCGGGAGGTGCTTGTAGTGTTGTAAATTCACAATCTCAAACAATGACAATACCCGATGGTACAACGATTGAAATAAATGCCGATACGGGAAATACACTTACGCAATTTGTTGTTACTGCAACAAG
>RFNS01000063.1 GCA_009927055.1 Alphaproteobacteria bacterium | reverse complement strand
CATCGCCTCTAAACATTCTCAACTGTCTGCGCAGCAACAGCGCAGCAGCGGCGCTTGCTGCGCCTGGGCTGAAGGGGTCAAAGTCAATGCCGGTATCGATCTTGAGCTGTTGCAGCGCAACGGGTCTGATTTGAAACAGTCCCTTTGCGTCACGGTTGACCGCATTAGGATTATAGGTTCCCCCGGTTTCAACCCCTGCAATCGCGTTCAAAATCCCGCTAGGAAGCCCATAGACTTGCTCAAGCAAAGGCCAAACGCTTTGTTGCAAGTGCGCAAGGGTTGACAACATTTAAGCCTCTAATCTTAAGCCTGTAAGCTCCATCTCCTCGCCAACAGTTCCCACTGGGAAAGTATTGAACGATAGTGAAATGCGAACAAGCTCACCCTTAACTTCCTGCACCATGTGCGGCAATGATGAAGGAAACAAAATCAATTGCCCTGCTTTTACATGAAACCACCATGATTCGCTGTTGTAGGCGTTCCATGTTTCAGGCGGCAGCTTAATTTGCTGCCACTCATCCCGATAAAAATAAATTCGATCATCGGGGTTTGTTTGAACATAAAACACGCCTGAAACGAAACTATTCGGATGCGCGTGTTTGTGGTGATGTTGTCCAGGTTCGCTGTAATTGCACCAACTTTGCGTCATTCTCAAGTTGACATTGTGTTTCGGGTTTACGGTGCTATGAAAATAATCGGCAACAGCGTCCTCAATAAACGCTCGCAATTCGGTCAGCGCAGCATTGCGTAACACAAAATTATCAACACTTGTCGTGTTCCCGATATTTTTTCTTGTTTCAAGCGTTTGAATAAAAAACAACTCTTCATCAGTCAATGCGCGATTAAAACCGGCAAAGCCAATTGCTGTTGGAAATAAATTATAAAGTTCCATTTACTCAAGCTCTATTTCAACCCAATTGACAATTGACTCATCCCAGGCATAAGGCTTACCGTCATCAGGCATCGGAATCGGTGCCTCCCATTGAGCGCTTGATTCATTTAGTACCCAAGAATCAAAAACTTTTGGCGGAATAAAAGCATCGCGCTGCGCGTCATAAGTGTAGCCAATTCCGGCATAGTTTTTTCGATATGGAACGCCGCCTAATCGATGAACACCGCAAGCGGTGTTGTAGCTTGTTCGTTTGCATACTTGCCCTCGGAAGTCACCGTACCATTGTTCCCAATCGTGCGCTGTATCGGTTTCATCTTTACCAACAATGACTTCGGTTACAACATTATTTTCATCAAGAAAAGCGTAATGTGCCATAGCATTAAACCGTAACGGTGCCGGTTCCCCCCGTAAAAGTATAAATTTTATTCCCGCCGCTTGTGGTTAATGTATACGTTAAACCAACCGCAATCGATGACAAATTAGGG
>RFNS01000064.1 GCA_009927055.1 Alphaproteobacteria bacterium | reverse complement strand
CCGCAAGTCGCTCCATGTTGGCGCGGTCGGTCGCCTCCTGCCGCTCGCGCTGGCGAATCGTGTCGCCCGCGCTGGCGATCTCCGAGAGCGCACCTCGCAAGCTCGTGCTCGCTCCCACGAGACCAGTGAGCCATCGAGTGAGCGCGTCGGCGGGACCTTCGAGCACCGAGAGGATTGCGGAGCCGATCGCCATGAGCCCCTCGGGAAGCTTGTCGAGATCTTCTCGGAGCGTGCGCGACGAAACCGTCATGTTCTGCTGTTGCGTCGTCAGTTGCTGCAGCGCCGACCCGAACGCGCGCGAGCCGGTCACGCCCTGCTGCAGCGACACCCCGAAGCGCCCGAGACCCTCGCCCGAGCCGGTGCGGAGCGCGTCGGTCAGTTGCTCCAGCGACTGCGTCAGCTCCGTGCCAGTCGCGCGCGAGTACTCGCGAGCCGCACGCGTGATCGTCGCGAGCTGCTCGCTCGACACGCGGATGCCCGCTTGCACGAGCGTCTGCTGCGCTTTGAGCGCATCTTGCGCGGTGACGACGCCAGCCGTCGCTGCGCGTACCGCTTCGTACGCGGGGCCAAGGCGAGTGATCGCCATCTCCTGTTGCTCGACCGCAGCGGCTAGCTCCGTCGCCTTGTACGCCAGCGCGGCGAACCCTGCGACGCCTGCCGCGACACCGGTCGCAACGTTGCGACTGAACTGCCCGAACGAACCGCCGAGCTTGCTGATGTCCGTGTTCAGAGTCTTCCAGGCGGACTGCGCAAGCGTGAGCTTGTTCGTCGCCTTCGTGACGTCGTCCGTCGCGCTCTGCAGTTTCGCCAGCGATGCGATTGCCTGACGCGTTTCCGCGTCGATCTGGATCTGGATCTTCTCAGCCACTGCTCGCCGCCTTCTGGTTCTGCTCTCGTACGCGCTGCTCGTACTCGTACCGCTCGGCGCGGCCCGCCGCGCAAGCATACGCCGCTTCGTGAAGGACCGCTGGAAGGCCCTGCAGCGTCGCCAGCGTGCCGTGTTCGACCGCCGGTAGCAGCCGAAGCGCGTCGGTCACTCCCGGCGCGCTCAGGGCCGCGCGCGGGCATGTCTGCGCACCACGCCAGCCCGTCATGCGCTCGACCGCATCGAGGGTCTGGACGCGCGCAAAATCAAGCGGTCGTAGAGCGTGTCCCGCGTGCGGGCAGCACCACCCCTGCTGCGCCTCGCTCGCTTCCCGCGAGAGCACCTTGCGCGCGCTCGGGTCGGGCTCGCGCTGCGCCTTCTCCGCGAGCTCGCACCCGCACGGGGTCTGGATTAGCGCCGCGTCAAACTGGTCCGAGCCGAGCCACGCCGAAGCGCGGAAATACGACTCATCCAGCGTCAGCGGCACAGCCCGAAAGGGCCGCGCGCACCCGGGCGAAGCCTCGCGCGCACGAGGGCCGTGTCGCCGAGCTCGAGTACGCCACCGTACCCGCAGGACTGGTACACGCGCTCGACCTCCGACGCGACGAGCAAGCTCATTCCCCCCACTCCTGGCTCACGTGCGTCGAGGTTGAGCCCCTCGCCCATCGGCCCCTCGACACGCACCAGTGCGGCGCGCGCCGCAAGGATGCGCTGCCGCTCGGGCGAGGTCTCCCGCGCGAGCAGCTCCGTGACGAACGCGAAGCTCAGCGGGGCGAGGGTCCACCACGTGACCGCGATACCATCGCGCAGCGGGACCGCCGAGGCGATCATCGCAGGGTCGCGCGACATTACGTAGTCGACCAACGTGGCCGCGTCGCAGCGGTCCTCGTCGATCGCTGCGTCGCGCGCTCCATCGGTGCACAGCACGATGCGCCACGGGGCCTTCGGGTCGGCGGGCGGCTGGTACTTTGTCATGGTCTGTCCTCCTCGATTCTGTGTGCGTTAGATCAGCGACCACACGTAGGGCGAGGCCGACGCGGTGTCGAGCGTGTAGCTCGTGTCGAGCACGGGCCTGAACTTCAGGTCGTAGTACAGGAAGCCACCTTCCTCCACTTCCGCGGGCTTGCCGATGAGCTGCACCTGATTGACGTGCAGACACACCGCGCGCTGCGAGGTGCCCGAGCCGTACGGGAACGCGGCGAAGAAGCGAAGCAGCGTCTGCGACGACCACTGCGTGTAGCGGTCGTAGTCGATGCGCGCGCGCACCGTGAACTCGGCCGAGTCTCGCCCGCCCATGCGCGCGACACCGCTCGTGCCCTGCACGCCGCCGAGCGTGAGAAGGTGCTGCATGCCGGGGTTGAGCGTGCCCTGCATCGACGCGACGAAGAACTGGTTGTCGGTCGAGACACCGGCCTCCTGCAGCCAGATCTTTGCGTTCGTGACAGGGATCGGATCGCCCATCGTTTCGGAGCCCACGGTCGTCGCGAGCGAGAGCGAACCGTAGTCCCACGACGCGGCCTTGAGATCAAACCCGAAGGTCGCAAGCGCGTCGCGCGCGATCGAGAAGTTGATCCCGCCCGTGCACCCCAGGAGTCGACGCTGCACCGTGGCCGCGTCGCTCGACGGCACCGTGAAGGTGTCCTCGATGGTGAGGCTCTTCGTGTTCGATTCCGTGAGGAAGTAGCTGTACGAGTTGATCACGTCGTCGCCGTTCGCGGGCGCGCTGGGGAGCTCGGGCCACACCGTGAGCGTGTCCGTCGCGATCGCGGTGATCACGCGCGGGTAGTACACGCTGCTCACCTCGACGTGGATCGCGGTGCCCACCTTGAAGCGCGTGCCGTGTCCGCTCTGCACGTCGACCGTCGTCGTGCTCGAGCCCGCACCGGACACCGTGCTGCCAGCGGCCTTCGCTTCGCCCCCGAGGATCGCCTCGAGCAGCTTGCCGAGGTACGGCGTCGACGGGCTCGCGCTGGTGTCGAGCTTGGCGAACGCGGGCTTCGCGTGGATGCCGAAGGCCACGCTGGAGTCGTTGCTCTTCAACCCCTGCCTCGTCACGAACTGTTGAAACAGCCGCGCGCTACCGGCGTTGTGCTCGATCTCGGTCTGGCTCAACGTCGCGTTGAGCGTGCCCTCGATGTGGCGCGCGAACGCGGTCGTCGCGGCGGTGCCGTACGTAGATTCCTGCCCGACGAAGAGCTT
>RFNS01000151.1 GCA_009927055.1 Alphaproteobacteria bacterium | reverse complement strand
AGCCTCGATGGTGCTGGTCAGCGTGCTGACCTGCTCCTTGAGACCCTTCATCTCGCGCTCCTTGACCTGAGCGTCACGCTCAGAGGTGAGCGCTTCGAGGGCGGGCTTGATCTCGGTGTCGAGTTCGTCCCGCAGGGACTTTGCGTCGGCGGGGTCGGCCGTCTCTGCACGGTCGAGAAGGGCTGCGGCCTTGGCCTGCAGATCCTCGAGGCGAGCGGCGAGATCCTCGTCACGCGGCTGGGTGGAATCGGACATTTGTCCTAATCTCCTATTGGTTGAACTGATCTTGTTTTGTCTTGTTACTGCTAGGCCATCAGTTATCGCCGCGTGACGCAGGTCATACAGATAGTCAGGAAAAAGCTACTCAGCGCTGTGACAGAAGGTCCAGCGCGTCCTCGAAAGTGTCGAGGGCGGAGAGGTCCAAGTGGGGCGCGGCCTCGGGCTCGAGAGCCTTGCCAACGACCGTTCCGAGCGTCCGGGGGTTGACCGGAGTCGGGGTGAGAGAGATCTCTACGAGGTCGATTTCGTTGATTAGCGTGCGGCCGCGTTCGACTGCCTTCTTGAAGAAGCCGCCGATCGAGAACCCGCGAAGCGTGCCCTTAGCGACCTGACGAAAGCGGTTGGCTGCCTCGGTGCCCGGCTCGGGCTGATCGACGCGGGCCTTGATCCACAAGCCCTTACCGTCGACGCGGGCCTCGACTACCTGACCCATCGCCTCGGACATCTTGTGGTGGTAACAGAGGATCGGGTTCTTCATGTAGGAGTCAAGCGCCTTCTGCAGGGCGCCCGGTGCGATGTACTCGCCGTCGCGGTCGATGTCGAAGTCGGAGGCGTAGCCCTCGATGTAGAGGTCGCCGTCCTCCTCGACTGCTTTGCCTTGCAAGGCAAAACCCCACAAGAACTCGACCGACTTGCCAGCGGGCTTGGCCTGCATCTGCTTGACGACCGAGGCGGCCCACCTGCGACCGGCGTTGCCACCCCACAGCATCCATGCGGTCCGCCACGGAGAGGGGCCGGAGCCGCCGTCGTCGGGGCGCGTCTTGTCGTGGCGCTCGAAGAACGAGTACATCCGCTTGACATGCTCGTCGGTCAGCGAGGCGCCCGAAGCGATCTTGCGGGCGCGGGCTACGGTCGCTGATTCGAGGCCGTCGCCGCCCTCGCCATTCGCGTACATCTCAAGTCCGCGACGTGCTGCAGAGCGCACCGCCTGCGGGGGAGTGTGACCGGAAGCCATGAACCTATTGTGGCGCTGGGCTTGTCAGCGGGATCAGCGCGCCGCACGCGAGGCAACTGGTGTTCATCAGGCGGCGCGAAGTGAGAACACGTAACTCGTGCTGGTAAGCGTGGAAGCAGTCCCAGCCGTGAATGTTGATGGCAGCGCGCCCGTCGTATTGCTGGCGTTACTGACTAGGGCAATGATGTACCCGGCGTTTTGCGCAAGGCTGGTTGGTGTGATCACCGGCCATGTAGTGGGGTACCGGAAGATCGTGCGGGTTTGCGGTGCGCCTTGTGGCGTCGCGGACAACCAGTACAGGGTTCCAGCGTTGAGCGTTGGGTTTGACGAGAACGATGCTGTGGCGAAAGCGTTTGTGAGTCCAGAGGTGCTTGGTCGGGTGCTGCCTTCGCTGAGGACGGAACCGGGCTTGTTGCCGTCGTCGTTTCGGATTGCCAGTCGGACTACTGGTGTTCCTCCCGTGCCCGCTGATCCGCCCGTGCCTACGAAGACAGAGATGCTTTGGATCGTGATGGTGTGCGGCAGGATGATTGGTTGGCACGTTTCAGTGGATTCGGCGTAAGCGCTGGCGGCGTTTGATGATGAGACTCCAAACGTGAAGTAGTCGCCGCTGGCTGGCTT
Source organism: Alphaproteobacteria bacterium (assembly GCA_009927055.1). Classification (GTDB taxonomy): domain Bacteria; phylum Pseudomonadota; class Alphaproteobacteria; order UBA9219; family RFNS01; genus RFNS01. The sequence goes on along the minus strand of RFNS01000151.1, from coordinate 154 downwards.
GACCATTGCGAAGGGCATTGGTGCGGCAGCGTCAACGATCTTGTTGGTGCTGCTGATTGCCGTGCCTGACACGGTGCTGCCCGCCGTGAGGTTCGTGATCGCGGTGGTAACGCTCGCGAGGTCACTGAGGTTCGCTGACCGGCGCACAAGGCCG
>RFNS01000065.1 GCA_009927055.1 Alphaproteobacteria bacterium | reverse complement strand
CTGGCGCTCCTTGAGCGCTCGCACAGCATCGGTCGCCGACCGGTACGCATCCGTCGTCTCATCGACAGCGGCGGTCGTGTCATCGAGCGCCGGCACCAGCCGCTGCCGGTACATCTTCGCCATGTCATCGGCAGCGGTGGTGCCGTACTCGATGGCAGTGGTGAGGTTGTCGGCCTCGTCGGCAGAGTCACCGAACACCTCGCCCATGCCGTTGACGAAGTCGACGAACTTGGACAAGCCCGACGACTCGTAAGCGGCACGGACCAGGCCGGCAATGCCACCGCCCTCCTGGTTGCCGCTGAGCGACGCCAGTGCATCATCGACGACACCGACAGCGTCGGCCATCTCGCCGAGCACCGGCACGATCTGCTCGCCGACAGCGAACGCGACATTCTCAAGTCGATCCCTGAGGTCGTCCATCGCCGCACGGAACTTGTGGGCCTTCTCGAGTTCGGCAGCGTCGATGACCTTCGCTTCGCTGACACCGTCGAGCGCCGACTTCAAGTCGGTCGCCGACATCGACATCAACTCGGCGATCTCGCCGTAGCCCCTGCCGAACGCCTCCTGAGCGGCCTTGGCGCGCTCGGTCGGATCCTTGATCGCGCCGATCTGGGTGACCAGATTCTGAAACGACGCCGACGAGTTCACCGTGCCATCAGCACTGCGGACGATCGCATCGCCGAACTCGTCCATCACCGGCTTACCGTCGGCGATGGCCTTGTTCATCCTCTGCATCGCGCCCTGGACGGCGTCGGCGCTGACGCCGAGGTCGCCCGAAACCTCGATCCAGCGGGACGCATCATCGACAGCGATGCCGGCGGCGTCGCTGAACTTCCCGGCGGCGAGCGCCGTGTCCTGGAACGCCTGCACCGACTTGACGCCGAACGTCACCAGCGCAGCCCCGGCAGCCATCGCTGCTGCAGCGATGTTCTCCTGCAGCAGCGTGCCCAGGCCGGAGCCTGCCACCTTCATCTTCTCGATGGCGCCGTCGGCGGAGGCGACCTCCTTGCGGAGGCTCTTGATCCCGCTGTCGAAACCCTTCGAGTCGAGGTCGAAGATGGTGGTGATTCTGTTCGCCATCACTCACCCTTCGGTGTCGAAGTGTCTCCTGGTTGCGCGCCGCAAACCCTTGACGGCGATCTGTGGTGCCACTCGCTCCACCTCGGAACG
>RFNS01000311.1 GCA_009927055.1 Alphaproteobacteria bacterium | reverse complement strand
TCGATGACGTCCACCACGACGACGTCGGGCCCGGCGACGAACGTCACCATCAACATGCCGCCTGGTGCCGATGGGGCATCGGTGGTGCGAGCGATCCAACAGTACGAGCGGCGCAACGGCTCCGGCTGGCGCGCGTAGATCAGGGAGGCAAGCATGGCCAAGTACCACATCAGCGCCACCACGTCGGCGGCGGCTGCGTCGGCGGCGTTCTGCACGATCCGTGCAGGCGCATCGTCAAGGGTCCGCATCCGTGAGATCGGGTTCTCGAACAACGCTGCGACGGCGTCGAGCGTGGCGCTGCTGCGTGCGACCAACGCCTTCGTGGCCACGACGTCGGCGCTCGGCCAGGCCTACGACACCGGCGACCCTGCATCGATCGCGAACCTTGACACGGCGTGGTCGACGGCGCCGACGGTGACGATCGCTAACTCGATGCGTCGCTGGGCTCTCCCGGCGACGATCGGTGCCGGTGTCATCTGGCAGTTCGATGATCTGGTTGCCGGCCCGGCCGGCACCGCCGGTCTCGTGCTGTGGAACTTCGGTGCCGCCACAGCCAGCGCCCTCAACGTCTACGTCGTCTGGGAGGAGTGATGCTGCTGGCCGGTCGGCCGCAGCTCGTCGGCGTCGATGCGCCGTCGATGCAGGCGCTGGTCGGTTCGCCGGTGTCGTTCGACCCGTCGATCGTCGGCCAGCCCGATGTCGCTGCGTTGCCGTTGCTCGCTGCTGGCGAGTGGCGGGTCGAGTTGTTTCTCCGCACCTGGACCGACGTGACTGCCGATGTGCGGGAGTTGTCGGTCGACCGCGGGTCGCGGGCGACGGGTGGCATCACTCGGGCGACCGAGGCGGGTACGGCGTCGGTGACGTTGGCCAACCGCAGTCGCCAGTACGACCCGTCGATCAACACCGACCTGTACACGGGCACCCCGGCGCGGATCACGTGCAGCAACGGTGTGTCGATGGTGGAGGTGCTGACAGGCCGTGTCGTGCAGATCGACATGGCGTTCTTGTCGTCGGGTCTCGATGCGACGGTGACGTTGTCGATGGCCGATGCGGTAAGTGTGCTGTCGCAACGCAACCTCGCCCAGTTGGCTGTCGCTGTCGGTGCCGGTGACACGGTGTCGCAGCGGATCGCTCGCATCCTCGATGCTGTCGGTTGGCCGACGGCGTTGCGTGACCTGTCTGCCGGTGGTGCCGTTCTGGCGGCGACGACCTATGGCGGCTCGGCGTGGGATCTGATTACCGAGGTGGTCGATGCCGAGGTCGGTGATGTGTGGGTGTCGCCTGCTGGTGTGGTGACGTTCCGCACGTTCGTCGAGGCGTTGAGCGGTGCGGCCGAGGCGACGTTCAGCGACAACGGCACCGGCCTCGAGTTCGCCGACATCGCTGTCGTCTACGACGACGATTCGCTGGTGAATCAGGTGCAGTACGCGCTGGCCGGTTCGCCGACGGTGACGACGCTGACCGACAACGCCAGCGTGACGAAGTACACCGCCGATGTGGCGGCGTCGTTGGCGGCGACCGAGTTGCCGTTCTCGACGCAGGCGGCCGCTGATGCGTGGGCGTCGCTGGCGCTCTACGTGTTGGCTGAGCCGGAGTTGCGGGTCGATTCGTTGTCGGTGTTGCCGCGGGCGTCGTCGGCGCTGGTGGCTCCGGTGTTGGCGCTCGATGTCAGCGACCGGGTGGCTGTGGTCCTGTCGCCGATCGGTGGCGGGACGTTCACACAGTCGTGCTGGGTGCGGGGCATCTCGCACACTGTCGGCGCCGACCGGACGTGGTCGACGACGTTGCG
>RFNS01000066.1 GCA_009927055.1 Alphaproteobacteria bacterium | reverse complement strand
ATAGTTAGTGGCGGTGATAGAAATTCAGCCATCGGCAATTGTTCCTCAATTTTAGGTGGCAGGGGAAATCAATCTTGTCAACCTTTCAGCGCAGTAGTAGGGGGTTGCCTAAATTTAAGTAATGGGTGTAGTTCATTTGTCGGAGGAGGTTTTTGTAATCTAATTTGTAGCGGTTCACATTGCTCGTTTATTGGTGGTGGTAAACAAAATTGCGTTACGTCAAGTAATCTTTATAGTGTAATTAGTGGAGGACTTTGTAATTGTACGGGCAATACATTTGCTTTTATTGGCGGTGGTGGTTTGAATATTAATTGTGGGAGGTCAGCAGTAATTGGTGGAGGGTCGGGTAATTCTACCTTTGGTTGCGATAGTGTAATAGGTGGTGGTAACTCAAACGTAATTTGTAATTTTTGTGAATCGTCTATTTTAGGTGGGAGGGCGAATAATGTTAATGCTTGTACTTCATCAATAGTCGGTGGAATATCCAATTTTATTTGTAGTTCTTCTAATTGCTCGTTTATTGGTGGTGGTTGTAGCAATCGGATAGATTGTTTAGCAAATACTTCTTTTGTTGGAGGTGGGTGTAATAATCAAATTTCTTGCGAAAGTTGTTTTTCAAGTATTGTTGGTGGATGCAACAATTGTATTTGTAAATGCCGAGAATCATCAACGATAGTAGGTGGAAAACTAAATATTGTCAATAATGCTTTTTCAAGCGTGGTAGGAGGTTTTTGTAATTTTGCAACAGGGAATAGCACTTTTGTCGGTGGCGGTAGAATAAATACTGCATCGGGTCAATATGGCAATATTGGAGGTGGTCGTTGTAATACGGCAGGGCAACACGCATCCGTTTCGGGAGGTTATTTTAATACTGCGTTAAATAATTTTAGTTTTATTGGTGGAGGTCAGCAAAATTGTGTATGTGGTGGTTTAACTGATTCAAGTATTGTTGGTGGTTGTCTGAATAAGAATTGTCAAGGTTGTTCAATTATTGGTGGCGGTTGGAATAATTGTCTAACGGGAAGTACAGGTTTTTCGGGTATTTTAAGTGGTGGTGCAAATTGTGTAGTATCGGGGGGAATAGCGTTTATCGGTTCGGGTTGTAAAAATTTTATTAGATGTGCAAATCATTCTGCAATAGTCAATGGTTGTAGCAATACTATTGATTGTGGTGCGAGTTGT
>RFNS01000067.1 GCA_009927055.1 Alphaproteobacteria bacterium | reverse complement strand
CAAATGGTTTTATCGGGAATGGTTGCCTTAATACTATCAATAATGAACACGAGTTTGTTGGCAATGGTGTAAATAATGCAATGAATGGAGCTTTTGGTTCAATCATAAATGGTGAATCAAACTCAAATGATGGAAATTATTCTACAATAATAAATGGCAACTATAATTGTATAACTTCAAGCGGATACTTTGGCACTTCTTCGGGTACATTAACATTAAACGAAAGGTGGGGTCAACGAGTTCACGCTAATCATAATTTTAATGGTAACGCAGGAAATGGACAACATTTTGAATTAGTTGCTTATGTACAGGTGGTTGACGATACGCCCGTGTCAATGCTGCTTGATGGTGGTTCTTTGCCTATAGAAACAAGAGACGACACCGCGATAAGTGTGAATATAAAAACATTAGGAACAACAAATGATTTTAGGCAAATTTCAAGTGACGTATTTGCAGTTTTTTACAATACGGGAGGCACTTTAACTATGTCACATTGCGAGAGGTATGCACATCACGTTGGTTCGGGGTTTTCCCCAAATGATTTAGAAGTACAAGCAACGAATAATTGTATAGATATTTTAGTTGCAGGTCAAGCGAATAAAAACACAAGATTTGTTTCTTATATTACGGGAATTGAGTATGAAATCCCACCCGACCCATAATAATTTATTTAAGTAAAATTTGTTGTATGGCATCCCAAACCGAACTATCAACATAATTTTTCCAATTCGTTTTACCACTTTTTATTTCGTCACGAATAAAAGTTGCAGAAATGCGCTGAATTTCTTTTGGTGCTTCAATCTCGTTTACTGCATAACCAACATCTCTGCCATAATTCACGCTCTTAATGTCGGGTATAACCATTATTTGAACTAAAGCATTATCACGATAAATTTCTTTCCACAAGTAGTAAACCTGCAAAGCAGTTAGTGGATTCTTTTCATCAGTCGGCACATTTCGTATCGCAATTAAAATTGGCTCACCTTTATCAAGATAAGTATTGAATATTGCTTGGTGTCCTTTGTGCGGTGGCTGAAATCTGCCAATAAACATATTTGCGCTCATAGAATTAAAGCAATAAGTTTATCATCTTGTCCAATTTGAAAAACAATTTCACGAAAGTTTATAGGTCTGATGTGATGTTTTTCTTTACGCACTCCATTCTCAAAAATTTCCTCAGTACAAGTTTCGCAACTTGCTTGAATATTGATATGTGAGCATATAAATTCCTTATCGTCAATAAGTAATCGCCATTTGTCGTTGCTCCCTTTAGAATTATTATTGTAACGAAGTAATATTTTCATTTTCTTCTTTTAATGAGTGATTCGTGTAATGTTTTTATGCAAGTTTGAATATCAAAAAAATCGGTGTTTAGTACAAGGTCGGCATCTTCGGGCGTTTCGTAGGGTATATCTATCCCTGCCATATTTGTAATTTCATTTTTGTAGTATTTTGCATACAAACCTTTTGGGTCACGCGATATAGCGGTTTCAAGAGGACAAGACACATATACCAAAAAAATATTTTTTCTACCAATGATTTTGAACGCTCTTTCACGTTGTTCTTCCAAAGGAGAAGAAAGTGTCGCTAAAACAATATGACCATCATCGTTTAAGAGTTTGCAAATTCTTGAAGCGGTTTCTACATTACGAAATCGGTCATTATTTTCATAACCCAAAGTTGGATTTATTATTTTTCGTACTTCATCACCATCTACCATTACGGCATAAGGGTTATATGCACTTCGATACTGCTTTGCTAAAGTGGTTTTCCCTGCTCCACTAATTCCCGTAAACCAAATTGTTTTCATTATTTTTTGTCGCTTGAATTTATTTCGTAGTAAAAACTTTCGTTATCTTCCGTTATCCATCTATCTGACATCGCTTCAACGCTCAATAATTCGTCATCTACCTTAATCTCACTTTTATTAATTGGAAAATCTTTTGTAACCCAATTCATATCTTTCCAAACAATTCGATTATTCGGCTGACAAAGTAAATAGCCATCGTCACCAATTAAAATATGCCCACACTTGTAATCACTCGGTTCATCTGAATAAGGGTTTTTATACCAATCAATTGTCATTAGGTAGGTTGCCCAAACAATACTCTTATCTTTTAAGATGACTTGGCATCGTTTCTCATATAGGTAATCGTAAGTAATAACCGAACAATTTTCGCTAAAGCAATCCCAAAGTTGTTTGTAATGAAAAGGAATATCATTTTTGGGTATTGTCATAAATATTTCCGAAATTGGTACACGGGAGCGCACCATTCCATAATCAGTCATAACGTGAAAGGTCAGTATTTTCCCTGCTACACTTTGAACTGCAAACGCATACGCTTTGTGAAATTTAGTTTCATCTTCTTTGCGCTTTGTGAAATGTGACACTCGCACGAAACACTTGAAATTCTCAATGTTTTCATTTAATTTACTCATAATTAATAGTATTTGAAAGCATCATAAAACCAAGAGAAATTGGCTTTTATTTGATGGCATACGTTTGTTCCAAGTATTTCGTTAGCATCTTTTGGTAGTGGCTCAACTTTCTCTCTTATTTTATGGTCGCCATAAATTCCGAAATCATTTATCCTATCATTTTCGATAGTTACTTGCTCTACTTTAGAGTAATCCATATCAAAATATGGCTCACGAATAAAATCGTAAACTGCCATCATTGTTTTGAGGGGATTGTTTGTTAAATCCTCTGCTCGTACAACGTGCATTTTTTCAATAGTTTTTGTAGTTAAAGCATTATTCAAACGCTTTAACGCAATACCAAGTGGCGCATCGTTCAAAAAATGATTAACCCGTTGGTCTATGGTAATAAAACTTTGGTTTTGTGGTTGGTCGCGTGAATCAATAATTTCGGGATGTTCTCGCCACTTTTTTTCAAGTGAAGAAACAATTGCTCTCAAATCCCTAACGCATACAATAATTTTTAGCATCGGGTCTTAATTTCCATAAAAAAGGAGCATAATGAATCCATCCCCTGCTTTTATCAAGGTAAATTTCCTTTGTGGTTATTTGCTCGGCATACGAGTTCATACCTCCTTTGCAAAAAGCCATAAATGAATCGGTCATTTCCATTTCGGAAAGTGCTGATTTTACTTCGGGTGTATTACTGAAATTGTACCTTGCGCCATAAACGTATTCAAGCAAAGGTGATGTTTCGCCACCACCAATTTTCGGGTTGTTTGCAAGAATATTGCAAAGCAAGGTAGTCATTGCACGGGGCAATCCCGTAACAAAAATTGCCTTTTTTTCTTTCAATTTTTTAGGATAAATTTTTTATAGAAACTAAATCTGCTTTCTAATGCTATCAACAATTTCTTTTGTATCAAATAATTTTGTTCCTTCCTTGAAAGGACATTGAATAATTTGCCCACCTATATCATAAGGTTCAAGAATACTCCAATCTAAAGTGTCAATTTCATCTTGCGCCTTACAAATTATGTTATCGTGAAATGCGTACCCAAGTTGGTCGGGCATATTTCGTACCCAAGTTATTGTTGATTTTTTACCAAGAGCAAAAGCGGTGTGTTGACAAACCGAATCAATAAACAAACGATATTTACTTTGTCTTATCAAAACAAACATTTCACGAATACCCCCTTTGAACTGCTCAACATTTTGCAATTCTAATTGGTCATCCCTGCGTATGTGTATTATTCTTGCTTCACCTTGAAATTCATTAACAACTTCTTGCGCTATCTCAATAGGTAAATCGCGCATCCAAGAGTGCTTTATATCGGCATTACCCCCTCCGTGTGTTTGAATCAAAAAAATTGGGTCATTCCGAACAATATTGTTGTTCACAAATTCGATTTCGCGTTGGTTGAAAAATATTTCGGGTGCTTCGTTTTGTAATTCAACCCCACATAATTCGCACCATATCGGCAGTAAATGGCTTGTTTTTAACAAGTATTTTTCGCTCATATATGGTTCAAGAGCAAAAACTTTTACATTTTGCTTACCTTTGATATAATTTTTGTAAAAATAGGGGGCGTTTTGGAAATTGTAACATCTATAAATGTAGGGATTGAACTGCCAAGCATCTCGCCAAGCGGTAAGAACGACTATGTTCCAATCGGGATATTCTCGTTTGATTGCTTTGACAACACCCGTAGCCAAAACATTTTTACCGATACCACCCGAAATGTGAAAAATAATAAATTTGTCGCGTGGTGCGACTACATTTTCATTTATAGTTTGCATTGAACAAAATTATATGAAATCAGAATCAAACGCAACAAAAATGAGTACAAGAAGAAAAACAACTCTCAAAAGTTATTCACAAAATGAAAAGGATATGGCGAATGAAAATACAATGAATGAAATCATACACATTCATAAAGAAATAAAAAACTTGAACTCAAAAATTGATAGAATATTACGAACCTTGATAGGTGATGAAGAAATGGCACAAGAGGGTTTAGTCAATAAGGTAGATAGACACGAAAAATATATCGAATCACAAAAATTGGTAATGGCAAAAATTATGGGAGTTGCTATTGGAAGTGGATTGTTTGGAGGTATTGTTGGTCAAATTTTACTTGAATATGTGATTAAATGAGTAATGTAGGTTGGACA
>RFNS01000068.1 GCA_009927055.1 Alphaproteobacteria bacterium | reverse complement strand
ACCTTTAGCTATAAATTTTTGATATAGGAGATATGCTACCACCAAACCCCCACCTATGTACAAAATTTTCTTATTCATTTTATTTATTTATTTACTCATTATATTATCCAATCTTTCCATCATTTTTTTCCTTATCGGTAAGTATATCCCAAGTTCTCTTTGAGTTAATGCTCTTTCTACATCCTTCCTTGTTTCAAATTGACTTGCTTTTTTCAACACGATATGTTGCTCTCTTGACAATCGTTGCAAAAAATTATCAATACTTAAAACTTGATTTGCGCTCGGCTTGACACCTTGACGTAATATAACACCCTCATATCTACTTCCTAAAGGAGTTTTAATGAATTTTGAATAACTATCTATTATTTTATTATTCGATATTTCATTGTAAACTGCACCAAGAAATTCTTGATTCTTTTTTTGATTTTGTTTGTTCCACCAATAGAGCGCAATTATTCCCAATGTTATCCAAATGATAGTATAATCTTGATTATCACCAAGATTATCTACATCGGCATTAATAGGTGTTGATGTTGTTTGCGATACTCCTTGTTCCATATCAATCGAAACTTGCGAAACCATTAAAGGCAAAGTCGGCTTCTTCGCTGAAACCTTCTCCTCCCGATGCTTTACATTCTCGCCTAAATTGTCTTTTTGCTTTTCCTTTCAATCCTTGCGCTTTCGCTTCGGCACGGCAATCCCTACGCTTTTGTCTTTTTTGTTGCCTTGCTTCTTTTTTAGATGCAGGGGGTTGAATAGTCGGTATTTCAGTTTCAGTTGCATCAGTAATATCAATATCACTTTCCGATGTACTCGCACTTTTTTCCCCACCTAATTCGGTAGAACTTGTGGCACTATTTTGTTTTGATTTCCACCAAAAATAGCCACCAACCCCTGCTACCGCTAAAACACCAATGCCTATAACTAATCCTTTATTCATCTCTCACTTTTTTATTGTTAATAATTTTACTATTCCAAATATTGCAAATCCAACTGCTCCTAACTTTAACCATTTTTTCCAACCCGTTGATTTTGCTTTTATTTCAATTATTTGACCACTTGGTAATGCGCTATAATCTTGATTTTTCATCAAAACATACGCATCACCATTAACCTTGAATGATTTATCTTCGTAACCAATACTTTTGGCTACATATTCACCATTGTTCAATTGTACAACTCCATCAATGTTTGCTGATGCCATAGGTTTACCGCCTTGCCATATTATAGCAGGGATGCCCAAATTGTCCTTATCAACAATAGTTATTTCAGCCATTAAAACTCAATACCATTAAATGCAAAGTCAGAATCTTCATTGCTGAATTGTGGAGTAACGCTTGAAAACATTGAATAATCACCATCAAATCGTCGCCTTCCCCTTCTTGATGCTCGTCTTTCTTTTCTCGCTTCCTTACGGTCTGCACGTTTTTCTTTTCGTGCTTCTTTCTTTTCTTCTCGCTTTTCTTTGTTTTCGGCTCTTTTTTCTGCAATTTTCTTAATTCCTGCGCCTATGAGAATTGCAGGTGCTAATGCAGGGTTTACAATCGCAATAGTAGTCAATGCTTTTTTTCTGCGCTGACCTTTATTTGCTTCACGCTTGGCTTTATTTTCTTTTCTACGTTGCGCTCGTTTTTCTTGTCGCGCTTTTTACGTTCTTCCCTTGCTTTTCTACGTTCTTCTTTTTTAGATGGCTCTAACAATTCATCTACTTTATCTGCTTCTTCTTCTAACTCATCGGCTTTCTTTTCGGCATCAAGGTCAACTTCATTTTCTGCATCATCCTCCGTAGGTGGTGTTTCTTCATCTTCCTTCGTGGCTACTGCACTTTTTAATTTTTCAGTATCAATCTCTTTATCTTCTTCAACTTCTTGTTCATCTTCCTTTTTGCCAAACTTCTTCCAAGCAAAAAATCCTGCGATACCAAGAATTGCTATACCGCCAATTGTTAATAATGTTTTATTCATAATCTTTATTTGTAATAATTTGTAAAATACCATTAGCGAAATCTTCGCCTACATAGACATTTTTTCCTTTAGCATTTGTAATACCACTATCAGTCATATTCAAACGATAAGGAGTTCCCGATAAACTATCATAAATTAAAATTTCACCTTGTGTTTTAATTACAACTGAATAATTCAAACCATTTGCAGTCGGCTTAAAACTAATTGTCGGGTTATCACCTTTTTTACTTGATGTAACCGCGTAATTTTTTTCAGATAGTGTTTTCCAAATATTTTTTAAGTTATCGGGCATTGTTTCAAAAACTTCACGCGAAATGTCACCGCCTTTGCTCACATTACCTTTTCTGCTATCATAAATTATGTAGCCGATAATAGCAAATCCTATAATTGCGATATAAATACTTTTCTTAATCAAGTAGTACCTTTTAATATTCAGCACCATACTTCGCCCACGCTTTGCGAATGAAACTATTATCCTTTGAACCTTTCCTATCCAATTGAATTTCTTTGGCATACGCAGGGTATGTATCATTTACCCAACCGCGAAAGTCATTGCCTTGTTGTTCACTCCATTTAGGAAAGTTATCTTTGGATGAAGAAGATTGTGATGGTTTTGATTGCGTAGATGTGCTCGGCACATTAGTCGGACTTGTGGTTTCATCGGATAGTTGCATATCTTTTTTCGCTTTTCTATCTTTTGCAAAAATGTATATTCCTACACCTAAACCAACAAGTGTAAGACCTCCAATTGTCCACCATATCCAATTATTAGAACCCTTTGCCATAGCAAATTTTTGTGTAAAGTAACCTATAAATGATAATAAAAAAGATTGCTTGAATGGAAAGTTTCCTTAAAGTTTCCTAACGAACAATGAAAAACATTCCTAATGCACCTAATCCATATTTTATGTAATCTTTTTGAAACCACTTTTTGTCATTTGCAATTTGATATGTTAAAACGTCAGTTGCTAAAGTGTGAGGATTGTTGTTTCTTATGTAAATAGTTTGTTTTTCTCGACCTAATAACCATTTACGCTCTTTTCCAATTTCAATTACATATTCATTTTTAACTTCGATTGAATCAAACATTAAAGTATCTTGCAATATATTTCCACTTATACACATCCATTCGTCTTTGTAATTGAATTGCTTGTACTTTATCGTATCACCTTGTGCAACAATGATTGTATCAGATAAATAAATCCTTAACGTATCGGTTTTTGTTATTGTTTGATATGAAATCTTTGTTTCAAGTTTGGTTAAACTTTCATTTTCTTTAATCTCATCCTCGATATTTTGCGGTAACTCAATAACATTTGCTTTAGTTATCTGCCTACCTAAACTATCAATCGTAAATTCCAATGTTGTTTTTTCCTTTAGAATTTCCTCAAACGATTTAGACAACTTGTTTTTATACCTTGCTTGTTCGCAGTTTTTGAATAACAAAATAATTGAAACCAATAGAAAAATTATGGCAAAGAAATACCCATTCAATATTTTGAACTTATCCATAAATATTTATTTTTACTTACTTACGAAGTGTAATCACCAAGATAGCAGTACAAAGTCCAATAATCAAAAGATTATGAACATTTTGACCTCCTAAAAAAGTGTTAGGGTCTTTAATATCAAACATAACTATTCATTTTAATTTTTATTCTTGAAATAACATAATCCCAATTTACTATTTTGAATATCTCATTCAGATATTTTAATCTATCTCCAAGATAATCTAAATAGTATGAGTGTTCCCAAACGTCAATTCCGAAAATGGGATATAAATTTTCCGAATATGGTGTATCTTGATTTTTTGTTGTAGCGATAATTGTACGACCATTAGGTGCAATGCACCACCAAACCCACCCACTACCAAAAACTTTCTTACCCATACCTATAAAATAATTCATAAATTCATCTACTGAACCAAAATCATTTCGCATAATTTTTTTCAATGAATCGGGAATAGGATTTTCATAAGATATAGGTTTCAAGCATTGAAAAAATATACTATGATTTATGTAACCACCACCATTTTCACGAAATTCTTTTGGGTAGTCATTTATGTTGTGTAGTATATTGATTAGTTTTAGTTGTATGTTGTTTTTTAGATACGCTTCATTCAATCCTTTAGTGTAATTGGAATAATGAAAATCATAATGCTCTTTGACCGCCTTTCTACTTAAAATTGGTTCAAGCGCATTGTACTCGTAAGGTAATTGAACCTTCGTGTACATCACAATTGGTAAGGTTATATTACTTTTTGTACTTAATGTAGGCATATATTGATAAACCAATTATTGAAAGACCTAAAGTTGTAAAAAATAAAATCCGTTTAACCTTTTTTTTGTCAACCGAACCTACAAACTTTTTTATTTCATCATAAATTTCAGAACCATTCATAAGGTGAGATGCTCTTTCCTTTATGCCATTTATTCCACCATTGATTGCTCTTGTAATATTTTCGTGAACATTCCAATTGCTTGAATCTTCAACCGATTTTTTCAAATCAAGTTTATCTGCCCACTCATTCAAATTCAAACCATTTCGTATTTTATCTTTCCAAAAGATTGTGCTAACTTCGGTTGCTAAATCGGGGTCTAAAACTAAATCGGGATTATTCACTAAATCTTTGCCTACTTTTTTAGACATTTTTTCATAATTGGCTCTGCCCGTTAATTGAATTAGACCTCTACCCTTAAATTTTTTGCCATCACCTTCGTAGATATTCCCTAAATCTTTCCTCCCTTCGTATGCGCTTCCACTTGCATATTCTTCCGTTGTTCTCAATCTTGCACTTTCAACTCCAATTTGTGATAAAAAAGCCAAAATACGATTAGGTGTATTGATTTCATATTTAGCCATATACTTATTCAGATATGGTCTAAATTTTTCAGCATCAGCCAATGAACTTCCCGTTGCTTGTGCTATTTGTTCTTTGGTTAGATTCATTTGAATTTGGTTTTACAAATATATTTACAACAAATCATCATCTTGCACATAAGATTTTTTAATATTTGCTGACCTAACAACACCTTTTGCGGTTGATGAACCACTTTTTTTTCGCATAAAAGCGTGTAACCTTGCTAAACCCCAAGCGGAACGGGAATTAGGTGCGCCACCCGATATGGTTGGTCTATGTGTTTTGCTATATGCACCCATTCCCCTCCGTACTATTGCTTTAGCCGTTGAATAACTAATTTTGTTGCGAGGATTCGCCTCATTGTATTCAGATAGTTTTTCTTTTATGCTATTGGTTAATGATTTTCGGAAAATTATTGCTTTTGCTTTAGCAGATGTTGAAGCACTATCTCGCTGATTTAAGCGACTTCCATAAATCCTTTCTGATTTTGGCGCAGGTGTTTGTGCAACACTTTTTCTTCCCCTCCTCATTTAATCAATGGTATTTGCAATTTTTTCGGCTACAATTTGATGACCTTTAGCGTTTGGATGTATTCCATCACTTGTTTGACTTTGCAAATCATAAATAGGTACTATGTTAGCATTTTGAATTTTGCTTTCAAGTAACTTTTGTAAATCTTTTCTTTTTTCAATGTAAGGCATCCATTCTTGCGGTGTAGTAACGTATGGAGTAGGTTGCAGAATGTAAGGATTTCCAAATTTTCCCGATTCTCCTTCTATTTTGTACCCTAAAACAACAAAAGCATCCGCACCATTTTCATTTGCCATATTTACCATTGTTTGAAAATTAGAAAGCGTTTCATTAAGTGGTGTTGGACTATTAACATCATTACCTCCCCCGTGCAAATACACTCGGTCATATTTGTTGTTTTTTAACGCTTCCCTCATATTTTCAATCATCCAACTTGTCTTTTTGCCCCCTATCGCAACTACATCAAATTGTTTATCGGGAAACTTTTTCTTCAAAATATTTGGATATGTATAAGTAATTGCTTCTCCCGATGGATTTTTAATTGCGACTTGTGAATCACCAACAAACAAAATCCTTTTAGCGTTTTTGTTTTTTATACGAAACTTTTTAGAAGCAACAAGAAGAATAATTGTTGTTGTTACAACCAACGCAATTCCTATGGCTAAAAAAACTTTTGTTCTTGTTTTCATATAATACTATCTAATGCTTTGCCAATTTCAGCATAAATAGGTAAATTCCCGTGAGGGTCTGACACGCTTCCGATAGCAGGGTTTATTATTTTTACACCTAATTGATTGAATTTGTCGTAATATTTTTTTACTTTTTCTTGTGTTACATTCTTATTACCACCCCACCCCCAAGAACCTTGAACGGCATACAAATCTGCATTTGGAAATTTTTGCTTGATGGCTGAAACTAAACCTTGAATATCCTCATTGGCATTAAAACCACCATTCGTTCCAATATTGATAACAATTGAATTTACATCGGGTGATTCGGGGTATTTACCAACTGATTCTTTTAACCAATTCAAACCCATCCCTCCTTTCCATAAAGATTCTTCGCCACTTGTTTCCGAAATTCTACTTACCTTACTTGAATTTTTATCTATAAAAGGTGTTTGACTATCTCCAATAACATAATTTTTTGCCTTATCAACCATTCCTTTCTTTTTTTTCCGAAAAATCAAGTATGCTGATAAACCAATTACAACAGCAGAAAAAACGCTAATCAATATGATTTTTTTCGCTTTTGTCATTCTTTGTTTTTAACTTTAGTAAAACTAAATTTTTCGACACTTGTTCCAAAAAGGCAAACCATTGAAATATAAACAAGTGCGTCTATAAGCGCAGTATCTTGTAAAGTTTGAATTAAACCTAACGATTCTAACACAAAAATTACACATAACAAAAAGACACAAAGAATAGCAACCACTCTTTTTGAACTTAAAATTCCATTTTCGTCAGACAAAAGTTCTTTGATATTTTTTCCCATACTTTATTTGTTTCTAAATTTTTTGATTAACAATATACTTCCCGTTACAATTGATAAGCCGAAAAGCACAAACATTAAAGTTCTTCGTTTCCTTCTTTGAATTGCACGTTCATCAATCAAGGTATATGTGAATGAATTTCCATAAAGATTACGATGTTTCGTAGTTAAATCCATAAAATCAGCAAAATCATTGCTTTTTTGAAACACTTGACACCCTGCCGACCACTTATCTACATCTTGTGAATTTTGCCCTGCTTTATGAATATTTATTCCATAATTACCCGTAGTTTCTTTTGTGAAAATGTCGAAAATTGCATCTCTATCATAATCTCGATATGTGGTAACGGGTTTATCTTGAACCAAAGCAAGATATTCCCCTTTATGATAACCTTGTTTGTAGGCATCTACATATTGTCCTTCCTTTAACATTGCTGAACCTAAATTGCTCATTGGGTTTTTCAGCCAATATGTTCCCGTATCAGTTGTCGCAGGGTATTCCTTATCAATCCAATTATTATTGTCATCCTTGTAAAAAACAAAAATGCTATCATCAAATTTGTTAGGTTGTGTTTCAGCGTTGCGAACACCTACAATATTCAATTGATATGGCTTATCGTAAATGACATAATCATTTTTACGCATAAACCTCAATATGTTCTTGAATCGAACCATTAGGTCAACCTTTTGCTTTGTTTAATCGGTAAATGGAATAACCTAAATACGCAATCAGTAAAGTGACTGCAATAAGGTCAAAGTGTGCTTTTACATACGTTAGCAACTCCATTCGTTCTTGTTTGTTTTCGTCTTTCATTTGTGGATTAGCGGTTACTCCATTTGTGGGTGTTGAATTTGCAGTATTTACAACATTTGTCATTCGCCCTAAATAGTTAATTCCCATTTTGTTTACCATAAAAGTTTATCTGCATAATAACCTCTCGAATTTTTGATATGTCTATCCTTTTCGTGCCTATCTTTATATGCTTTCCTTCTTCGTTTTGCAGTACCTTCGGGAACTATACCCTTTTCTTCTTTTTCAAGATAAGTAGGATAGTCGTTCATTCCTAAAGCACCAACTGATGCTACCTTTACACCTTTTTTGAAAACATCAATTTTTTTACCTTTTGTTCGGCTCGGTTTTACCTCTACACCAAGTTTTTCGGCTTGATTGTATGTATATCTTTTTATTCTATAACTCATTGAAATCCTCCTCCGTAAATAATGTATAAGTAAATGAATTTCCGTAAATTTGTTTGCCTTTCTACAAAGATGAATGAATAAATCGTATTCCACTATATCTTGAAATACTTGACACCCTGCCGACCACTTGTAAACATTTTTAGAATATGTAAGCGGATTGCTACGATGGATATTGATTCCAAATATGCCCTCTTCTATGGTACACTCATTGTAATCCAAGATGGTGTTTTTGTTGCTATCTCTATAAACCTTTACCGCTTTATCTTGCACTAAAGCACGATATTGACCTCTATGCATACCTAACTTATACGCACCAAGATATTGATTTGGAACAAGTAAGGCAGTACCTTTTTTATTTTCGGGATTTTTCAACCAATATGTACCTGCATCCGTTGTAGCGCGAAATGTTCCTACTACTTTATTATCTGAATTGTCTTTGTAACAAACACCAATCCAATCATCAAACATATCTGCTACTTTATTTGCAGTACGCACACCAAAAATGTTCAAATTGTATTTACCATCATCAAAAAATTTATACGATTTTTTTTCGTAAACATTTTTCATTAGGTCGTATGTCAATATATTCTCATTCATTTTATTCAATTTGTAATAAACTTAATCTATCCCTATCTAATAATCTTTTTTGTAACAAAAAATTATCTTTCAATTGTTGAGCAAAAACTTTGTCAAACTCATAA
>RFNS01000296.1 GCA_009927055.1 Alphaproteobacteria bacterium | reverse complement strand
GAAATATAAGAAAGAGCACTAAGAAGCCTGTTGTAATCTTGTAGAAGTAAATCTATTTGATAATTATATACAGTGAAAGCTTCGCTTGGTGTGCCAAGAAGTGTGTTGTTGTTGGCGTCAACTTCGCCCCAAACTACTTTGTATGACACCAGACTATTCTGAGGTAAAAATCCACCCTGAAACCCTAAAGTTGTAGATGTTCTGCCTCTAAGATCTAGAGCTTGGGTCGCTCCAGCCTTTCTAATTTTCGTGGAAGTTGAAAAATCTGAGTTTGATTTTACGGAAACTTTTTTAATGCCTTCATTCGTTGTGACATAAAAGTTACCATTTGCTTCAATGGACTTAACTCTAAGACCAGTCTGTGTTTCAACAACTGTCCCATCTAAATCAAAAAACTCAACATCTCCATCGTTGTTAACAGATCCTTCAACTTGAAGTTTGTTTGAGTAGTGTCTAAGAATTTTTAATTTGTAATTGGCGAGTTGTTTTGCTCGATCGGAAGAGGTACCGAAAGCTGTGCCATAAAGACCGAAGCCACGACGCGATTCAACTATCATCACGACGAATAATAATGTTACTTGCTTCGGATAGTGTACCGGGATTGACCTCAAGAGGATTCTGAGATATGTTCAATCCTAATGCTTTAATTACTGGAGATGAGGCCATGTGTTGTCCCCCAACTACATACGTCTTCTGACGCCCATTTTACCATAGCGAAGTAGCGAATGCCTGGCTGTGATTTTTTCTGGAGCGCCTTCGACTCTTTGATCTAATACATTACCTTGTCTAAGTTCCATCTCAGCAATTTTTTGATTAGCAACAGCAAGACCAGCCTGATCTCCGATTGCTGCCAAAATACGAGCAGCAGTTCTTTCTGCTAAAACAGTATGTAGATCTGGTGGAATTTGTGGAATAATCGACTCATTTGCTAAACAGATATAATCACCAACCTTAAGGTTGATTATCATAGGAACAAAGTTATATCCATTTGAATAAGAAGTTAAAAGAGAGTTCCTGTTAAATACTGCCGTATTTCCTGAAGTCGAGACAATGCTAATGTCGTAAACATAGGTTCTATGTCCAGGCTCAGTCTGAAGAAAATCAACCAATTTTCCAGAAGAATAAAGAGAACTTGTTTGATTTGTAATAGGATCAGTCCAAGTAGAAGGAAGTTGGTCAAAATTAATGCTTACAACCGATGAATTATTTGTGGT
>RFNS01000070.1 GCA_009927055.1 Alphaproteobacteria bacterium | reverse complement strand
CATAGTTGTTTGTAGAAGTGTGACTAATTCCATTCGCTATAGTAGTTGAAGAATCGTTTATTCCTTTTATGTTAATTTCATTAGGTAGTACTACTGTAGGCTCAGAATAAAATCCAGGCATTAAAAATACTGTGGCCCCAGGAGTAGAAGAGGCTGCAGCCACAGCCGCTGCAATTGTTTTATAAGGACGAGTAAGACTTCCATTTGCAGTAGCATTATTGCCTGTACTATCGTTTACGTAATAAAGGGCGTTGCTGTCAAATTGAGAATTAATAACAACATCATCAGAGACTATACCTTTAGCTACTTGACCTAATCTAGTGGCATTGAATTTATGAATTCCACCACCACTAACACTAAAAATTAAATCCCCTCCGTCTTGTCTTACAGTGCCGGTTCTGCCCGCAGAATCTTTTAGATCAATTCTGCCATAGCTTACTTTAGATCTTTCTATAGAAGAGGAATCAGTTATAGATAAAACTTGAGAAGTTAGCGAACTAGTGTTACCGGCTGATGTAACAGTTAAACCAGATTGAGCAAAAACATTGTTGACATTGTTTATGTCGTTATTATTAATATCTAAATCGCCAGTAAGAGCTCGAGTTCCATCAGTTCTTAAATACTGAGTGTGGTCATCGGCACCTAAACCTAATAAATTGCCATGTGTGGCTGAAGCAGAAACCACACTTGCTCTACTTTGTAAAGCGGGTCGCTCATCTCTAATTTGTTGAACTGCAAGTCCTTGACTAGTGACGATAGAAGCAACAATGACAATATTGGAGTTAAAGAAAGCCGGTGGGGTAGGAAGCGAGCCTGATTCTGCCTCTACTAAAGAATTGAATAGAGTTTGACCATAGACTAAAAAGTATTGTTGAGCAGCTCCATCATTAACCAAATAAAGTGAACTTTTTACATATTTACCGACAGGTATTAACGCCAATCCTCCAGAATTATCGTCATAAAGCCAACTATTAATGTTTAACGCCAAATCCTGAATCAAAGATCCTTTGACATATCCTCCCAATCCATTTCTATAGAATTGAGTGAAAAAGATAGCGGATCCAGCTGACGGCAGATATTGATGAGCGCCATAAAAATATTCACCATTTGTGACATTTAGTCTAAATGGATTTATATTGGTAGAAACTATTGAGCCAGAGGCAAATAGAGGGCCTATTGCATCAGTTAAAAATGTGTAGTTTTTATTACCAATGTGGTCGCTTTCTACTGGAATATCTTGGATTAGATATACAGACACATTATCGGCAATTGCTTTACCTAAAGAAATATTTTGAATTTCGTTCGGCGACGAGACAGAATATTGAACTGTTCCTGTGTTGTCGATATATATATATGAGTCTGTGCTTGCTGGTACATAAACACTTTGTGTTGACCAGGAAACATATTTTAAATGGTCATTAGGATGCGTGCCGACAGAAACATACCCAGTTCCAGCTTGCACAGTGACAGACAACCCCAAAAAGCTTAAAGCTCCTCCTGTCATTAGTCCGCTAGATGTTTGCTGTTGCAGCGCGGGTGAAATTTTTGTTTCTTGCCCAGAGTCTCCCTGCAAAATATCGCCAACAACAGTCAAACCAGTTGCGTTTATCGATGACGCACTAAAGTTACCAGAAGCATCTCGTTTGACTATAGTTGAAGCTGTATTAGAACTTGTTGCTGCCTGGGTTTGACTTACTGAAGTAGAGATCTCTGTGGAAGTTTTGCCACCTACCGCATCGACGGCGGTCGACATTCCAGTACTGCTCACATCACCTGTTAAATTTCCAGTAAACGTAGTCGAGGTTGTGGCGTTTCCAGACAAATTGGCTGTAATTGTTCCTGCACTAAAGTTACCAGAAGCATCACGCTTAACGATAGTGGAAGCCGTATTAGAGCTTGTCGCCGCATTCGCTGCTAATTCAGCTGAATGAACATTAGCTGCACTAGAACCACCTACTGTATTGACTACAGTAGAACTTTGTCCACCAGACACATCACCACTTAAGGAGCCAGTGAATGTAGATGCGGAGCCGCTGACATTACCAGTAATATTAGCAGTAATGGTACCTGCACTAAAGTTTCCAGAAGTATCTCGTTTGACTATGGTTGAAGCCGTGTTTAAATTAGTTGCAGCATTGGCCGCCAACTCGGCTGAATGAACATTGGCAGCAGAAGATCCACCGACACTATCAACGACTGTGACACTCTGCGTACCAGAAACATCGCCACTGAGTGAACCGGTGAAATTACCAGCAGTGGTTGCGGTAGTAGCGTTACCGCTCAATGAAGCCGTAATAATATTTGCTGAAAAATTGCCAGAAGGATCTCTAAACACTAAGGTAGATGGCACGTTTGAAGAAGAAGAATCTTCTACTTTCTGAACTGCTGCAGAAATAGCAGCTGCCAATTTACCGCCAACTTGAACAACTGTAGCGGACGCAGCGCCGGGACCAGACGCTGTTACATCACTTGTTAGCGATGTGATGGAAGAAGAAGACCCTAAAGA
>RFNS01000071.1 GCA_009927055.1 Alphaproteobacteria bacterium | reverse complement strand
GCATCCTTTAAAAGATGATGTATGTGTACTTGTTAAGGTACAATTGTTGGGAACCTCATTTGTGGAAGATTGGTAAGACAAAGGACATTGCAAAGAGACTAAAATCGTATGTCACCTCAAATGGACACCTCCCTGACACGGTGTTGATCAAGTACACGGATGACCCAAAGCTAGAATCTAAGTACCACAAAATACACAAGAACAATCGAAAGACACGCGAGCACTTCTTCCTGGATCACTTGATTATTGAGTCTTTGATGCGCGACGGTTTTCAAACACACATCGGAACGATCACAACTGTTGATGAGGACATCCGCAACTTGCAAGAATGGTGGCAAACGGAAACAGAGAAGATCAAAACTGAATTTGAAGCTGCTCAAGCCGACTACAAATGGAAATTGGAAGCCGCCCAAATTGAATACCGTAAGAATATGGAAGCTACTCAAGCTGACTTCCAACAGAATATGGAAGCTGCTCAAGCTGACTTCCAACAGAAGATGGAAGCTGCTGAAAACATATTCAAGGCAATGACCATCAACATTGAAAAGAAAGCTGCAACAAAAGAACAAAAAAGTGAACCTCAAGCCCAGCAAATTCACAAAAACTCCGAAAGGCGCTCAGAGGGACTCGGTACCTTTCTAAAAGAATTTACTTATTACAAGAAGGGGAATGTAGTGTTAATGGAATCTTTGAGACGCCGTTTCAGTGAATATTTTGGTGAAAACATTACAAAACTTGATAATGCCATGTTCTCTAAGGTATATAAAGAGTACCGTGTACATGTTTTAATGGTTTGTAAGTCTTGTAACAAGGAACATCTTAAGGGGTGTTGTCAGAATTACGGAAGAGATAACCATACTACAAAAAAAGCAATACGAAACATTGCGTTCAAGTAACAACAAAGTAGTTTGAAAGTGAAAAGAAAAAGTCAGTACCAATACGAACAATTGAATGCAAATTTGTCTTTTTGTTGTTACATTACAATTACAATTGTTACGTTCAATTGAACACACATTTGCGTGTGGAATTGAATTTAATTTTATACATGTCTCATATGGAACGACTAAGCGAACTAGTGAAGTCTCAAAAAAGAGGGAACCTGCATTTTGCGAGTACATAGAGCAATTGTTAAGTAACGAAAAATACGAGCAGGCGTCCACGTTGTGTTTGGGTGAGCTTGAAAAAATTATAATAACTCCCAAGTGTTTATGTTGTTGGGGAAGGCGTTGCGATGTCAATCACAGTGCAATGACGCTGAGAATGCATTTTTGTATGCTATTCAATTGGACCCATACAACACAGATGCTCATTACGAGCTTGGTAGATTGCGTGGAGAAATGCACAGTTATCACAGAAGCAACGACATACACAAGCAGTTGACGGGGCATTATACAGTCAAATACAATGAAACCATTTTGTATTCTTGTTTTAATGAACAAACCATTATACGTGGCTTGTTGTCGAAATTGGAGGGGGTTGTCAAGTTTTTTGTTGACATAGGAGCGGGGGATGGCGTTACATTCTCAAACACGTATCCGCTGGTGCTTGATGGATGGAAAGGGGTGTGTATGGAGGCGGACGGAGATCAATTTTACAAACTTTCTTATCACACTAAAAAGTACAATGAA
>RFNS01000072.1 GCA_009927055.1 Alphaproteobacteria bacterium | reverse complement strand
GGGGCAGTCGATCTCTCCAGTGGCCCGGCTTCTCCAAACCACCCGCCGTGACTTCGTGGCCCTCGCGGGCAAGTTTGGTTTGACCGCAGCCGACGAGGCAAGGCTCCCAACCGACGAGGCCAGTGATGGCGAAGCGGAAGACGACGACGCGACCGCGCTCCGTCGGTTCACGGGCTAGGACGAAGCCGCGTCCCGAGGCGTGCAAGGGCTACAGGTTCGACGCCGACGCTGCCGCGCGGCCCGTCGAGTTCATCGAGCGATTCTGTTGGGTGCCATCAGCGACCGGCGGCGATCCCGAGCGGATGCGTCTGATCGAGTGGCAGAAAGAGCGGGTAGTCAAACCGATCTTTGGATGGAAGCGGCCAGACGGCCGGCTCCGTTACAGGCGTGCCGGCATCTTCTGCCCGAAGAAGCAGGGCAAGAGCTTCTTGATGGCGGCGATCTCCGAGTACCTGCTCACGGCGCACTACCCGCTCTCGGACGTGTACCTCGCGGCGGTCGATCGCCTCCAGGCACGCGAGATCTACCGCGTAGTTTCCAAGTTCGTGCAGGCGTCGCCGCAACTTTCCAAGCTGCTTGAGGTCATCGACTCAAAGTCCATCATCAAAAACCGCGACAACGGCAACGTGCTCCGGTGCCTGTCAGCCGACGCGTACCGAAACGAGGGCTTGAACGGTCACGTGATCGTGGACGAGATCCACGCCCACCGATCGGACGAGCTCATCTCGGCGCTGACCTACGCGACGCGAGCCACGCCCAACGGTCTGGTTATCGCGATCTCCACTGCCGGCGACAACCGGAACAGCGTGGGCTACCAGTGGTGGAAAGATGCCGAGCTTGTCATGCGAGAGCGAGGCGGTGACCCGGCAGCGAACCCGTCATTCTATGGACTGATCTACGCGGCGAAGCCAGACGACCCGCGCGGCTTCGGTGACCCTGCCGTATGGCGCGAAGCTAACCCGTCGATGGGGATCACGTTCCCAGAAGAAGAGTTCGCCGCCGACTACCAGGACGCGACGACGGACCCGCGGAAGATGTCGAAGTTCCTGCGGTACTCGCTGAACGTCTGGGCGGAATCCGATAATCGCTGGTTCCACGGCGACGCATTCTCCGAGTGCCGCGCCGATCCGCCTGCACCGCTCACCGGCCGCCCGTGCGTCGTCGGCGTCGATCTCGCGTCGAATCTCGACATGACAGCGGCCGCGTTCCTGTTCAAAAACGACGACGGCTCGTTCGATTGCGATATGCGGTACTGGGTTCCCGAGGACACCATCCGCGACCGCGAGCGGCGGGACAATATCCCGTATTCCACGTGGGTCCGCGACGGCTGGCTCACAGTGACGCAGGGCTCGCGGCTTGACCACGAGGCTGTCGGCCGCGACATCGTGGAGTACGGGAAGACCAACCAGATCGTCGCGGTGGGCTGCGACCCGTGGCAGGTCGGGCCGCTCGCGACGTACCTGCAACGCGAGTCGATCGAGGTCAAAGGCGTGCCGCAGAACACGCGGGCGATGAACGCGCCGAGCCGGATGCTTGAGGGGCTGGTGGCCGAGCGGAAGTTTCGCTACCGCTCGCCCATCCTGCTCTGGAACGCGAACAACTGTGCGATCTACGAAGACACCACCGGGATGATCAAGCCAGACAAGAGCAAGAGCTCAGAAAAGATCGACGGCATCTCGGCGACCGTGGACGCGTTTGCCATGGCGATCACGGCCGACGAGCAACTGACGCCCACCAGCGAGGACGAATACCGCATCGTGTCGCTCTGGTAGGCGGTTCAGCGGGTCGGGGGCGGCGTCGGACACTGTCACCCGACACTGGACGCCCCACGATGCCAAAGCCGCCGGCCCGACCACGCTCGCCCCGCCGGGCACCGGCGAAGCCGCGCAAGGCGTCCGCGTCCGAGGAGCGATTTATCTCCGTGCTCGGCACGCTGCTCGAGCCATCGCCATTCGGCCGGCTCTCCGCGTCCGACGTGACGCCCGAGGTTGCCGTCCGGGTTTCGGCAATATTCGCCGTGTGCCGGTTCATCGCCCAGGGCGTCGGCGTCATGCCGATCCAGATCGGCCGCACGCTGCCCAACGGACGGAAGGAGCGTTTCTCGCCGCCGTGCTCGTACACGATCCGCCAGCGCCCGAACGGCTGGCAGTCGCGTTTCGATTTTATGACGCTGCAAGCGTACTGGACCGCGCTGCACGGGAACGGATTCGCTCGCATCATGCCCGGCTCTCGCGGGTTTATGACCACGCTCGTTCCGATGCACCCCACGCGGGTGAGCGTGCAGCAACTGAGCGACTACGCGATTTCGTACAAGTTCCTCGAAGCCAACGGCCAATGGTCGCCGCTGCGGCAGGACGAGGTGCTCCACTGGCGGTGGATGAGCGAGAACGGCATCTGGGGCATGGCCCCGAGCGAGATCTGCGCTACCTCGATCTCGCTGGCACGCCAACTGGACATCGCGGCCACGGCGTTCTGGAAGAACGGAGCGCGGCCCGACTTCCTCATCAAGACCGCCGAGAAAATCTCGGACCCGGCAATCGCCGAACTACGCGAGCAGTTCCGGCAGATGTACGGCGGCAACAACCGCGGTGCCCCGGGCGTCGTGTCAAGCAAGGTGGACATCGTCCCCATGCAGTCGAACACGATGGAGCAAAGCCAGTACCAGGAGCTACGGGCCGCGATCCTGCCCGACGTGTGCCGACACTGGGGCGTGCCATCCACTCTGCTCGGTGACGCCAAGATGGCGCGGTATTCCAACGTCGAGCAAGAGCACCTGTCGGCGCAGGTGTGGTGCCTGCTTCCGTGGCAGCACCGGATGGAAGGGCCATTCGACATGGCACTCCAGCCGGTCTACGGCGAAGACGTGTACGTCAAGCTCGACAGTCGCGGGCTCCTGCGTGGCGACAACGCGAGCCGTGCCGCCCTGTATCAGTCGATGTTCAACATGGGCAGCATCACGCCCAACGAAATCCGCGATCTGGAAGACTTCGACCTCATCGACGACGAGGCGGCCGACGAGACATTCATGCAGCTTGGTTTCTCGACGCTGCACGCCGCGGCGTCGCAGGCCGAGGCATCGTCGTCTGACCTGCTGGCGATGAACGAAGTTCCCGATTCATCCTACGAGGACGTGCAAGAAGCCGGCGGGTTTAGCGTCGGGCAGCGCGTCTACTGGGACGGCGGCGACGGCGTCATCGAGCACCTGATGGTTGACGGCGTGCTCGGCGTGGAAGGCTCGCCGTTTGCGATCACCGCGACCATGGACGAGCCGGCCGCGAGCGTCCGCGTCTACCAAGACGACCAGCCCACCGAGTTCACCGTCGGCAAGCGCGTTTCGGACCTGTCGGACGCGCCGGCCGAAAGCGACGGAGACAGCGCATGAGCACGATCGAGACGCGATACCTGGCCCAGGCTGGCGACGCAGATGTTGAGCTTCGCGTGGAAACACGC
>RFNS01000083.1 GCA_009927055.1 Alphaproteobacteria bacterium | reverse complement strand
CTGAATCGTGCGAAACTGCTCCTCAGGCGACATCGCCTGCAGCTTCTCGAAGTCGATTCCGAGCTTGGTGAAAGCCTCGGTCTTGCCGCTTTCGGCAGCCTCGCCGATTACGACCGTGAGTTTCTGTAGCGCCCGTGTGCCGTCTTCCACGCCAGACAACTTGGCCGCCATGTTGAAGACCTGAAGGCCCTCAACTGTGACGCCGATACGATCTGAAATGTCGTTGAGCTTATCCACGGTGTCGGCCACACCGGCAGCGTACGAGAATGCCGCACGACCGGCAGACGTAAATGCGTCGGCCAGCATGCTGACGCCTTTCACGGCGACGGCACCGATGGCGATGTTCTTGATCGCGGAAACGTCGGATGCTGTCTGCTTGGCTTGCTTGCCCATGCGGTCCATTGCTCGAGCGGCGTCGTTCGCCCCCGACACAACGCCGGTAGCGGACATGCTGGCCCGCATCGCAAGTGCAAGAGTTGTCGCCATACGTCACCGCTTCAGCTTGCTGAGTTCCGCCGCGATCTGTTCAGCCGACATCGGCGGCTTTTCAGTCGGCATGAAGTCATCCTCTTTGGGCGTGCGCCCCTTGCCGCAGTAAGGGGCCAATGTCGCCGCCACGATCCGTGCTGTCTGCCTCCACTCGCCGCCCAACGGATTCACGTATCGATGCAACGCCAGCCACTGTCGATACTCGGCTACGTCCATCCGTTCGCCAAGTTCCCGCACCGTCATGCCCAGGTGACCGGCCAGCAGCAGCGGGAATGCGTCCAGCGGCCGGTCAATCAGTTTTTTCCGATGTCCTCGATCTCCTTGTCGTCCAAATCGTTGTGCTTCTGTGCCACCTTGAAGAGACGTGCACCAACCGCGCCCGACAGGCCCTTGAGTTCTTCGCTGGTGAACAGCGGCTTGCCGGCCTCGTCAACCAAGCACTTCGACAGGTACACCGTGCGGTAGTCATCGACTCCGTCGCCCTTGGATCGCAGGCACGCGAGCTCCCACGACTGCAGTTCGCCGAGGGGGAGCGTGCGGATCCACACGTTGCAGGACCACTCCGGCACGAACACCTTCAGCGACTTGCTCTGGTCGGCAGCTTTGATCTGATCTGCTAATGACATCATCCGCTCACTTTGAATGTGACGCTGAAAGTGACGAGCTCGCCCACCGCCACTTGAACCCCAAGCGACTGAAAGATGGACGCCGGGAACGACAGCGACAGCCCCGGCCCACCAATAGATAACGAACCAGTCAAGCCGACGTTCGCCGTG
>RFNS01000303.1 GCA_009927055.1 Alphaproteobacteria bacterium | reverse complement strand
CGGCAGCAGGCCGCGCCATCTTTGGCGGCAACGCCGCCGAAGGTGCGCAGGGGCCAGCAAGTCGCGCCGTGGATAAAGCACGCGCTCGCATGAATGATCCTGTGGCCAAGGCAGATCGCGAGCGACAGCGGCAGCAGAAAGAAGCCGACGCTAAGGCGGCACGCGACGCCGCGTCCGCAAAAGCAAAGGCCGACAAGGACGCAGCCGAAGCCAAGAAGCGTCAAGACGAGGCGGCGAAAAAGGCCGCCGCCATTGACGAGAAGATGGCCGGCAAGCAGGAAGACATCGACAAGATCCAGGCCGAGAAGGCCGCCGCCCTGGGTG
Organism: Alphaproteobacteria bacterium; assembly: GCA_009927055.1. Classification (GTDB taxonomy): domain Bacteria; phylum Pseudomonadota; class Alphaproteobacteria; order UBA9219; family RFNS01; genus RFNS01. The sequence goes on along the minus strand of RFNS01000303.1, from coordinate 2,019 downwards.
GCAAATCCAACGAAACCCTCCGGGCAAACGACATCCGCTCGAGCGAAGGCATGGCCCAGTTCCTCGCCCTGGCCACTGGCCGCGAAGATCCCGCGATTGAAGAGAACCGCAAGACGAACATGAAGCTTGAAGAGATCCGCAAGGAACTCCGGGCGCTGCAGCAGGAAAAGGTGGACATCCTGGGGGCTGCCGCATGAGCGTCGTAAAGGTCACCGAGCAGGCCGTCGTTTCTGCCACGCAGAAGTTCGGCGAGGCACCGACGTTCCAGCGGAAGTGGGTCGTCGAGGTGAACGACCCGGCCACGACGCAGACGGAGATTGTCCAGAGCGTCGGTGTTTCGTTTCTGACGCCTCATCCCGAGGCGGGCTACTGCCGTGCCATGACTGCGTCTGTGGGCAACTACAGCGGATCGCGGTGGCACTACGAAGTGACGTGGGACTACGAGCTGCCCAAGCAGGAGAACCCGGATCCGAATCCACTCGCGCGGCCTGACATCTGGAAGTGGACCACTGGCGGCCTTCAGGTGCCGGCCCTGTACTACTACGACGACGATACGCTAAAGCCGCTGCAGAACACGGCGAACGATTTTTTTGAGGGCGCCACCACCGACATCAGCACGCTAAATGCGTCGATCAGCGGCAACCGCGCGACGTTCGACTACGGCATGGCCACGGCGGTCACGAACAGTGTGAACTCCGACACGTACCTGGGCGCACCGCCTGGGTCCTGGAAATGCGGCGGCATCTCGGCGCAGCCGGCTGTCGAGGTGGTGAACGAGGTCGAGATCCGCTACTGGCAGGTCGAGGTGACGCTCGAATACCGGCCCGACAAGTGGAACCTGCAGCTGCCCAACGTCGGCTACAACTACCTGGACGGCGGCACCAAGAAGCGAGTGTGGGTGCGTGATCCCGAGACAAACGAGAAAGTGCCGGCGAGCAACCCGCAGCCGCTCGACAACTCCGGCGGCTTGAAGACCGGCGCTCCCGACATTCTCGAGCGGCGCGTGTACCGCCAGGTCCAGTTCTCTCAATACTTCGGACAGCCCACGCAGCAGTAGGAGCATAGCCATGCCAGACATCGTCTACACCGTCTCTGCCACCGTCGCCAAGGGCGCGCTGTCGCAGGCGTTCTCCGCTGCCGGCGTCACGGCCAACATGGCGGCCAGCGGTATTTCGACGCAGACTATTTCGCCCGGGACGAATGCTGCCACGACCACGGCGATCAGCACCGCCACGCTGTCGAGCGTCGGCGTGTTCTTCGCCCGCAACCTGTCTACGGTCTCGACGGCCACCGTGTCGTTCGGGCAACTGTCGGCCGGCGCTCTGGTGCCATGCGTGTCGCTGCGTGGTGGCGAGACTGCCATCGGCCGGCTGGCCGCTGGTTCGTATGCCGCCCAAAGCAACCTGACGGGCACCAGCCTGATCATCACGATCGTCGAGGGCTAGTCGTGAGCAGCCAGGGCGCGAGCAACAGCGGCGGCCAAGGTGCCGGCCAGAACTTCGTGAAGTTCTCGCGGCAGTCTGCGCAGCGGATCGCCAAGGCTGTCCGCATCGTGGAGGCGGGCGACCGCGGCCAGGGCGGCATTACGTTTGACCATCCGCAGTTTAATTCGTCGCTCAAGGTCAAGGTGGCGACGTTCACCGGCGCCTGGGGCATCGGTCAATACAAGACGGTCACGATACTCGATTCCAGCGCAACGGCCAGCGTGAAAAACTTCTGCGTGCCGGTGACGAGTACGGCGACCGAGACACGCAACGTCATATTCTGCGTGGCCAGCGGAACGAACGCCGTGCTCGAGATTCAGTCTGGCGTAACTTCTACGTGCAACTTTGTTGTGGGCAACGTGGACCTCCGCGAAGTCTCTGGCTATGACGCGGGCCAGGTGCAGCTGCTCGGGCACGGCGCGTCTGCCTGCCTCGTCTGGTACTCGGTCACCACCTGCTCAACGTCTACAGCCTCATGACGCTGATCGCGTTTCGAGACGGCGCTGTAATCATGCGCGACGGCAAGGTCGGAACT
>RFNS01000237.1 GCA_009927055.1 Alphaproteobacteria bacterium | reverse complement strand
GAGGCGGCTTGCTTGTGCGAGGACGCCTGCAAATATTACGGCGCGTGTGCCACGTACGAGTGGCAGATCGAAACGCTGATTGTCCCGAGCGATGGTTCGTATCACACATACAGCGGCAGCGCTACGATTCGTTGTTTTCGTAACAGCTGCACAGAACTACCAACGCAGTTGATGATTTGCGGGCAGATTACAGAGTCCAACGATCTCGGCATCCCGCCACTCGCACCAGAAACAAACTACGAAAACTATCCACCCAACTTCCCGCCTTTCAACGAAGGTATGTGGTCGTTCCCGTTGAATAATCCAGGCCCAGACGCAGCTGACGGCAAAATATTTTTTGGTTTTGCAACGCCTCAATATCTAAATGGTGCTCCAGAGTTTGCTTGTTGCGACACTTTTTTTGCAATCGCGCCACCTGGATACACGTACGAGCCTGGGACAGAAGACCCAGTTCCACGCAATGGTGGTATCAACGGGACGTATGAACCGGTTCCAAACAGCGATCCGCCGACTGTTGAGTACACGGGCTCTGTCCTGATGTACTTGGATCTTGATACTCACGAACCTGTGTATCAAACTCACGTCGTGCTTCGCGTGACGTTGACTCGCACCTACTTCAGAATACTGACTCTTGAAGATTGCGAGTGCGCGAATCCCCTCCCATGATCCGCTGTCACCTACGACACCTCGAAGCCCGTTGCCGTGAGCGTGGCTACACGCTCGATCAGGTGCGGCCGTGCATTGTCGCCGAGGACGGCGGCCGGATCACAGTGGACGAGACGCATCCTGCATATCCGCGGGCAAAACCCGGCCTGGGAGACATGGTTGCTGCCGGCCTGTCTGCCGTTGGCATCACGAAAGAGCGTGTGTCGGCCGCCCTCGGCGTGAAGGACTGCGGCTGCACAAAGCGACAGGAAGCCCTCAACGCCATCGGGCGAAAACTCGGCATCGGTTGACGCCCCCGCTACCGTGGCGTGCGAAAGGACTCTCGCCATGGCCGGCTGGCTCATCATCCTCACGGGCGGCATCTACGCGGTGGTGGCCGCTGATCTGTGGTGCCATGGCAAGGCGGGGCTGGCCATCGCGTACCTGGGCTATGCGTTCGCGAACGTCGGGCTCTACATGGCCTCGAGGTGACCGTGTCGAGCGACCATCACTTCAGGCTGGACGGCACCGAGTGGCTGTTGCGTTTCACGTTGCTGAAGGGACAGGCCTACGGGTACACGTATTCCCAGGATGCAGCCTCACCGCGAATCATCATCGACTCGCGGCTCCGCGGTCGGAAGCGGCTCGAGGTCCTGGTGCACGAGCTGCTGCACGCGATGAACCCGACGATCTCGGAGGAGCACGTCACGCAGCAGGGTAAGGACATCGCCCGCGTGCTCTGGACGCTGAACTACCGGGAGGTGAGCGATGGGTAGATCCGCAGGCACGTTCCGCCGCAAGAACGCCAGCGACCCGTGGCTCGTCACCAGCCTGGACGGCGGCGTCACTCGCATCGACTTCCGCGCCCGGCTCTGGGTCCTTCTGTCGAGCGACTGGCACTGGGACAGCGTGAAGTGCGACCGCGACAAACTTGCCTCCGATCTGAAGAAGGCGAAGGAATTGAACGCCGCGGTGCTGTCCATCGGTGATCACTTCGACGCCATGGGCGGAAAGTATGATCCGCGCAGCAACGGCAAATGGGACGTGCGACCGGAGTTCCAGCGTGGCAACTACTACGACGACATCGTGACGCAGTGTGCCGAGTGGCTGGAGCCATACCGCGAGCAGATTGCACTCGTCACGCCCGGCAACCATGAGACGAGCGTTCGGAAGCGGATGGAAACGTGCCTGACCACGCGGCTCGTCGAGCAGCTGCGGGTGCGGGGCTCGAAGTGTCGGGCTGCCGGATACGCCGGTTGGGTGATGTTCCGAGCGACTGCCGGCCAATCTACGGCGCTGTACCGTCTGTGGTACCACCACGGGTACGGCGGCGGCGGTCCCGTGACCCGCGGCGTGATCGACTACAGCCGGTATCTCGTAGACGTGGACGCCGACTGCATTCACGCCGGCCACGTCCACCAGCGGACGATGATTGAGGCCAGCCGACAGCGGCTGTCTCCCACCGGCCTCGCTCGCGTGCGGCCGATCCATCTCGTCCGGTCTGCTGCGTACAAGCAGGAGTGCCTGACCGACGGCTGGGCTGTCGAGAAGGGCATGAGCAGCCGGCCGCTTGGCGGATGGTGGATGCTGCTGAAGTGGACGAAAGACAAGAAAGAACTCTGTGCCAGTTTCCACGACTCCCCGAGGGATGACAATGACAGCGACGCTTGAGCAGGCCAACGCCGAGATCCGATCCGCAGTGGAGGCGCGGCTTGGTGCCACGCCGGTCGACGATCCGAAGATGCGCGGGTACGTTTCGCCGCTCGCCGGCTGCCAGCCCGCGATGGAGTGTGCGACCCGCGTGCTGAGCGAGACGTACGCGGAGTGGAGGCCGGCGTTCCAGGCGCAGACTACCGCCGAGCGGACGCTGCATCAGGCCCTGGAGGCCGTGCGAGATCGCCACGGCAAGTACGGGCCGCCGACCGAGCACTTTGCGCGGACAGCCGCCATGGTCAACGCGGCTTTCGGCACGACGTTCACGTCGGCCGACTGGGCCCTGATCATGGTGCTCGACAAGGTCGCCAGGCAGCTCGGGACCGAGGCTACCGCGGATGCCGCCGTGGACATCGCTGGGTATGCCGCGTGCCACCAGGAGTGCCGCCGTGCGTGACGCGATCGCCTGGACGCTGGCGGTGGTAGCCATGGCTATCGCCGTGCCGGCCCAGTGTCTGATGTTTCTCGCCGAGTGGGTGGGCGACAAATCCGACGAGTGGGTGTCGTGAGCCTGGCTCGCAACTGCTACCGCGGCTTCCTGGGCCCGGTCAGATCCAGCGGCGGCAGGTAGTCGAGTGCCGACTGCTGCCCCGTAATCGCCACGTCCAAGTAGCTATCGCGGGTGGTCCGCGGATTCACGTGCGCGAGGTGGTCGCTGGCGTCGCCGCCGCCGGCCTTCACGTAACTACCGCTCGCTTTGCGTATGGCATGAAATCCTCGAGGCGTCACGCCCGCCCGGCTGCACAACGTGCGGAACATCATGAACAGCGTGCTCTGCCGGCGATGCTCCATCCAGGGCCAGACGAGTTCGCCGTCTGCGCGCCGCTGGTGGCCCAGCTGCCGGGCTAGATCCTCCGAGATTGCCCGCACGATGGTTGTCATGCCGTCCTTGCGGGTCGCCCCGAGGAACGTGATGCGGCAGGCCCGCAGATCCACCTCGCCCCACCGCAGCCGCAGGTGGCTGCCGATTCGCTCCCCGGTGTACCAGCAGCTCTGGATGAGCGTCATCCATAGCCATGGGGCTGGGACATCACCAATTGAGCCACGCGCCGTCCTGGCTGCCCGGACGAGTGCAGACACCTC
>RFNS01000097.1 GCA_009927055.1 Alphaproteobacteria bacterium | reverse complement strand
AATTTTATGCTTAAGGATAAGCTTGTTTTTAATAGTTATAAAACTAAAAAGTATTATGGAAAGCAAACCGTTGATATTAAGAATTCTCCCCTTAAAAAGATACTGAATGATTGGATTAAAATTCAAGACGGAGATTACCTCTTTACTGATACTAAAGGAAATTATTTGTCTCCAACCAAGCTCACTTTTAGATTATATTCTTTGTTTAAGGAGAAGGGGAAGAAGATTTCCACCTCTATGTTGAGACATATTTTTATCACTGATAAAGTGCTTCCAAATATCCCTAAATTAACAGAGTTGGAAAAACAAGCTCGTGATATGGGACATTCCCTTGAGGAACAGATGAAGTATAAAAAGTTTGATACTCCAGGGGCCGAAGAACCTATTCAAAAGCCGAAAAGGGGAAGAAAAAAGGTTGAAAAAAATTAATTATAAAGTTATATTATAAAATGATAATAGAACTTTACAAAGCTAAAAGACCTTATAAATATCAGGCTTATATTAACGGTAAAATTGTTTCGTTTGGTGCTGACGGATATGAAGACTTTACTACACACGGAGATGAAGAGAGAAAACAAGCTTATTTGTCCCGTCATAAACCTCGTGAAGATTGGACCAAAAGAGGTATTAAAACAGCCGGATTTTGGTCTAGATGGTTGTTATGGAATAAACCTTCAATTGAAGCATCTATTGAAGATATAGAAGATAGATTTAATGTTAAAATTATAATGAGGTAGGATGCTTTCTTTTAATATGTTTTCTTAAACTGTCTGAATGGAAAAATTCCTGGCAAAATTGGCATTGCTTTTTCACTCTTGCTTTAGCATTGATAATATCTTTATTTTTTTCTCTATATTCATTTCGTTTTGTTAATATTTTTTCTCGGTTTGTTTCATAGTATTTTTTATCTCTTTCTTTATTATGGCTATGACCTGTCCCTGCATTACATTGATTAATACAATTGGCTTTATTTTCAAGTATAAAATAACCTTCTCTCTTTCTTAATTCTTCTCCGCTATTACAAGGATAATCTTCAATGAGTTCAATCACGCAACTTTCAACTCCTTTTTCAAATAATAGAAAGCTTGAGTAATATTTACCTTTCTCTTTTTCTGTATAAGCTTTCCAGTCGCTTTTATGACCTGAAAATCTTGCTGATAATGTTTTAATGGTGCTTCCAATATATACTTTTTCAGGTTCTTCTTGATGATAGATTTTATAGATTTTTCCTTTCGCGTATTTAGACATTTTATTTTAAACTGTAAAATTAGTTTAAAATAAAAGTTTAAAATCAATTAAAATTTATTTACCTCTAAGCATCCTCAAACGGGCCATCTT
>RFNS01000074.1 GCA_009927055.1 Alphaproteobacteria bacterium | reverse complement strand
TCAGGACCTCCTGTCTCTATTTTAACACCTGAAGGATAAGCTTCATTTGAAAGATTACTTTTATCGGTTAATCTCTGTTGGGTTCTATTACCTAAATAACCAGATACATTCAAGGGTGGATTGTCCGCTTTATAAGTTAAAGCATCTATCTTTGCTGTTAATGCTAATAAAGCATCCTTATTATATAATGATGGATCTGCACGGGATAAAGGAGGGATTACCACTCTATCTGAAATTCCTACTCCTGAATAAGCTCCTGTTGCAGGACGAGTTAAGCCTGGTGCCGGTTTCTTAGTAGGGCGTCTTCTGACCGCCTTTTTCTTACCTATATCCCCGACAACAACCTTTACGGTCTGTTTAACAGTCTGCTTTACACCTCCCTTAGTAGAAACCTTTTTAGCTTTCTTTTTGCGTTCAACCATTTTATAGTATAAGCAAGATATTATTTCTTAAATTGAGGAACTGTTGTTATAAGGTCTTTTAATCTATTCCTTAAGCGTGAAGGCATTTCTTTCTCTTTTGAAAACAGAAATTCATTTAACTCATCAGTGGTTTTTACGGGTAAAACAAGCTCACCTGAATGAGCTAATATCTCAACTCCAACAGAGGATTTAGGAGGTTTATAAGGCCTTTTATGTCTGACTATCATCATCTTTAATATTACAACAATATAATGATTTACAAAATTGTTCTTTCATCATTGCTTTTGCTCTTCTTGTATAATAGCCTGGTTGTCTCCAAAAATGGTTTTTTTTTCGCTGTCATCTAAACCTGATTTTAACCTCTCAATAAGACTTGGAATATACTTGAGTAATTTATCCCGATAAATCCCAATATTCAACGGATAAGCCCAATTTTTTATATAAAGGTCTAAAACTTCTTCATCCTTCATCATTGGCATTATAGCGTCAAATATATAGTTTTGGATAGTATCAAGATATTCTACCCCGTATTTATCGTAGTAAGCCATATTGATATAGTATTTAATCATTTTTTACAATATAAAAAAGAAAATTTAAATGATTTTTAAAAATT
>RFNS01000075.1 GCA_009927055.1 Alphaproteobacteria bacterium | reverse complement strand
GGATAAACTTTTAAAAATCTAATTGATTTTTGAAATTTATTTAAAACTTTTAATCATATTACAATGTCTAATCAACCTGCTATTGACTATAACCATCCGCTTCTTAAGTATCTTGTTATTCAACTTAACAATGATATTAAAAAATGGATGGATAGAACTAAGGGAGACTTATCTCGCGATGAATACGCTCGGGGATTTAAGTTTGGTTTTGGTAAAGAAAGAGGATGGTATATTGCTAGACTAGGAATAACAAGTCCTGTAATTGCCGGTCTAGTAGAAAGGCTTGATTATCTCGTTAAAGACTATACTATTCAATTTATAGATGACGAAAGAATTTTAACCTTATACTTTGACGACTTTTAGATAAAGTATAATATAGGGTGTAGCGAGGACGAAAACACCAATATCAATTTTTAAAAATCTAATTGATTTTTAAAAATAATTTCTACTTTTTCAGTATAATTTAAACTCATTATAATATGGATAGTCATTTTGAAGGTATTTCAGCCCCTGTTCTCTTTATGAAGGATTGGGATAGAGAGAATGAATTGGCTATTATTGATGGTGAATTTTGCCTTATCTTATATTATCCAACTCTGAATATTGGGAGAAATAAAAATATTCTTATGATGAACGGAGGCATATATATTATTACAAAAAGAGGTTGGGAAGCAGTTGAAGAATTTATGGATATGATTTTTAGTTCTGATGAAGAGCATTATGACTTGAGGGTTTATTACCATTCAGGAAATAAGGTTGTTAATCAATATTGCGATTTCTCAAAGACAAATGTAAAGGGCAACAGACGAACCAGAAAGACCCTTGAAAAAAAATATTATGAAGCAGTAGAGCTTCTAATTGATGTATATTCTAAGGTTGGAAATGAACTTTAATCTTCTTCACTCTCACTCTCTGTTTCCAAGTCTAATATATCTTGTATAATCCCTGCGGGTGGCGCAGTTATTATACCTCCATCTTTAAACCCTGAAAGTTCCCTTAAGTATGTTAAAAGCCCTCCTAATGTTGTTATAACATCGGTGGTTTTCTCAACATATCCGGGGAGATTATCTACAAGCTCATTTACAGGCTGTTTTATAAATGCTTCTATACCAGCTGAAGATAATTTAGACCCTCTTAACAACCCTATAATAAAGTCTTGGCAATTGTTTCTTAGGGCTGAATACGGGATGAAGTTCTCACCCATATATTTAGCTCCATTATCCATCAACTCTTTTATCGTGATATTTTTACCCTGTAAAGGTATATCTAAGAATTCCTCATTGGCTCTATTGGTGTATTTATCTATCTTGATTTGTTCGTTCTTTTCTATCCTTGTATCATCGTTTATAACAAGACTAAGATGGTAAAGTTTATCATAACCAAGTTTATCTTGTAGCTTCTTAAAAAGACCCAGAGAAATAACATTTAGGAATTTACTTATAACATCAGCTATTGGAGACCTAACGACTTTCATCTTTCTAATCTTCTCATCACCCTGTCTATCTATAAATGTTTCTGCGGA
>RFNS01000099.1 GCA_009927055.1 Alphaproteobacteria bacterium | reverse complement strand
TCTCGGAAGGTCAGTTCCAAACCCAAATATCTTTTTTATGCGTCTTCTAATCATCTTTATATTATAGTTGATATAAAAATGAAATTATACTTTTCAGACGAAGGCTTAACTAACGAATGACGGAGATCGCACCACTTGCATCAATAATTGCGATTGCTGAGGTAAAAGCATACATATAAAGAATACCGTCGGATCCACTGTAGTCATCCTTCTGGAAGTTGAGGACAGAAACCGGTGTTCCCGCCATACATAAGTTTTCTTCAAAGAATGGCTTCAAGTTAAATCCACCCGCATAGAACTGACCGCGCAGTGTGCCGACTTGAGCCACAGCACCGTTATTACCAACAGTAGAGAAGCAAGGAGTTTGATAAACATCAGAGACAAAACCACCTTCAACTGCTCTCAACATTTCACGAACCAACATAGTATCAGAGTTAAGGGATGGAACTGAATTTATCAAATTACCGTCTGCGTAAAGCCTTCTATTAACGGTGGTAAAGTCTCCTGCAATAGATGAACCAGTAGCAGAAGCAAAGACCTTAGAAGTAAGGGTAGAAGTATTAGCATTGAACGATTGAGTTGCACCAAAGAAGAATGCATCAACAGATGACGCATTCAAGGACATATTATAGCTCACAGAAGAGTTGTTTTGAGTTTGTGCGCTGATGACGGAGCAATATGGAATACTCCAAACACGCCCCTGCATCAAACCTGCTCTTAATTCGTTAGTATATTCAACTGGTGGAGAAACACTTTCATAGACGAGTTGAATTGCAGAACAAGCATATTCAGAAACAGCAGTTGTAAGGGCAAAAATAGCGTTATTTACGGTCGCCCAATCAAAGGTAATGGTTAATGGGGAAGACATAAGCTCAAGTGGAATGAAAGACAATTCCTTATTGTTGAGGAGACCAGAGTAAATTGGAACGGACAATTCAACTGCTTGAGCGCCACCAACACCGGTTGAGTTGAAGGTTTGTCTAACATCACCAAGGATACAATCTTGTTGAGTTCTACCTGCAACATAAGCAGTAGTTCCCAAAGCACCAGAAGATAATGGGAAAGATAAGTAAGCATTAGAGCCAAGACCACCTTCCATCAAAGCGACATTATTTTGGTAGGAAGCAGAAGTGCAATAAGGCAAAATGATATTTGAGACTAATTTACCGTATTCATTGATAAGTTCTACATTGTTGTTCTGAGCGACGGTGAGACGCTGTATTAACGAAGATGCGGAAGGGCAAGATCCAGCGAAGCCAAATTCATCAGCTGTTTGGGTTGCAGAGAACCTAAATCTCAAGTATGCACTTCCAGCCTTCATATAACCTGCTCCTGCGCCAAAAGGGAGTTGTACGGTGGTTTGACCGCCGGAAGTGATAGAAGAACCAGAGATAGGGGTAATATTTTTAATTGATTTAGTGCTTTGGACTGGACGCGCTATTCTCGCCGGGAGCATAGAGCGAGGGATTGCATTGACCTCGTCTTTCTGGTCCATTTCGATCGCATATCCTTTAAGTGGAGAGATAGAGGAAGACATTCTTTAACATAACGAAAGGAAAAAACGAAAATTTTTAGTTCTTTTGAAAGTAATTTTTCTTCTTTTTAGGCTTTTCTTCTTCAACAACAATACCTCCCTTTTCATAGGCCATCATTGGGTTTGAAATAATACCTGTTGTTGAGATGCCTGATTTAGTTAAAGTTAAGCCTGGAATATTAGGTCTTTTTTGACCGAAGCCAAACGCGGTTGAAGGTTTATTCATCATCATTTTACTCTGTAGGCAAGATTTTATTTTCTAATTCTTCTTTTATCTTTAGTAAGCGTCCTGTTAGTTTCTCTCTTGCTCTCATTAACTTTTCTCGTCTTTCACCAGCCTCTCTTAATTCAATTGGCATACTTTGAGGGATAGTTGCCCCTACTCTTAAGTTTGTTATATTCTCCGCTATTTCTCGGCTTGTAAAACTTCTATGTTCTTCTATCTGGAAAAACAAGGTATAATCAAGGTCAAAATCAACCAAATCAAAATTAAGAGATTGGTCTTTCAGTTGAAAATTGAGCTTATCAATAACCGCGTTGTTTAAGGTAGATGTTATTGGGGGGTTATAATAGATTGAAATATACTGGTTGGGCTGAACCGTAATTGGAATGATTGATAATATATTCGTGTTGGAAATCGGAGTATTAATAGCATCAAAGGCTTTTGATTGAATAAGAGTATCACTAAGTAAAAATAAGTTCCTTGAAGGGCTTACATTAACATCAATTTGAGATGTTGTTGATGAGTTTTGCAATAAAGTCCAGTTATTGTTAAATCCCAGGGCAAGATTAACCGCTTTATTGCTTGTATTATTAAATAATATAGAAGTATCAACGAAACTATCAGACGGAAGGGTAAAGGTGCATAAGTTTGTATCTGATGAATATGTTGCCGTGATTAAGGGATTATATCCTGCTAATGCATTTAAGCTTGTTTTTAGCTTAGAAATCCATTCAGTTAAAAATGAGGTTATGTTATAGTTCCCAACCGCAATGTTAAATGACCCATTATAAACTATACCATTACGGGTTAAAACATAGTCTGTGGTATAGTTAAACTGATTAAATTGAGAAAAGGAAAATGGAACTTGAATATATTGTAATTTGAACCTAAATTCACTCGGTATTGACCCATTTAAAAATAAGGGCGTTTTTAGGAAAATCGTAAAGTCTGCTTGATTTCCAGAGCTTCTTTGAGCTGAAGAGATATAGTAATTATAGGTTGCTATAATAGTATCGCTACTCATTTTATAATATACAAGGATATATTATAAAATTAAACTGATATTGATTGCAGTTGTTGTTTAACCTGTTTTAGAATTTCTCTATTTGCATAATAGGTATTGAGAGTTCTCTCTTTGATTTTAGCCTTTAATTCTGCGTCTTCGGCATATCTTAAACGCTTTTTAGCGAGATATGCCTTATAAGCGTCAGTCTGCTTATATGCCTCATAATATGCCTTATCAGCTTCTTTATTTCTTCTCATTTCTTTATTATATATAAAAGATTTTATTATTAGAAAATATTCTCTTAAATTAACATTTAAAGGTCTTCTTCTTCTTCTAAACTTATTTTACTCTTCAAAACAAGGTGAGATTTATCTTTCTTAATAACCAGATTACCTTTTGATTGTTTTATACAGAAGCCTCTAATCTCAAGAGCCTTCTTAAATTCACCCTGTTTTCTACAAGGCTTATCATTATCCTCAGTCCATCTTATATAATCACTATAAGCAGACGATAAATACAAACCTTTAGATTTATGGCCTTCTTTAAGCTGAGCCTCTTCTAATTGTTCTTCTGTTGGATTTAATAATATCATCTCTGCAATAAATGGGTCAATATCATTATTCTCATCAATAAACTCACTTGTTGCCATCTCACAAATAGCTGGTAATTTAAGGTCTCTATCAATCCACCACTGACTTCCATAATCAACCATTAACGAGAAAAAGTAGTTTATATCATTCTCAACTATACTATTAACATAAGCTGTATTCTCTGGGGTTTTATCAAAGGTTTGTTTAAATGGGATGAAAACAACACGGTCTTTTATAGCCTTATCTTCACTATTAATTTCCGGTTTATGATTTGATATTAAAAATATTTTTGCCTTTGGCTTAATTGTTATTTCAGATTTATAAAGGTCTCTTACCTTCATTAAATCATTTCCTGTTAAGCCCTTAATTATACTTGCATCAAGCTTCTCTTTTTCATTTGTTTCATTTACTGTTGCCATTCTTGCATATTTAAAAGACATTAATTCAGGGGTTGCTCCAGACCTAACTTTATCTTTTTGAATAATAGCACTCTTACTTAAA
>RFNS01000127.1 GCA_009927055.1 Alphaproteobacteria bacterium | reverse complement strand
GGTGCATAACCATTATTCATTATTTTAGAAAGCATATCCATAATAACCGACTTACTATTACAACCACGGCCGTGGCATATATACATTCTTCTATCACTTACTTCTGCTGTTAAACAGTATCCAAATAGCTTGAATAGCCACTTTGTAAAATGAGCTTCATTATCAGCGACTAAATCATTCCCTTCTTTATCCGCCTCACAACATACTGTTTTAAGATACTTAAATATCTTGCGTTTATCCTCAGTTTCTCCTTGGATATAACTACACGGACTTTCAAAGGTCCAAAAATCATCTATGGTTCTTATACTTACTTCTCTACTTCTCAGGTCTATCTTATAACCATCTTTTAACGGGTAAAAGTAAGATATATTATCAAGTAATTCTTTAAAACGCTCATCATACAAAATAGTCCTTGCTTTACCCCATATATTCTTACAACCGTTTAATGACTGAATATACTTATAAATAGAAGTCCATTCTTTCTTCAAAGCTTTCTTCTCATCACCCGGATCCATATTATTTACAGCATCTATATAAGGCCGAATTAGGGGTAATAATATACCTGTTATTTCATTCATCATAAATTCTTTTGAAAGACTATTCCAGAGACGAGTATCTTTATTCCATTTATAACCTGAAAAGTCCCCTGTATCAACAGTCTTGATTATATGTTTAACATTATGAGAGAATATTTTAGATAATCCATCATCTCCTCCTCTAAATAGCTCCTTCAATATATGATAATCATTATAATCTATTGTCTTCTCAAACACCTTATGTTCCTTATCTATAGCCTGTAATGAAAGGGGTTCTATATGGAAACCTTCATCCATCTCCTTATATTTCAGTTTAATGCCTTTTATATTACTCTCTTCTTTGATATACAATTCAAGGTTGGAAAGAAGGGTATTATCTAATTTAGCATCCTTTTCAACCATTAAACCATCGTGGCAAAGAGATACTATAGTAAAACCCTTCTCTTCAAGGTATTTTCTCATATAATAAGCTATTCTATTTTCATAGTCCAAAAGAAGCTGATTTACTATACTACCATTCAAGAAAGGATAGTCTTTACCCTTCTTAGCCTCTGCTATAAGCTTGTATTCAGGCTTCTCGTCATCTAAGTGTTTTACTATCTTAGAAAGAACCTCTTGAGCCTTATTATAGTATCTCTTATACCATTCACTTGGATTTTCAAACTTAGTAAAACCACCTCCATTTAAGACAGATAAAATAGCACTCTTTACATAATCCTTATCTTTATCCTGATTTAAGGTCATCAACTCATTTATGAATTTATCTTTACCTCCCTCAAGATACTCGCCTAATTCAGGAAATTCAAAATTATACCTCTTTGAAAGGTTATAATATAAAATACAAGGATGGCAAGAAACAACATCAATATCAACTAAATGACCTCTACTAATAGTATGTCTTATCTGTCTTGTAATGGTTTGAAGTGATAGGGGGGTTCTAGCCATAAATCTACCCTCATTAAGAACACCTTGAGTATAAGGAACTCGCTTCTCACCAATGGGATACTTCTCAAGGGTGAATGTCTCTATATACTTCTTAAGCTCTCTTTTATAGACTTCAGAACTTACATCCTCACAGTTTATTTTCTGCTTCTTCAAGGTCAGTTTATCATAGTTGATATAACACCAAGCAAGAGCCTGTAAATCTACTTTCTCTTTAAGGGCTTCCACAGGGGTATTCCAAGGTCGTCTTGAATTCACTAAAGCTTGTTGTTCTACAATGGTATTCATTTACTTTATAGTATTAGAAAATATTCTTTAAATTACAAATTCTAAATTGGGATTTAAGAAAAA
>RFNS01000078.1 GCA_009927055.1 Alphaproteobacteria bacterium | reverse complement strand
CGTGTTTGCATTTCCTGCTACACGTATTTTATTACCATAAGGTACATATACATCTCCCCATACAGATAATGAGCAATTTACTGTATTATTAGTCCATGAGCCAGAACTATTACATTCACCTACCCTTATTGCAAGATTACTAAGTGAAAATGATGTTACTTCATTTCCAATACCCCAATAATTTGTACCTCCCCAATTACCTATAATAGATGCTTTTGTTGACGATAATTGAGTAGATAACGTAGTTGTTGCATTAATACCGCCATTCACATCAAGTGGATAGTTAGGAGTTGATGTACCAATACCTGCATTACCATTATTTGATAATGTTAAAAGACTTCCACCTCCGCCATAATATCCTAAAGTTATATTATTACCTGTATTATTATTACCTTGGTAGATAAATGATAATTGACATGAATTACCTGGAATACCAGACCCAATTGTTTGACCTAAATGAAATGCTATACTACTACCTGTAGGTGCGTTTGGCGCAAACGCTCCTAATGGAGACGCATTTGCAGTAACTGAATTATTAATTAATGTATGTAATGGTGTCCATGCTGTATTTAAAGTTCCACTACCAACAATCGTAGATGCGGATATATTACTAGATAATAAGTTAGTAATTGTACCAGTAGCTACATTTACAGATGTTAATGTAAAATTAGATACAGTTAAGTTTGTTGCAACAATGTTTGTTGATGTCGCATTTGTACTGTAAAGTGCCCCTGAACTTATAGATGTTGAAGCAAGTAAAGATGGAACGGTAATACTTGTAGTAAATCTTGCATTAGCAGAACTAAATGTTGTTGCAACAATATTTGTTGCGGTTGCATTGGACACACTTATAGTTCCTACACTTATATTTGTGTTTACAAGATTTGTTGATGTAATATTTGTGGTTGTAAGAGTTCCTGCAACACTTGCATTTCCTGAAAGACTGATACTTCCACCAGTCATTATTGTTGTAGAAATAAGAGTAGATGCAACTGTGCCAATTGAACCATAAGGTGCATATATATTGCTTGCACTTAAGTTCGTACTAACAATATTCGTTGATGTTGCGTTTGTGCTATATAACGCCCCTGAACTTACT
>RFNS01000079.1 GCA_009927055.1 Alphaproteobacteria bacterium | reverse complement strand
TTGAACAGGATGATCCCGCTCATCTCAGGCTGCTTGTTAACCACCCCGAACAGCGTATCAAGACGGAACTTGATTTTCATCGTGTTGATGTCGTAAAACTTCTGCATTACCAACTCGATACCCTGGTCGGTCGTGCCACGCATAACAGCAGTGCCAGCATCCGAAGGAACCGCAAAACGGCCAGGAAGAATTTCAAGAGCGTCTTTCTGCCAGAATGGGTTGATTGCCGATGCAGCGACGTTAAGGTAGTTGATGTTTGCAGCAGCAGAAGGCGTTACTTGTACGTTCTGATACTGCGCCGAAGCATCGCTACCATCAAGGCCAGAAATGATCGGCGGCGAAATAACCAGAGACGTTGCGCTGGGAACCGAAATCACACGGAAAGTCTTGAGACGACCCGTTGACTGCTTGGTGATGTGATGCACAGCATTAACGCCGTTAATCGTAAAGCAATCACCAGCGACTACGCCCGTCGTATTGCTGACGGTCACAGTCTGGAAGCGGTTATCGACGTTTGAAACCTCGCCGGTTGCAGCAACCGAGGTGGCCTGTGGAACGTAGTTATTGCCGCCAGCAAGCGTCGTGTTGATCGTGTCGCCAGATCCACCAGCCGCTGCAATACGGTTTGCATAATCAAGCTTATAGGTCTCGAAGTTTGCAACCATACCGACAAAGGCTCTCTCATAAGCAATATTGCTCTTATTGCCTGCAAAGGAGCGTTGTGCGATACCAACAGCAGCAGCAGTCGCACCCTGGAGGTTCGATGCCATGTTGTTGTAGTCGCGGCTCGAAAGCGCAGCGTAGCGGTCAAACATCTGAACGCCCTGCTCGTTCATCAGCGCGTCGGCTTCTGCAAGATCATCGAAACCCGTTGCAGATCCGGTGCGGATCACAACCAGCGTACCTTGCGCAGCAGCAACATTCATGATCTGGATGTTGATGTCCGATGCAAGTTTCTGCTTTGCAGATTCGCCCAGGCGCTGCTCTTGCAGTGCGTCGCGCAGCTCAACAGCGCTCATAATCCAAGGCACGGAGCGGTTAAAACCAATCGTTGACGGCACGGAAAGCTGTGTGTAGTCCTTAAAGTTCCCCGTCATGTCGAGCGTAAACGAACCGCCGAATGACTGAGAAATGTAAGGCTGCGGACGCCAAATGACGTTGTTCGCCCGTTCCATCATGGTTTGGTCGGTGTTATAGACGGTCACATTGCGCGAAAGCACAAGTGCGTCATTAAAACCTTCGAGGATGTCCTCAAAGGCGACGATTTCCTCTTTACTAAATGCGTTACTCACTTTTTACCCCTTTTAGGTTTTTTGGCGAAGCTGCTGCTTGTATTTGAAGACCTTGCTCATATCGCCAGTCCTTGCAGCCTCTTCACGCAAGCGTTCCAATGTCGAATCCACCGACCCACTGACAGGCCCAGTCCCACTGACGGTTTTCATCACAGGCGGCGGTGTTTTACGGTTTACTTTCAACTGCGTCTCCAATTTGGCGACGGCAAATGCAAACTTCACAGGGTCTGTAATCGCTGCGAGTTCCTTCGCCTTTTTCGGGTTCTTTCCAAGTGCGTAAACGACCAGTGCTGGATTCTCACACCCTGCGATCAACACGCCTTGCTGTGTGACCGAGAGCATCTCCTGCGCGATTGCCTCTGCGTCTTCGTAATCATTGACGCGAAGTGTGGTTTTCGATTCGTCGTAGGTTCTAAGTTTATCGGCCCACGCTTTGTGCTGGTTCTCTTCCTCAGCTCGCCGTGCAGCGTTTATTCGCTCGACCTCGTCACGCTTTCGATACCAATCCTCTAACGCAGTTTCAAATCGTTCAGTATCGTAGTCAAAATCGCTCAGTGCTGGCTTTTGCCCTAAAGCAACCGGTTTTGGCTCAGTTGTTTTTAGTCTATCTTCCAGCTCTCGGTTCTTGCGCTGCAATTCCCGATGCGACTTACGCAGTTCTCTAACCCAATCTGGCGCTCGGTTTTCCTCCGGAGGTGGCGACTCCTCCCCGATTGTGATCGTAACCTCTTCCGGTGCTTGCTCCTCAACTTGAGGCGCTTCTACTTCTGGAATCGGTTGCTCAATAATCGGCGCTGCTGCCTCTTCACTCATTTTTAACCCCTTCTCACG
>RFNS01000080.1 GCA_009927055.1 Alphaproteobacteria bacterium | reverse complement strand
GATTGAAACAAGAGCGTTAGAATTGGTGAATATGAGCAAGGAGCTGCATAAGCTGTCCGTAGAGTTGAGATTTGAGGCAGAGGAATTGCTTGCGGTTATCAGCAGGAAGTAGCATGAAAAAGCACCACGCAGCCGAGAAGATTGAGCAGTGGGCGATTGATAAGTTGATTCCGTACGCTCGAAACAGCAGGACACACTCGGACGCGCAAGTTGCGCAGATTGCGGCCAGCATCAAAGAGTTCGGGTTTACTAATCCTGTTCTCATAGATGGCGAAGGCGGGATTATTGCCGGCCACGGACGAGTGATTGCCGCTCGCAAGCTGGGCTTAAGCGAAGTTCCGTGCATTCGACTCGAGCATCTTACGGAAGCGCAAAAGCGAGCGTATGTAATTGCAGACAATCGGCTTGCACTCAATTCGGGCTGGGATACTGAGATGCTGAAGGTGGAGTTTGCTGATTTGCAGGAACTTGGTTTCGACCTCGAGCTGACCGGCTTCGACCTGGACGAGATCAAGGAGCTGCTGGCACCCGTCGGAACGGAGGGCCTGACCGACCCAGACGACGCACCACCGCTGCCAGAAACCCCGCGCACCGTGCCCGGTGACATCTGGGTGATGGGCAAGCACCGCCTCTTGTGCGGCGACAGCACCAGCATGGACGACCTGGCCAAGCTCTGCAAAGGGCAGCTGGTGGACATGTGGCTGACCGACCCACCTTACAACGTGGCCTACGAGGGCAAGACAAAGGACGCGCTCAAGATCAAGAACGACGAGATGGGCGACGACCAATTCCGACAATTCTTGCGCGATGCTTACACGGCAGCCGACACGGTCATGAAGCCTGGCGCTGTGTTCTACATCTGGCACGCTGATTCCGAAGGCTACAACTTCCGAGGCGCGGCCAAGGATGCTGGCTGGACTGTCCGCCAGTGCCTGATCTGGGAAAAGTCCAGCATGGTTATGGGACGCCAGGACTACCACTGGAAGCACGAGCCTTGTTTGTACGGATGGAAAGAAGGCGCTGGCCACCTTTGGGCGGCAGATAGAAAGCAAACGACTATTTTAGAATTTGATAAGCCTAGTCGAAACGGCGAGCATCCAACAATGAAGCCTGTCGCGTTGTTTGAATATCAAATGCTCAACAACACTAAAGGCGGCGACATCGTTTTGGATAGCTTTGGAGGGTCGGGCACTACTTTAGTAGCGGCAGAAAAGAATGGTCGGATTGCATATCTGATGGAACTAGACCCAAAATACTGCGATGTCATCGTCAAGCGATGGCAGAACTTTACGGGTAAAATTGCAACGCACGCAGAAACAGGAGAACCTTTCGCGGAGGTTACAAATGAAAGCAACGAAGAAATTAGATCCTGAAAAATCAACCCGAACGCCTAAAAAAGAGGAAACTGAGTCTAGAAACTACGGTGGCGCACGGGCTGGCGCTGGTCGCAAGCCGTTTGAGCCGACAGATTCAGAGCGCAAACAAGTAGAGGCGCTGTCTGGCTATGGTGTGCCGTTTGAGCAGATCGCGGCGCTGGTTCGAGATGGCATTCACGTTGACACGCTGCGCAATAAGTTTCTGCTGAGCTGCTAAATGGCAAGGCTAAAGCAAACGCCCAGGTCGGCAAGGGTATCTTCCAAAAGGCTATGGCAGGCGATACGACGGCGCAAATCTGGTGGTCAAAGTGTCAAATGGGATGGAAGGAAGTGCAGCGCCACGAGCATAGCGGCATCGATGGTTTGCCCATTGAGTTCAAGAAGATCGAGCGAGTAATCGTTGGCGCAAACAACCTTAAGGATTGAGACGCCAGGCTGGGCGGTTCCGCTGCTCAAGCCTGCTCGCTACAAGGGCGCTTATGGTGGCCGAGGCTCTGGCAAATCTCACACATTCGCTGAGATGCTGATCGAGGCGCACATTATGGACCCTGCAAGCCGCTCGGTTTGCGTTCGAGAAGTGCAGAAGTCGCTTTCGCAATCCGTGAAGCGCCTGCTTGAGCTGAAGATCGAAGCGATGAATGCCGGTGCTTATTTCGACGTGCAAGAGGCCGTCATTAAGGCCAAGAAGGGCGATGGTGCGATTATTTTCCAAGGTATGCAAAACCATACAGCCGACAGCATAAAGTCGCTGGAGGGCTACGACAGGGCTTGGGTTGAGGAAGCGCAGAGTCTTTCACAGCGCAGTCTGGATCTGCTCAGGCCGACGATCCGCAAGCCAGGATCAGAACTCTGGTTCACATGGAACCCAAGCCATATTAGCGATCCAGTGGATCAGTTGCTGCGAGGCGAAGCGCCGCCGCAAGATGCAGTCGTTGTCGAGGTGAACTTCGAGGACAACCCGTGGTTTCCCGAAGTTTTGCGCGATGAGATGGAATACGACCGCAGCCGCGACCCAGATAAGTACGCGCACGTCTGGCGCGGTGGTTATGTAGCGAACAGCTCATCGAGGGTGTTCAAGAACTGGCGCATTGAGGAGTTTGATACGCCAGACGATGTGGTTCACCGCCTGGGTGCAGACTGGGGGTTTGCGATTGACCCGACGGTGCTTGTGCGTTGCCATATCGCAGGCAAAAAGCTATTTGTGGATTATGAAGCGTACATGGTTGGATGCGAGATCACTGATACGCCGAACTTATTTCTGACGATTCCAGACGCTGAAAGCTGGCCGATCGTTGCGGATTCGAGCAGGCCGGAGACGATCAGTTATATGCGTAAAAATGGCTTTCCAAAGATCATGCCTGCAATCAAGGGGCCGAACTCGGTTGAGGAGGGCGTAGAATGGCTGAAGTCGTTTGATATTATTGTGCATCCGCGCTGTCGGCACACGATTGACGAATTGACGCATTATTCGTATAAGGTAGATCCGTTGACGCAAAGGGTCATTCCGAAATTAGATGACCGCGATAATCATGTGATCGACGCATTGCGCTACGCTTGCGAGGGTGTCCGCAGGGTGCAAAAGCGCAGCCGGTGAAGTTCGAGGCTGTCCCTGTCATGAATAAATGGTGAGCTGAATGGCACGAGAAACAATAGAACAGCGATTACGGCGAATCCATAGCGAGGCGCTGTCAGAGTTTGACAAAATCCAAGAGGC
>RFNS01000081.1 GCA_009927055.1 Alphaproteobacteria bacterium | reverse complement strand
CATGTGTTCTGTGATTTCAATATGCATTCAACACCGCTCGGATGACTGGTGTAATGCTTGGGATGGTTTACGCTGTCCATGATTTCCTTGTGTCGGTTTTATCTGACCGTTTATCTGTTACAAACGGCGCAGTATGATTGCTTGTCAGCTTCTCCGAAATCTGCCACTCCAGTTCTTTCAGCAGCTCTTCAATCGTGTCGCCGTGGCCTGTGGCATACCCTTGTTTCATCATCCACTGAGCAACCTTCTCACGATCTGCTGCTTCGACAAGTGGCCTGCGGTACAGGGCCATGCCAACTGGCAATACGGTAGCCCGATCAAATGGTTCAATGACGCAATGCCCGTTATGAAAACCCGTTATGTACGCCACAGGTTTTTGCTCTTCTTTCGGCGGCTCCCAAAACTCACACTCACAAACATAACGATCCTCGTTCAGGGATGCGTCACGCATAAACCCGTGCGGTGCGTCTGGATGTTCTTTACACCTTATGTCTTCGTTCTTCATTGATTCTTCTCCCGCAACTTGGCTTCAACGTAATTGTAAAAAGCCTTGCACCAAGCCTCTGGATCTTCGTCCCAACTATAAGGAGTTTCGTATTCTGCATGACAAAAGGCTTGATGCACTTCATCGTCATCTAATCCAATCCATTTGCGGGAAGCATAAAGCGGCTGGCTATCCGGTTTTGTTTTAGTCATGGTGTAATGCCATTCTGGTCGCTCAGGATTTAATCTAGGAACCGGATATCTATAAGCCACAGGCTCTTGCACGTTTTTAACCAACTCTTTACTCATTGCCGGCCCTTATTCCAAATGGATTGTGATAAACAAACCTAGCCTTTTTTGCCTTTGTTTGTACAGACTGTCAACCGCTCTATAAAAATAAGCATAGCCCTCGCGTACAGCTTCGGTGCGCCTGCGAATGCGCTTTTCACGAACCACCAGCCCTTGCTGCACTAACGGCCTAAGCGCTATCGAAATAGCCTCTGGCGATCTGTCAAAAATCTTTCCCAGCGCAATCGCTGTGATTCCCGTTTTTCGGCTTTGCAGATACCGATAATAAAGTTCTTGTCTGCTTGTCAGCTTAATCATAGCTTTCCAGCACCTCTATGCACTTTTT
>RFNS01000085.1 GCA_009927055.1 Alphaproteobacteria bacterium | reverse complement strand
GCGCCCTTTGCTCTTGTTGAAACTGACGCTCTTGTTGCGCTGCCTGTATGTCTGCAATTCCGGCTCCGAACTTCAAGCCGCTGATAACCGATGCAAACGGATCTAGCGGTGTTACTCCATAATCGTACGGTGCTGGCATGTTATACGCCTCCAGGTGGTAAACCGAACGGTGTCGGCATATTCCCGCCGAGATATTCTCCGCGCTCAATAATTGGCGCAGGCGGCTGCTGACCAAAGACGCTACCAAAACCAGGCACTTGCCCTGTAGCCATTTGGTAGCCTACGAACTGGCCAGGCAAATTAAATAGCCCACCAAAAGCACGACCCTGTGCAATTTCAGATCCTGCGCGAGCAGCTCCTTGCTGGCCGAGCAATCCGCTAATGCTTTCACCTAGCCCCATGCCCGATGCTGCCTGCCTCGCAGCCGCAGCCTGACCGACGCCAGTAAGATATTGCTGTACACCAAGACCAGCACCAGCCAAGCCGCCAAGCCTTCCATATTGGCTTTCAATCTCACGGGCAAGCATGGCTGGCCGAAACTGAGCAAGCGCTGCTTGTATGTTGCCGCCTCGCAAACCACCCGTGGCCGATGCCCTAGCAAGCAATGCCTCCTCGCCTTTTTGCACTTGCGCCTGAAAGCCTGGGCGTCGCTCCAGCGCTGCAATAGCGGCCTGCTCTGCCTCTGGGCCTCTTAAACCAAGCAAAGCCTGCTGCTGCTCGAAAGCTCGCTCACCGGCTTGTGTATATGGCGCAAGACCGGCCATTGCCGCCCCGCCTGCCTGCACATACGGCGAGAGCAGTTTCGTCATCTCATCGAACTGTCTTTGCTGCTCCGCAATGCCCATTTGGGCGGCTTCAACTTGCGCTCCAGCAGCCTTGCTTGCCGCACGAGACTGCATTGCCGAACCGACAAGTTGCGATCCAGCGACAACCAGTGCTGTTGTTGGCTCAGGCATTATGAAACTCCTTGATGTAATCCTTAAACTCTTCTCCGTACAGGCGCATGATTTTTTCTGAAATTTCTGTTGTCTTCAGCGAGCCGTGCGTCAGCAAAACCGCCATCAGCACCAAATCGTAATATCCGGCTCGCCACATATAGGCTCGCTCATCTGCGCGGCCCTCGCGCTCTGCCTGATCCGATGCCTGCCATTTTAATATAGCCATCGCAATAACGGGCAAGAGCATTCCAGCGTGTTGCATGAAGAACGCATTACCAGGCAGTGCAACCAGCGTATTCCAGATCAGCGCATCGAGTTCTTTACGCTCAACTTGCTCACCGTCCGCAAAATCATCCAGCGTCTGGATAACATCGAACATCGTCATCAGCCAGTTTACCGCTGGCTCTGGCAATAAAGCTTCTAGGTTTTCACGCAGTTTCATATTCTTCCCACGCTTGGCATGATCTCATGTCGTGGCAAATGAAATCAAA
>RFNS01000086.1 GCA_009927055.1 Alphaproteobacteria bacterium | reverse complement strand
TCCCCTTTCAATATGCCAACCTAATGATCCATCACCATATTCTTCTTTGTATGTTCCAGTAATACAATGATGAATTTGTTTTTGTCTAATTTTATATTTCCCTTTATAATAATCTAAACCTTCTCTAACATCATTACGGGATGAGTTTTCATGTATATGTCCCATAGTAAATAAATCCATATCTTCATACATCTCTAATGCCCTAGTAAGATTTAAAGCACCTTTTGTAACCATACCTCCTCCTCCTGAACCATGATAATACTTATGTTTAAATGAAGCTGTAGAATTTTTTCTAAACTGTAGGGTATATACTATCCAACCCCCGTAGCCACCAATCTGTATATTACTATTATACTTAAGATTCATTGTTTCAACAAACCTTTTAAGTAAATCAGTCTCTTGATATTTAATAATTCCAGTCTCATGATTACCATAACCAATCACCATAATAATATCAGCATAGGGAGACCACCATTCCACAGCAGTCTCTACAACTGAATCTAAGTAATGTGCATTATTATGTTCCGGGAGTATGTCTGACTTATTCCTCCTATTATCTCCTCTACCTTGCATAAGACAGAATAGATCCCCTATAATAACAACAGGTATATTATTCTCCTTACAATAATCAAGATGTTTCTTTAATAGCCTTCTATCACAGTGTGGGTTATCCCAGTGTATGTCAGACAAGATTGCAACCTCTGCACTCATTCCTGTAAGTTGTACATTATATACATTCTTACTAATATTTTTAACAACCATTTTAAATTATTTATTTGGTTATGATACAAATATATATAAAATTTTTTTGACACAAAAAATATTTTACATTAGAGAATGTGTAGAGTCCCATAGATCAGAGCCCCCGGGGTGCAGCTGGAATGGTGGTACCCCCCATGAAGCTGGCAGGGTGCTTTGAAATACAGCTAGTGCAAAGAAAAAAACTGCACCAGAAAATACAAAACATTGCATGACTTACTCTAACTTTAAATTAAAATGCTATGGAAACTTTACCTTGTGCTTGTGGAGAAACCACTATGGAATACAATCCAGAAACACACATTTGGGAGAATGCCTGTTGGACATGCTTGTATCTATATGACCCAACTGATGATTACAATCCTGAAGAGGGAAACCTGAATCCTAGTGACTGGTTCCCAAAACAAAATGATGAGCTGCCCTTTTAGGGTGGCTCTTGCCTTTCTCATACAAACATTTCAATACTCATACTAACCTTAAAATTATTTATCATGAAAATTTACTTTGCACTTATCAATGATTACTTTGGAAAACCTGTTGTACAATTAGAATACACTGCTACTGCTAAACATGCAGCATTCTTAGCACAACAATACATTGATCATTGTCCTCCTGCACAAGGCTTTACAATATGCAAGAAATATGTAGATGCCAAGGAAATTGCTAAGCTCCTCAATATGGGGGGCTTAACAAAAATACAGAAACATTTCAATACTCTTCTTAACCTTTAAATTATTTGTTATGCATGAAAATTTAGATTATGACCCGTATGAAAACATGACGTGGGAAGAACAATTAGAATTGATGGATAATCAACAGTTAATAGAGTATATACTTCATTTAGAGAGGTTACTGTTAGATTATGAATCAAAAGTTGATGAGTTACCATGGTGATTAGGGTTAGGGGGTGTTATGCCCCCTTTAAAATTTAAATACAAACATTTCATTACTTTTTTTAGTAATAACCTTAAAAACATTTATATGAAAAGTGTAGACCAAACTTGGTGTGATTTTATTGAGTGGTGCATGTATAACAACCTTAATCCGGATAGTATACATAGCATATCTCTTTATCAGGAAATTCTGGATGCAGAAGAGCAGTACTTCATATCACATGAAGATATTGCCGAAGAACCTGATTATGAAATCTAAAAGGCAATAGGTTAACCCCCTTCGGGGGGTTT
Organism: Alphaproteobacteria bacterium; assembly: GCA_009927055.1. Lineage (GTDB taxonomy): Bacteria > Pseudomonadota > Alphaproteobacteria > UBA9219 > RFNS01 > RFNS01. Next base: position 2,642 of record RFNS01000086.1, on the reverse strand, counting down.
TCCTTTTTGAATACAAACATTTCATTACTTTTCTCAATATTAACTTAAAACTGTTTACCATGAAAAAGATTGTAAAAGAATACACAAAATGTTTAGAGCAAATTGCAGAGTCCAAAAAACAAATTGAAACTCACCAAAAGCAAATTGCAGACATAGGACGTATTGACGTTAGTCCAAATAACATATTGCATGCTAATAGCACTGATAAGAGTTTCATTTACGGTTTGGGGATTGTTAGGTCACAGATAGATAGTTGTACTTTGTTAGGTATTCCGTCAGAAGAATACAATCAAAAGTTCAATAATATCATTCTGTTGCACCGTACCAAAACTGAACTAAATGAAATGCTTCTGCAAAAGTGCAAGTTGCAAATAAAGGAAACGGAGTTGTGGGACCTTATGTCCAGTGATGATAAGTTTCCGTTTGTAATGGAAACCTTTACTATGTAGTAGGTTAAGAAATAGGGGGAGTAATTCCCCTTTTCTTTTTTTGTTTTTTAGTTTGCCTTCGGCAGCTTTGAGTAAAACATTTCAATACTTAATTTAGTATTAATCTTTAAATTGTGTAGTGATGCAAAATCAAACAACTTTCAGCCAAACTCAAACTTTCATTTCCTTTTGGAAACAACAGGGTGATAACTGGGGGATTAAAAGAACCGAAAAGGGGTCCATGTGGGTTGAGTTTCCTAATGGAACTTCTGCCATGATTTCGTCCAAAGTGATGAATGACAAGGGACAGGTCAAAATCATTGATGCTTCCAATGTAAGGGAACTGCAAGTTTCCTATGTGGACGGTGTCAATGAAGAGACCGGTAAACCTGTTAAAGGGTGGTTGGTTCATAACAAGGGTACTGCTGAGACAGTGGCAACTATGTCTCTTAGTGACCTTGCTGAATTTGCTATATAGCAGGTTCAGGTCCGGGATATACCTCACACGGGATGTGTGGGGTATATTTTTTTTAATAAGGGATATTTCCTTTTAGTTTTTCCTTCGGAAAGCTTTGATTAAACATTTCATTACTGATTTTGATGTTGTTGGTCTGTACTATAAGAGTATAAAACTAACAATACAAGGAAAATAGAAATGTATGTGGTCTCACGCGCGTGTAATATGGTAACATTAGTGTTATTGTTATGTATTACCACTTATCTATCTATCTATCCTTATGTTATCATTCTATTTATTATGTATTATATTTATATAATACAAAATAGAATATAGCTAAACATATACCTATCAGTTGCAAATGGTCTGTATATGAGAAAGCCATTCCTATTGACTATGTAGGGATTTGCAGGTAAGAGTCCTGAATATAAGTATACAGTGTTGTTACCCTCAGAGTTTAGATACTCATGGTGTGTACGTTAAACCTACTTGATAGGTTACTGAAACAACAGGTCAGTCTTCGTGACCATAGGATAAACCAGTGATGGTATAAAGTGATATGTTGGTAGCATATTGCGCAGAATGTAATACTTCTGTCCACAGAAAGATACTATGTCACCTGTAATATGGTGTGCTTGTGGCCTAACGGTTGATGCACAGTTTTACAGAACTTCTAACAGGTAGGAGTTTGAGAGAGAAATCTCAATAGATAGGCATAGTAGGCATTATGTAGTAGGGATTGCCAGTCTTGAAGCGTATGTTAATTGTATGATGGTCTGTTGGTAGAAATACCGTGGATAGTATCATACAGTAGTGAGTAACCTTGGCCGGTGAAAGCAGAGAGTAGTAGTAACTAAACTATCCAAAAGATAGCATGTTACTTAGGGTTTGGACCACTATTCTCATTGTCCTGGACCGCTAAAAATAATTATTAATTATTAATAGCAAAAGTGTCCAAACACATACTGGTGAAAATGCACTTATTCTACTGTAATATGTAGATACCTGATGTCCGCAAGACAGATGGTAAAGGAAATAAGTACTATCTAACTAACAGGAGGCATCTTGTTAATCCTTTGCAGGGAAGTTGGTAGGAACAGGAACTTATTAGTCAGTATGTAGTGGTAAGATAGATACCTTAATCTATTGTGCATGCAATATACTATTAGAAATAATGGTGTGTGTAAGATGGTGAAAACTATCACAATTATTGCAGTAAATGGTCATCACTCAGCCTTTTACATTATCTTATATATTCTAGTTATAACTTTAACGGGTAAAACTTGCACTGATATGCAGGTAATCCTATACTAGATAGGTTCTTGATTCCACGCTAGTGGCTTGCGTGTAATAAATATATACTGCCATATGAAATCATTATTTATGTAATTTTACTTAAAGTGTGGGTGGGATTAATGTAGTTAATATCCTATACCCAAAAAACTGAAAGAATGCAGAATATGTGTTGATACTTACTTAAACACTATTCCACCTGATAGTACTCAAGAAGAGAGGATTTTAAACTATCAATTAAAAGGTGTAAGAAATCCCATTGTTACCACCAGATAGGCATGAAAGCTGGATTAATGGTATTAAAAATCAAATTGCAGTAATTGTATTATCAGTACAAGCTACGTTGGTAACGTAATAACCAATTATTAATGCACCATAACTCACTTCCCAAGGGTGAGCAGTTGTAATAGGGGGATTAACCTCTGAATATCTACAGTATCCTAGACCGAGGGGGCTGAGGACTA
>RFNS01000261.1 GCA_009927055.1 Alphaproteobacteria bacterium | reverse complement strand
TTTGGAATAGTGTCCCATTCAGGATGCCCTCCAGAGTTCCAACTATTCCCACACCAAACAGCCCTTCCGTTTCTTCTAACATACATAATATGATTAGGAATAGTAGCACAATATATTTTACCATTATAAGGTAATAATATTGGTTTTGTTCCGTTATGTTCTCTTGGTGTTAGTGAAATTTCTTTTATATTAAGTCTATATTCTTTATGTCTAGTTATATTTTTATGACCATTTTTTTCATTATCTCTACCAATACGATTAATCTCTATTATATCTGCGGCTAATCCTATTTTTAGTATTAGTTCTTGCATATCATCTGCTAGTTTTTTTGAGGATGTATAATAATTAATTTTACCATTAGACCTAGAACCATCTCCTAGCATCATAGCATCAAAAAATATTTTTTGTTGTCTTGATGATAAATTTTTTATATAGTCTGGGATATATTTTTGATGAGCTTTACCATAAATTTTCAATTTATTATATAAGTTTTTGTCATAAGACACCATATTCGAAGAAAATCTAAATGGTAGCTTATTTATACAATTTTGTATTATTTCTCTTGATTCTTTTTTATTCTGACTTATACCAACTAATCCATAATATTTAATATCTCCATTAGACATTACTTTTTTATGATTACAAGTATGTCCTTCAGAAATAAAATATCCTAAAAATTCTAACCATAAGTCCATAGATATAATATTTGAGCCTATTTTTATATTCTCGACTTCTTCCCCTTTCCATTTTGCATTTTTTTTAATATGAATATATTTAGGGCAATTTTGTGATTCTATTAATTGCCAAGAATCAATTTTATCTAAATCAGAATTTAACTTACCAATATACATATTATGATTATCTGTAACTAATAAATCTACTCCTCTAAAATGATAATGATTTAAATAGCCATTATAATCATACTCAAATTTTTGTTGAATTTGTTGCCACTCTAAATAATGATTATTTGGATTTAATGTTGCTAATATGTCAGTGTCTGTTAAGTTTTTAAATAATTTCCATCCTGTTTTAGTAAGCACTTCAGTATCGTCTGAATAACAACCCCAACTATTTTGTACTAAAAACGCTGGTTCACTACCAGTATCATCACAAGCAATCCAGGCCATAGCGTGAGCCCAAGAACCTTGTGGTTTAGCAAAACCCTTACTATCTCTTTTATTACTAAAGCCATACATACTACAAACACTAATACCATAACCATTAGCTAAAGCATCTCTTGCTTCTTCTACTGTTCTAACTAGACTAACAGTTTTAACTTGATGGTCATTGGCTAAATCTATAACTTTATCTGGTAGTCCTCGTCCTCCCCAACCAGCACCTAGCATACCTTGATATTTTGTTAAATCTATAACACCCTTATAATTTTTTCTGACTAAAACCCCACCATACTTACTTACAAATTCTGCTGCTCTAGCACAACTCATACCCTGACCACCATGTCCTCTTGCTCCATAAATAGCTTCTGTTGCTCCTCTTGCTATCCATGCTTCTCTATTTCTCTTAACATCTATTTCTACAGCACGGGTAACATCTACCGCATTACGGGTAGAGTGGCTAACACAGTCACTCGTCACCTGACGCTCATTATATGGATTCTTATCAAACTTCAAAACACTTTTGTATGGAGTAGATAGTTTACCCTTGCCTGTCCCAACTATTCTTTTTGCTCCATCACCAAAATAAGCATATTTAGAAACTTCTAATAAATGATCAAAAATATGCTGTTCCCACAAGCACCCTTGAAATCCATCCTTATAAAGTTTGTATAATTGTTCTGGTGAGTATCTAGCCATTATTTGCTACCCTCATAAAAAGCCCATGCTAAACCATTAAAAGCTTCGACAGCCTTTTTTCTAAGTTCGGGGTCTAGAGCAACATTATCGTCTCCGATATGCTGTACAACAACATAAGTAGCGGCCTGCGTTAGATCAGGATATTTACCTTTAAGATCAAGATTATAAAAAGCCCCAGCTATTTTATTAGCTTCTCTAATTTCATCGGTATTTTTAATTACTTCATTTTCACCATCTAGTTCTATTAGTCTTGCCAAGTCAGAGAATAATCCGCTTAATTTCACACCATCAACTGATCGATCCGAGCTTCCGGATTTTAGGATCTCGGTTACTTTTTGACAATTATCCTTTAATGACGGATCCAACGGAGCTAATACCGATGGAGCATGATTTATTGGATTGGTGGATAGATTATTTTTAATAACTGGTCCAAGTAATCCATATGTTAATAATAGTCCTCCAATAACCAGAACTATTATATTAGTATTTTTAATATTCATTTTGTCTCCTGGCCGCATGTGTTGGGACTAAGATGTGGAAATGCGCTATCTAAAACTTCAACAGCTTTTGGACATTTCATTTTTTCTGCCAAATCTCTAGTATTTTTCCAACTACTAATTAGTTTTAGAAAATCATTATCATTTTTTGCAACAGCAGACTCTGCGCTGACTCTGTTTACTAGTTTGCCAACAAACCCAGCAACATAATCCTTAACTGGTACTAACTGATCTTTAAATAGTACAAATAATATAAGAGCGGCCCCTCCATAAACCATTAGATCTGTTCCTGATAATCTACTG
>RFNS01000257.1 GCA_009927055.1 Alphaproteobacteria bacterium | reverse complement strand
CGTAATACTATTAGTTGGAGTTACCGTAGGAGTTTCTGTTGGTGTTACACTATTAGTTGGAGTTACTGTAGGAGTTTCTGTTGGTGTTACACTATTAGTTGGAGTTACTGTAGGAGTTTCAGTTATACTAGTGCTCGGCGTTATTGATGGTGTTGTTGTTGGCGTTGTGCTCGGTATTAGATTTGTTGTTTGGGTTGGGGTTACTGTTGGTGTGACAGTCGATGTTATTGTTGGTGTTATGCTATTAGTTGGTGTTACTGTTGGGGTTTCTGTTGGTGTCGGTGTGGGACTTTCTGTTGGCGTTACGCTATTCGTAGGCGTTACTGTTGGGGTTTCTGTTGGTGTTACACTATTTGTAGGTGTTACTGTTGGGGTTATTGTTGGCGTTGCCGTAGGAGTTTCTGTTGGTGTTACGCTATTCGTAGGCGTTACTGTTGGGGTTTCTGTTGGCGTTGCCGTAGGAGTTTCCGTTGGAGTTTCCGTCGGTGTTACACTATTAGTTGGAGTTACCGTAGGAGTTTCTGTCGTAGTAACTGTTGGAGTTATACTACTAGTTGGGGTTATTGTTGGCGTTGCCGTAGGAGTTTCTGTTGGCGTTGCCGTAGGAGTTTCTGTTGGCGTTGCCGTAGGAGTTTCTGTTGGTGTTACGCTATTAGTTGGTGTTACTGTTGGGGTTTCTGTTGGTGTTACCGTAGGAGTTTCTGTTGGTGTTACACTATTAGTCGGTGTTATTGTTGGTGTTATTGTTGGTGTTGGCGTCGGTGTCGGCGTAGTGGTTTTTGTTGGTGTTTGACTAACAACAGCTGCATTTTCGAATACATTAACGAGTTTACTATTTAATTGTGCTCCAGATAATATAAATCCTTTATATTTGACTATAATTTCTTCACTATTATAAACACGATTATCATAAATTAATTGACCAAGTTTAATTCTGTCACATATACTTGTGCTTGGTGTCGGAGTAACAGTTGGCGTAGTAGTCGCTGAACAAGTAACAGTAGGCGTAGCTGTATTAGTTGGAGTATTGGACGGGGTTCTAGTTAATGTTCTAGTTGGAGTTACTGTATTTGTTGGAGTAATAGTACAAGTTCTTGTTGGGCTAGCTGTTAATGTTGGCGTTCTGGTACTAGTTACAGTTGGAGTAATAGTTATTGTTGGTGTAACTGTTGGAGACTGGGTCGGTGTTGCGGTGAGCGACGATGTTAATGAAGGCGTTATCGATGGAGTGATAGAACAGGTTGGTGAGATACTAGGAGTTGGTGTCGGACTAATACAAATATTTGGAGAGTTAACGGTATTATTAGCTATTCCATCAGAATTTGATGTTACTTGATCTGGAATTATATCGCTTTGTGTAGCATATAGCCAGTAATCCCCTGTTGTGTTTTTTGTAATATCGTAATATGCTGCTTTTATCCATTCATTTCTATTACATAACCAATATAAATTTTTATTATTGGCTACTGGTATACTAATAGGATTAGTAAAATTTAAATTATATACGCCACTTTCTGTAGAATTTAAACTAAGCCCTAATGTTTGTGGTCTTGAATTATATAACCAATTAATATATCTTGCAGAATCATACCAATTAATAAAATTAACTGGCTTATCCTCCATGTCTGTTTTAACAGAATACGATATATTTGGGCTTATTCCATTTGATAGTATGCCTCCTCTTGGATCATTAGTCATAGCTATATTATATGGCCAAATAATACTATTTATTTGTGTATTACTACCACTACTAGCAACATTATTTAAAAATGTGACATATTCAGAATTAGTAATTTCATATTTAGATATCTGAAAATTATAATTAACTGTTCCTAAATTATTTCTATTAATATCTCCAATATTTCCTGTGCCAGAAACAGAGACAAAACTAGAGTGTGTTATATTAAGTCCACTATTAGCGCATACTCTGAATCCAATATCTGATCTTCTTGATGTTCGACTAACAAAGACAGTGCCGCTTAAAGACGACGACGAATATGAACCACCATAAGCTAATATAGCACCATTTTCTTGATAATCTATTAATTCCCAAATATTTCCATTTTGATCATATGTACCAAAAAAACTAGGACCTCCGTTACTGCCAACGCTAGTAACGTTGCCATCTTGATTATTCCAATCTGCTGAACCATTGTAATTTGCACTATTACAATTTCCTAAAATAGAATAAGATGGAGGATTTGACATTCATATTCCTAATTATTTATTTATGAATTTATTATACAGTATTAAGCTCAATACTCCTCCAGCAACACCCATAAATATTCCGGATGGGCTAAGACTATCATAAGTTCCTAATATATAGAGTATTCCACCTCCCATATATGAACCAGCAACCCCAAGAGCCACTGTTTGAAAAAATCCTAGTCTTAAATTAATAGGAACAATAGCCTTTGCTAAAGAACCAACAAATAAACCATATACAATCCAGATTAGAAGATTAAACATTAGTAGCCTCCAGAAGGGTTAAAGATTCTTCATCATTAAGATTCTTACCAACTTCCATGATGGCATTTTTTAAACTAACTCCGTATTGTTGATATTGTTTTTTGCTCAAATGTTGTTTTAATATTTTATTTAGTCTATAATTATTTAACCAGCTATCTTTAATAGTTAAATTAACTATAGTATGTCTTAAATCTAAAGCTTCGCTCATTTTATCATTTTTTCTTCGTTTACTTCTACATTCTTGAATTACTCTTATAAGACTAAGTATAACTCCAATAACTATGATTATTGTTATAGGATCAAATCCATAATTATTATTTTTAATATTTGCTTTGTCAATAACCTTTTGAGCAATATGTTCTAGATTAGGATTTAATTGCATATTTAATCTTTCGTTAGGGTAAACAATATCCACAATCAACCATTTTTATTCCGTCTCCACTTAAATATTTTCCACTTCCTTTACAAACTGGACATTCTTTTCGTTTATATTTTTTTGCTGGTTCGTTGCCAATATTCTTTATTACTGCGCCCGACAAAACAACAGGAGCTGTTGATGATCCATTATATTTTATTGATGTAAAAAATAAGGACGCAAATAAAATTGATAATATTAGTTTATTCATTTTTTAATTCTTGGAAATAATGGCTTACGTTTTAATGGTGGTTTTGGAATAGGAGGAAAAGGATTTATATCATCTAATTCATTACTTTTTTTAGGCACTATAAGTTTTAGTACATTTAATATAAAATTTAGTACTATACTAATCAATCTATTTAGTGCTAATTTATCAAAAAAATTCATAATATTTCCTTAAATAATAAATTATACACCATATATTTTATACTATTAATTTATGTGAAATTCTGATATCGTTGCCGCCAAAGAACCCTACTGCTACAAATTTTGTTCCAGTTGGGTTGACAGTGACAGCTAGTTCATTATAACCAAGATTCTCCGAAGACCATGTTGTTCCTCCATTTAAGCTAGTATAAAGTATACTACCTGAAGTATTAACTATAATCTTGTTACCATCATTTGATATTCCTATAGACAACATATTTCCTATTAATATATTTGTCCATGATGTTCCACCATTAGTACTTTTGTAAACCCCTTCATTACTACACGCTACTATAGTTCCAGAATTTTTAGCAATAGCTAATTGGGTCCAATCGCGACTTCCAGCGCTGGTTAGTGTTGACCATACAAATGATCCATTTAGTTGTTGAATTCCTTTATAAATATAGTCGCTCGTAGCAGCAGCATATATGGTTGTAAAACCGGCGGCTTCTATAATGTCTAAAGTTTTCCATAATCTTGGTATATCATCATTAGTAACTGTAAATGATGATCCAGAATCATGACTGTAGTATATGTATTCGTTATTAACAACTCCATAAATTTTACTTGTATCATTATTTGATACTATCCCTCTCCAATTTTTAGACAGTCCAAGATTAGACCACGACGCGCCTCTATTATAGCTTCTAGATAAGAGACCATTTGATCTAGATGCTATTAGAGTTTGACCATCGCTAGATCCTGTTATATCGCTATATTGTGATGTATCAGAGCCACTAAATTCATAAATATCATTATTTCCTCTTATTATATAATAAGGAGAATCTGTACTTACTGCGACTTTTACTCCATCACTACTAATATGTATTTGTGGTTTAGAAGAAATAGAAAATGCGGGTATTGCCCAATCAAAATCTTGTTGCCATTGTGGTGGAGGAGTCGGGGTTGGTGTTCTAGTCGGAGTTAAACTATTGCTAGGAGTTATGGTTGGTGTTAGGCTATTACTTGGGGTTATGCTTGGTGTTACGCTTGGGGATGGTGTTATGCTTGGCGTTACACTTGGAGATGGTGTGATGCTTGGTGTTATTGTTGGTGTAACAGTATTACTTGGAGTTATGGTTGGTGTAAGAGTATTACTTGGAGTTATAGATGGCGTGATGGTTGGAGACGCTGTAATGCTTGGAGTTATTGTTGGCGTAACAGTATTACTTGGTGTTATAGTTGGTGTTACGGTGTGACTTGGTGTTATTGTCGGAGAAGCTGTTATGCTAGGCGTTATTGTTGGCGAAGATGTTATGGTTGGAGTTATAGTATTTGTTGGCATTGGGGTAGAGCTAGGAATTATCGCACAACATTTTATAGTTAAAATATCGCTCATTTTTAATTACTTACTATATTGGTAGAATTATTAATTAATATTTCTAAATTAGTTATACGATTTTCTAAAGCTTGTAACTGATTATTTATTAATGATGAATTTTGTTCCAAAGTTGTATTTAATAAATTTTGAGAATCAGTATTTTGAGTTGTTAGATTTGTGTCTTTAAGATACGGAAATTCTATTAATACCAAAGAATTAGTATCAGCATTAATAGCCCATTCTTGATAAGCTGGTAAAGATGGAAGATTAAAACCCAAAGATGGTACAGGAATTAGTCTTGGTAAGCTCATATTAAAATCCTTTATTTTC
>RFNS01000088.1 GCA_009927055.1 Alphaproteobacteria bacterium | reverse complement strand
TTGCTCGCAAAATATCTTCTTACACTGTTTTGCTATTTCTATGTGTTCTTTTTGAGTGCCGTTTTTTTCTCTCAGAGAAATATAGGTTATCCAAGAACGTAAATTACCATTCATATACAATCTAGTTGGTGTAGCCAGAGGTAAAATAAATCTTGCACACTCTTTTGCTACTCCATCTTGTATCATACCATCATATAAAGCCTTACTTTTGGCAAAGTGTTCTCTGATCTTGGTGTTCCACTTTGATCTTATTTCATCTGATATATCGTCTATACTATTTTGTCTATTTTTATTATCCTGACGACGCAATTCAAATAGTGGAATTTCTTCAGATAATAGTGTTGTATCTGCGTATCTCTGACTATTGTGTACTATAACTCCATTGGCAACATAATTATGAGAATCATGATTAATTTCTAAATCATATGTCATTTGTTTACCAAGATATTTAACTTTCTTAACTTTAGACCAACTTACTGTCATAGTATTTCCAGAAGATTTTTCTCTCCATGTTTTCTGATCTCCAGAAAGTTTATGATGATCCATGTGACATTTTGCGTGTACTGGCATCAAATTACTATATTCTCTGGCAAGAGATACATTGTCCGAAACTGAAACAATATGATGTATATGAAAACTACCGTGTATTGAATCTCCACATAATCCGCATAAGTAATCATAGTCTTTTAATAAATTATTACGATGTTTTTCTATATCTGCTTGAATCATCTTTCTTTCAGAAGATACTCCTCCTTTCCATAGGTTAGAATCCTTGCCTTTTTTAGCAGATAAACTCATTTTTTTTCTAGTTTCAGCAGACCTTGTTCCTGTGCTGTATCCGAATTTACCCTTATTCCATATTTCTGTATACATAGCAGTTTCTTTTTTAGAAAAGATTAAATTATGTTTTTTGAGCCATTTTCTAATAGTGTGATACGAAACACCAGCATCTTCTGCTATGCCAGACACTCCTTTGCCATTGTTAATGTTACGAACCTTGGCATTTATTAACCAATCATAATCTTGATGTAGTAAAACTCCATTACATCCTATAAAAGTATTTTTAGACATAACGGCTGTGTTATTTATAAGATCTAGTCCTATAGCATCTTCTAAAGAGACAAACCCATTTTTAGTAAGTACTTTATGTTCTTTTGTAGATTCTATTATTTTACCATTTTCAAGAGTTATTTCAAAAATATCTTTTACCCCAGTTTGAAATACCTCTTTGATATTTGAATGCATAAAAGTATTTGTTTTTTGATCAAATATTCTAACTTTCATATTAGCTATTTTATTTCTGTGAAAATTACTTTTTATCCAATTTTTGTAAAGATGTTCCAATGTTAGAGAATATTTCTGTCTTTTACCTTTTTTAATAGCACTAGGTAAATCAAAATATATATTAGTATTTCCAGACATACAAAATTCTTGAAAATTAAAACTTCTATGACGTAAAATTTGAGCCGCTAATCCTCTTGTTGTGTTTATTTCCAGAGTTAATTGGGCCATTTCAAATATTGACCAATGTTTATGATCAATACAATATTTTAGTAATTTAGTATAGTTATCGCTGTCTTGACCTTTGGGATTAGATACTCTAGCACAATATGATATGATTTTTTCTGCGTCTGGTGTTACGCTAACTAATTTCACATTCATAATTTTTCCTCTTTACTATGCCACCATTTAATGGTTTTTTCCCACATTGGTTTGAAAAAATATACAGCAATATATGCTACTATTCCATTAATAGCGGCGCCTATTATGGATGCTAGGGTTACTGATAATGATTGTTTTTTAATGTCGTGTTTATCAGTTTCCATAATCAGACAATGAAAAGGTTGGATCTTCTTTATTTAGTTGATATGCTGCTTGATAGTCAATAAATTTATTATCTGTTATATGGTTATATATATCTTTTGCTAATTTACTGACACTTATAGACAAACCAGTAGCAGTAGGATCATTATCCTTTGACCAATAATAGTCATAACTATTATCTTCATCTTTAGTTTTTTCTCTAAATGTAGTGTATCCTTTTTCTTTAGCCCAAGATCGTACTTGTGTCCATAACATAATTACTTTTTACACTTTCCTCCAGAACATTTTGGTTTACTAGAAAATCCATTAGCATATCCTTGAAGATATGCTTTTTGTATTTTTTCTACTATACTATGATCATGTAAATCTAAAAGTTCATTTTTTCTTGTGGTTGCCCAAACTATAAATCCCTTTTCTTCATCGCATAAATCATCAAAATTAGTATACAATAAAGAATATGGATAAGATTCTACAAACAAACCAGTATTAACACAAACGGCTATATGCTCATTATTCTTTGAGTCTGTCATTATTTGATTAATTACCAGTTCTTCTCTAAAGATATTGTATACGATATCTCCGATATTTAGTGTTAAGAATTCTTTGAGTAGCATAAAACACCACTACTTGACTGTGCCGTCACTATTAAAGTAATTTCTAAGTGTTGACAATTTGGAATCAGCATCATCCAACATATCTGTATACTTTTTAATTTCTTCCAATATATCAGAATGTTCACCTATTCCAACACTCTTATTAAAGTAAAGATCAAGAGTAGCAATTGATTCTGTAATCTTAGAAATATAGTGTTGTTCCAATGCGCTATAAAATCTATTCATTGTTATGTCCTATTCTTAGTAGTAAATTTTGATCTGTATTAGTTATTTCTTTTAATGAACAAACTAGAAGATATTGAGATAGATCAATATTCTGTTGAGAAAAATGATTTATCAAACCTTGTATATGATTACATATATAGTTACAATCCATCTGTTTGTCTAGTTTTATACTAACTTGTGTTTTAAGCACAAAAATATCCTATTAAAAATGCTAAACATATGATAATATAATCTATCGGTTGTAATACATTGTAATATAATTTGACTATATTAGTTATCAATTCTCTTAATACTCTCAATAGTGTATTTCCTAATTTGTGGAGAAGGTTGTCCAGAATACGGCCAGAGTTCTTTATTGGAATCATCTGTCCACGGCTTAACTCTTATGTCTATTCTATTGAGAATATCGTTTATGGCAAAATCTTCATCATGAATTTCGCCACTAATTAGAAAAGTCGCTTTGGTTTTAAATTTCATACTAGATTATTCTTGACCATACACACTACAACATCGTGAGCAGTATTTGGAACATTATTACCACCCAAATAATAACTCTCAACTATATGTTGAACAGACATCGGATACATTTTGTATACTCTATAGTATTTGGGCTTATACTCATTCTTGATATAGAACCCTATATTTTGTTTAAATTTTAGTATTTGTTTGCGAAGTTTATTCATGGTACTGTGTTGCAAAATTGGGGGAGTTTTTGTAGGAATCGAGTTTAAAACATTGACACATTGTGTCTAACATTTTTTCAGCATGAAGTTCGAGCATAACTTTTATACCACAAATAACATTTGAGATATTATCTCTTGACATATCATGCTCTAATATTCCTTCGTTCAAAGCATCTAACTGTTGAACAAAAGAATGTAATGTAGATATTTCGTCCTCTAAATTAAATCTATCTTTCATACTTTGGTCTTTCTTGAAGTTAAATGCTTGAGAATAGACAAATACTTTTCTGCATCAACTTTGTTATCAAATTCTGTCACAATTTTTGCACCATCGCTCTTTGGTAAGAGAATTGGTTCATTATTCTTAGTGACAACAAATTTACCATTCTTTTCAATAACACCAAAATTAACCATAGATTCTTCCTTTAGGGTGAAATGACACAGTTACTAACAAATATTATACCGCGTGAAC
>RFNS01000090.1 GCA_009927055.1 Alphaproteobacteria bacterium | reverse complement strand
TCTGACACGATGATCATCCCCCGGCGGACCGGCGGTCTGACCGCGAGGCCCGTCGGCGAGAACATCGAGGTATCCGCGAGCGACATGACGTTCGACAACGTCGAACTGAACGCCCGCATCTGGGGCGTCGCCAACCGCGTCCCCAACTCCCTGCTCGAGGACTCGGTCATCGACCTGGCCGAGATCACGGCCCTCGAGGTGAGTCAGGCTTTCAGCGAGGCGATCGACAACTCGGGCTTCATCGGCGACGGCACGAGCAGCTACAACGGGGTGACCGGTATCTGCACGAAGATCCTGCAGTCGGCGTACTCGGCCTCGGTCGTGACGGCCACGGGAAATGCGACTTTCGGTTCGCTCACGATGGGGAACTTCACCGACGCACTCGCGAAGCTCCCGCTCTATGCCCGCAACCGCAACGCCCGCTGGTACATCTCGCCGGCCGGCTGGGGTGCCGCGATGCTGCGGCTGGCGATGCTCCCCGGCGGCTCCGGAAACGCCGGCGGCAACAGCAACGACAACGTGGCAGCGGGCTTCGGCGAGCAGTTCCTCGGCTATCCGGTGACGCTGGTGCAGCCGATGACCTCGGCTCTCACCGGCACGACTGGCCAGGTGGCCGCCCTGTTCGGCGACCTGTCGCAGGCCGCGATCTACGGCGATCGCCGGGCGATCTCGATCAAGACTGCCAGCGAGCGGTACGTCGAGTTCGATCAGACGCTCACGTTTGCGACGGCTCGGAATGCGATCGTCGTGTCCGACCTCGGCAGCACCACCAAGGCCGGCCCGGTGGTCGCCCTCAAGTTCGGCTGATTTCTCGACCCCCAGGAGCACAGAGCATGAACTTCGTTTCAGCGAGCAAGACGTCGGCCAAGCATGAGGCGAGCGTGGCCGCCAATGCGACGCACAGCATCGAGATCGACACCATCGGCTTCGCCCATGCGTCGATCGACGTGGTGTTCTCGCCGTTCACGGCGGCGGCCACCGCGGCGGCCACCGTCCTGCGGCTGGCGCACTCGGATGCCTCCGGCTCGGGGCAGGCGAACATCTCCGGCTTCGTGGGCGGCACGGACTTCACCGTGGCGGCCGGCTCGACGACGGGTGCGAGCGTCGGCTACTCCCACCGCTTCGACGTCGATCTCCGAGGCAAGAAGCGCTACCTGACCGTCTACGCGACGCCGGCGGCGACGGTCAGCGTCGCCACGGTCGCTCGGCTGAGCAAGGGCGAGGTCGGCCCGGTGTCGGCCAGCGACAAGGGCGTGAGCACGCAGGCGGTCGGCTGACCGGCTTGACACGCGAGGCAATCTAGACGGCGGGCGTGGCACAGTGTCACGCCCGCCGTTCTCATTTGCGAGGTCGTTGTCATGCTCGTCACGATCGGTGATACGAAGGTCGAAGTGCGTGCGGAGGCGGTCCTGTCAGGCCCCCGGTTCGGGCCGCTCATCAACGCCTTCGGCTTCATCGAGGCGATGATGCCGCTGCACATCCGGCCGACGCTCGGCCAGGGCGCCTACTGGGCGCAGGTCCTCACGCGGATGCTCGAGCAGTTCGAGTCCACGACGGAGTACATCATCACGCTCGACATGGACTCGTTCATCTCGCGGACGGACGTCGAGCACCTCTTCGCTCTGGCGATGACATTTCAGTGCGACGCGCTCGCGCCGATCCAGACCAAGCGCGAGGACGGCCGGCCAATGCTGACGCTGCTGGACCAGCTCGACAATCCACCCGAGAGCGGCTCGACTTCCGTCCCGGCCGAGTGGTTCGCCGAGCCTGTCCAGCAGGTGGATACCGCGCACTTCGGCTGCACGATCATCTCGACTCGCGCGCTGCGCCGCATGGCGAAGCCCTGGTTCCACGAGCAGCCAGACCCC
>RFNS01000073.1 GCA_009927055.1 Alphaproteobacteria bacterium | reverse complement strand
GCCCTATCTGATGTTTTTGTGGTTGCGATGACTGGCGATTGGTCAGAATAACTTGAACATCTCTGGTGCCCTTCAGTTTCGCCAATTCTTTTTGCATATCATCGCGCAGCGCATGCAAATGGCGCAGTTGCGCCTGAGTGCCTGACAACACAAACTTGATATTTCCCTTGTCATCCACATTCAAACCGCTGATGGCGCCCGAATCTAAGACAGAGCCATCATCATGCGGCAGCGTAAAGCGTCGCAGCACGTTTTCGACATCAGCCAAGGCGGGGGGTTGAGATTTGAACATACACACCCTATACCATTAATCATCAACACTTCGCCAAGGCAAAACGCTTATGAGCATGGAACAGGGCCCCTGGGGCAAACGTTCGACGGGCAGCAACCAAAACCGCCCCCATCATAATCCGTGGTCATCAGGCGGTGGCGGCAGTGGTGGTGGTGGCAATTTCAATCAGGATGACTTTAATCGCTGGTCGCAGCAGGCGTTTAACCAGGGTTCGCAATGGCTGCGCCGTTTTGGTCCCGGCAAAGGCATGGGGCTTGGTTTTTTAATTTTGCTGGCCTTATGGCTGGTCAGTGGCTTTTATCAGGTGGGCACAACGCAGCTGGGTGTTGTGTTGCGCCTGGGCGAGCCGCAGCGGGTTGAACAGCCCGGCCTTCGCTATCGCCTTCCGGCACCGTTTGAAACTGTTTTGCTGCCCGAGGTGACGCTGAACCGCACCATCGAAATTGGTTTCCGCAGCCAAAGCCGTCGCGGCGGCCCTGAGCAGGATATCGGCGATGAAAGCCTGATGCTGACAGGCGATGAAAGTGTGGTGCAACTGAATTTTGAGGTGCTGTGGCAGGTTGACCCCGCCAGCGTGCAAGATTTTCTTTTTAACGTGCGCGACCCCGAATTGACCGTGAAAGCCGCGGCTGAGAGCGTGATGCGTGGCATTATTGGCCAGACCACCATTCAGGCCATTCTCACCGGCTCGACCGATATCAGCCAGCAGGCCAAGGAAAAACTGCAAGAAACGCTGAGCGATTATGAATCGGGCATTCTCATCACCCAGATCAACCTGCGCGAACGTAAACCGCCCGATGATGTGCGTGAAGCCTTTGACGATGTGAACCGCGCCAGCTCGGATAAAGATACCACCATCAACGAAGCGCGCACTTTTGCCCGTAAAATCACGCTAGAGGCCGAAGGCACCGCCGCCCGCCTGAAGGCTGAAGCCGAAGGCTATAAACAGCAGGTGATCAACCGCGCCAAAGGTCAGGCCGACCGGTTTACCAGCGTTTATCAATCTTACAGCGCGTCGCCCACCACCTCGGCCAGAAACATGTATCTGGAGGCGATGGAAGATATTTTGGGCAGCGCCAACAAAATCATCATCGATGACAAAGCCGGCCTGACATCCTTCCTGCCGCTGCAGGATTATTTGAAACGCTCCGGCCCCGGCGCCAACACCCCCGCACCACGAGGCGACAATGAACGATAAGAAAATTTTTCTGCTGGGTGCCGCCACCCTGCTTCTGATCGGCATTTTGTCCAGCACCATTTTTGTGGTCAGCCCTATTGAGCAGGCCATTGTGTTCCAATTCCGCGAAACGGTGCGCGTGGTCAACACGCCGGGCATTCATTTCAAGGTTCCTGTCATTCAAGAAGTGATGCGTTTTGAAAAACGCGTTTTGCCGCTGGAAGTGCCCGAAAGGCTGATTACGCTGGCCGACCAAAAACCCCTGAGCGTCGATGCTTTTGCCCGCTGGCGCATTGTGGACCCGCTGCGCTTCTTTCAATCGCTGCGCGATGAGCGCGTGGCCGAAAACCGCCTCTCTAGCATTATGAACGACAGCGTGCAGAGCGTGCTGCGCCGCTATGTGCTGACCGATCTGCTTTCAGAAAAGCGGGTGGAGATTATGGAAAAAATCCAGACCGAGTTGAACAAAAACACCGAGCGTTTGGGCGTGACCGTGCTGGATGTGCGACTGCGCCGGGCCGATTTGCCCAGCAATGTTCTGCCCAACGTGTTTGAACGCATGCGATCAGACCGCAAGTTGCAGGCCACTGGCTTGCGATCGGAAGGGCAGATGCAGGCGAACGAAATCCGCGCCAAGGCTGAATCGGAAGCAAAAATTATTATCTCTAAAACCGAAGCGGAAGCCGCCAAGCTGCGCGGTGAAGGCGATAAAGAATCGCTGCGTCTGCTGGCCGAAGTGACCGGGCGCGACCCGCAATTTTTCAGTTTCTATCGCACATTGCAGGCCTATCGCGAGACGCTGAAAAATGACAACACCACCTATGTCCTTTCACCCAACAGCACGTTTTTTGACGTGCTGAAAAGCGGGAAGCCATAATAATAATGGTGGTCAAGCCTTCACTGTTTCTGCCATAATTCGTTGTCATACTGAGTCAGCCTATCCCTGAGGGTCTCATGCGTTTTATGCTTTCTGTTGCACTGTTTTTGCTCGTGGTTGTGCCTGTCTCGGCGCAAAGCCAGGAGCCCACCTTTGCCGATTTGGCTGAACGGTTGCTGCCGTCGGTTGTCAATATCTCGACCATGCAAAAAACAGCGCCCGATGCCGCCGGCGCCGACGAAATGCTGGAAGGCATGCCCGAATTTCCCCCCGGCAGCCCATTTGAAGATTTTTTCAAAAATTATATGGAGAAACATAAAAAACTTCTGGTGCCGAAAAATCAGCGTGTTAATTCGCTGGGCTCTGGCTTTATTATTGATCCTGCAGGGTACATCGTGACCAACTATCACGTCATTCAGGAAGCGGATGAAATAAAAGTAACCCTGCACGACGATACAAGCCTGACAGCCAAGGTGATTGGCAAAGACAGGAAAACTGATTTGGCCCTGCTGAAAGTTGATGCCGGAAAATCTCTGCCCGCCATCACATGGGGCGATAGCGATAAAGTGCGCGTGGGCGATTGGATTCTTGTCATCGGCAACCCCTTTGGTCTTGGCGGCTCGGTGACCAAGGGCATTATTTCGGCGCGCGCGCGGGATATCAACTCTGGCCCGTATGATGATTATCTGCAGACCGATGCCAGCATCAATCGCGGTAATTCGGGCGGGCCCATGTTCAACCTTCAGGGGCAGGTTATTGGCGTCAATTCTGCCATTTATTCACCGACCGGCGGCTCGGTGGGCATTGGATTTTCAATCCCCTCGGCATTGGCCGAAAACGTAATCAAGCAACTGAAGGAAAAAGGCAGCATCAAACGCGGTTGGCTGGGCGTGCGCATTCAAACCATGACCGAAGATTTGGCCAAGGGGCTTGGCCTGCCTTCCAGCAGCGGCGCTCTGGTGTCGAGTGTGACTGAGGGTAGCCCCGCCGCCAAAGCGGGCCTGAAACAGGGCGATGTCATCTTGTCATTCAACGGCAAGGATGTGAGCGAGATGCGGAAACTGCCGCGTCTTGTGGCCGATACTCCGGTGGGGATCGAGGCTGAGATAAAAATCTGGCGTCAGGGATCTGAGAAAACACTGAAAACAAAAGTGGCTGAGCTGCCCCAAACCGAAGAAGAAGAACTGGCGGGCAAAGCCGATGAAGAAACCCCAAAACAAGCCGATGTGGCCGCCGTTGAGGTGAAGGGGCTGGGCATCAAAGTGGCGCCTGTCGCGCCGTCTCTGATAGAACGTTTTGGCCTGAAGAATGACCAGCAAGGTCTTGTGGTGGTTGAAGCGCTGGAAAACAGCCTGGCGGTTGAGAAAGGCTTATCGGAGGGCGATGTGATCACCGAAGCGAACCAGGAAAAACTGGGCAGCGCCGCCGACCTTCAAAAATCGGTCAACCGCGGGCGTGATCAGCGCAAGCCGCTGCTGCTGCTTGTTGAGCGTGAGGGCGAGCTGCGCTTTGTCGCTATTCCGCTGACGCCATAAATTTTTCAAGCGTGGCCTTAAAATTTTGGGCGCAACCGGGCCATGCATAGGCATGATAACTCTCGGCCGCGCCGCGGCGTAGTGCCGCAAGTGTTCCGCGGTCGTGCAGTATCTGAAACATCAGCGCCGCCAGCGCTTGCGCCGACATATCATGCGCCACCAAACCGTTGACGCCGTGGCGGACAATGGCGCGCGCCCCTTGATTGGGGGTGGCCAGCACAGGCAGACCATGCTGCCACGCCTCTAAATACACCAAACCAAACGGCTCTAGCCGCGACGGAACAATCAGCGCATCCAACCCGTGCAAAAAACTTTTTTTATCATCCACCCACCCCGTGAACTGAATATGTTTTTGCAATCGCGCGCTTTCAACCCTTTGCGTGTGTTGCGCGCATTCGGGGCCGCTGCCCGCAATTATGACCAGAAAATCCGCCCGCGTTTCGGCCAGTTTTTTCACCGCTTCAATCAGAATATCAATGCCCTTGGCGGGCACATGACGGCCCATAAAACCAAACACAAGCGTGCTTTTTTGTTCCTTCGTTCCAACATCCTGCGGGGCCAGCAAAAAATTTGGCAGCAAGGCAATTTTGCTTTCAGGAAACTTTTTTTGAATAGCCAAATTTTTCAAATCCTCGGTCAACGCAATTACACCATGCAGATGAGAGAAATTTTTAATACGATAATTATGCAAAACAGTGATGTGGTTTTTTTTGCAGAAGATGTTGGCCAAACTGACAAGCCGCAGCGCGCGATTGCCATGCGACACAATAAGATGCGGCGATATGCGCGCAATGACCCGCCCCAGGCGTGTAGCCGCCATGAGATCAAACTGACTGTATTGGCGCAGTGTTGTTTGAAAAATTTTTTTACTGAAAGATTCATAAGCAAATTTTTCATCATGCAACGCGTACGATTCATAACCCGCGCGCATGGCAGCTTCGGCATAGTGAATGTACATTTGCTCAAGCCCGCCACGGCCGCGCCCCAGCATGACGTTCAAAATTCTTGCCTTACGCATGGGCGAATTGATCAAAAACATAGCCCTGAGCGTATAATATTGTTGTCAGGTCGGTGTGGTTGATGTGTGTAGAAATTTTTTCTTTCACAACAGGCTTGGCATAATATGCCACTGCAAGGCCGTTGTTTTCCTGACATTCCATCAGCATTTCAAGATCGTTCGCGCCATCGCCCACGCACACAATATCGGCAGCCGATATGCTCAATTCGACCTGCGCGCGGCGATAAATATCGCGCTTGGCTTCACGTCCCAGCACGGGCTCCAGCAATTCGCCCACAACCTTGTCATCGGCCATCAACAACTCGTTCCCATAGCAGCGATGCGCGCCCAGTTGCGCGCCAATTTTTTCAATAAAATACATAAATCCGCCCGAAACAATCCAACACTCGGCGCCATTTTTTTTCATCGTGTCAAAAAGAGTTTTGGCCCCTGTATGAAATGTCATGGTCGCGGCCAAATCTTGCAGAAGCACAGCGGGCGCACCGGCCAAAAGCCTGATGCGTTGATGCAGCGCCTCTCTAAAATCAATTTTTCCTTGCATCGCGGCGGCGGTAATGGCTTCAATTTTTTCGCCTGCGTTCAGCGCTTTCGCTATTTCATCCAGCATTTCTTGTTGAATGAGTGTCGATTCCATATCGGCCAGAATGGCTTTTTTCTGCCTGTTTCCTTGGTGTTGCGAGATGATATCAACCGATTTTTCTTTGAAAAATGTGCGGAAAAAAAATTTTGTCTCATCCACATGTTTGTCATAAAAAATATCCAGCGCTCTGTTCTGCCTCAGCCACCGCCAGCCCGAAAACACAAGCCCTTCCTTGCCGGCACGCGCCATCATATCGGCGACAAAAGAGTCATTCATGCCATCATCAGATGCCACAACTGTTGTTACATGCATTGTCAGGCGCTTTCTGCTTCGGCTTGTGTGTCTTCGGGGTGGGTATCTTTCGGCAGCTGATCGATGACCGATGTTTTATCCAGCAACCCTGCAGCTTCTAATTCTTCCAGGCCCGGCAAATCGCGCAGGTTTGTTAAATTAAAATGATTCAAAAATTCATCGGTCGTCACCCAGGTGGCGGGGCGGCCGGGCGTATCGCGATGGGGGCCGGGCTTGATCCACCCCAGCTCTAACAGCAAATCATAGGTGCCTGTGTGGGTGCTGACACCGCGAACGGCTTCAATCTCGGCACGGGTGACTGGCTGATGATAGGCGATAATGGCCATCACTTCGGCTGTGGCGCGCGGCAATTTTCGGCGAGGTTGCGAAACGAACTGCAACGCCTCTGCCAAATCGGGCGCGGTGCGAAAGGCCCAGCCACCACCCGTTTCAACAAGATGAAAACCACGGCCAGAATATTCTTGCTGCAAATGCACCAGCAGCGCCGCCACATCATAATCGCCCGATATCTGTGCCGAAATTTCGTGCACAGAAAGCGGCGCCGTGCTGGCAAACAACATGGCTTCAAGCTGTCTTAAAATGTCGGGTCGGTCGGTTGTCATTCCTGCCTCGGCGTTACGCGTTTAATAAAAATAGGTTGGTATGTTCCGCTTTGCTGCAAAATCACATCGCCATTTTTGGCCATCTCCAGCGCTGCGGCAAACGTGCAGGCGCGGGCCGAGCGTTGAACCAACGGATCATCATCCACTTCGGGCACATAATCAGACAGCAGCGCCCAATCGGGGCCATAACCCAGCGTGGCGCGCAGGCGTGCCGCCGCTTCTTCCAACGATAAAAGCCGGTCAAATGAAATGGCGTAGGGAGAGGTTTTTTTCTTCCTGCTGACGCGCCCAATGGCCAGCAGCAAATCGCCCGCATTCAAATAAAAAACGGGTTTGACAATGGTGGCCAGCGGCTGTGGCTGCCCCAGCGCAAACACATCGCTGCCCAACTGAGGCCAGTGTTGCATCTGCTGGGATTTTTCCTGCATGGCCGAGAGGCGCTGAAGATGAAAACGCAACGCATCGGCCATCGCTTCTGGCAAGGGCGCATCATCGGGTTGTTTTTCTTCGGGCAGCAGAAGGCGCGATTTTAAGTAGGCAAGCCATGCCGCCATTACCAAATAATCGGCCGCAATTTCAAGGCGCACAGATTGGGCCTGCCTGATAAAGGCCAGATATTGATCGGCCAGCGCTGAGATAGAAATATCGGCCAGATCAAATTTCTGATCTCTGGCCAGCTGCAACAATAAATCGAGCGGCCCTTCAAAATTTGAAAGGCTGACCTTCAGCGCTTCGTGGTCTGATATCTCATCAAGGGGCTGCAAATCGTTCATTGTGTTAAACTAGCCCTGCGCCTCTGCAGGCGCAAATTCGGCCAGCGCCTTGTCTAAATGATCTTGCGCCATGAGGGTGCTGAACGATGCCGGATGCGTAACCCGTGTGCGCGCCGCATGAAGCCAGCGTTCATACGCTTCGTCTGTCATGGGTTTCATGCGGGCGGCAAATTCGGTCATTTGCTGCAGGTTGCCGTTGCAGAACAACACGGCATCATTCCCCGCCGCCAGCGCCTGGTGCGCCCTGTCACTCAACATGCCAGAGATGGCTTTCATGTCGAGATCATCAGAAAACAAAAAACCGCCAAAGCCAATTTTTTCGCGGATGATTTTTTTAATCACCCCCTGAGAGAGCGATGCCGGTTTTTGAGGATCAATATTTTTGAAAACAATATGGCTGCTCATGCCCAAGGGCCAATGGGCCATGGTCATAAACGGCGCGGCATCGGCCAGCACATCTTCTTCGGTGCACACAACGGTGGGCAGTTGTTTATGCGGGTCAACCTTTGCGCGGCCATGCCCCGGCAAATGTTTGATGACGGGCAACACCCCCGCCTGCTTCATGCCCTCGGCGTAAGCTGTGGCCAGTTCAGCGATCGCATCGGGCTGATCACTGTACGATCTATCGCCAATCGCTTCATGCGTTTCGGGGCACGTGCGATCGAGCACAGGGGCGCAATTTATCGTAATGCCCATGTTATAAAGCTCGGCGCCTATCAATTTTCCTTGCTGAAAACACGCCTCAACCGCCTTGGCTTTGTCGCGTTGCCAAAGTTTTCCAAAACTGGCGGCAGGATAGGTGATGGGCCATTCGGGCGGACGAAGTCGTGCCACGCGCCCTCCCTCTTGGTCAATCAACACGGGCGCATCTTCATTCTTCACCGCATCTCTAAACTGTGCGACCAAATCTTTCACCTGAGATGGCCTGCGGCAGTTGCGTTGAAAAAGAATAAGCCCCAGGGGCCTGCAATCGGCAAAAAATTTCCGCTCACTCTCAGAAAGCTGATACGTGAAGCAGCCAAAAACAACAGGGCGAGGGTTACCGGACAATGAAGCACCCTTTTTTCTGTTGCTTGAGTTGCGCGCACAAAGATTCAGCCGCCGAGGTATCCATGCCACTGATTTGCACCCTGTACATAACCGCCCCCCCCTTGGCCTGCGCTTTTTCAATCAACAATGTGTGGGACGATAATAATTTCTCGCGGCTGAATTTTTTAAGCGCCGCCTTGGCCGAAGATATTTCAGGGAAAGCCGCCAGCTGCAATTTTACTGTTTTTTGGGGGGCTGTTGTGTCTGTTTTTTCTTCTGCTTTTGGCGCAATATCTTTTTTCTGTTCGGGCGTTGTGATGGCAATGGGGGCTGCATCAGGCTGCGGAAGGGCCGACTGTTCAGCCACCGGCGTTTCTTCCATTGTTTTTTCAGGCACTGGTTCTGGCGCTGCCAGGGGCGCCTCAATATTTTCAGATAACTTAAACTTCTCATATTTTTCGGGCTGGTGGTCGCCCGATATTTGTGAATAAATCATGGCATCTTGATAGGGAATATCCATGCCTCCCTGCTGGGTAGGTTTGTTTTTGATGGGCGATGTAGGGGCATCGATAATCACGGGTTCGGCGGGCGGCTGTTGCACATGCTGGCGCAAAAAATAAATGGCAGTGCCCGACAACAGGATGAATAGAAAAACAAACACCACCATTTTCACAATGCTTGTCGAGCGCATGGCGCCGCCATCATCATCGAACAGGTCTTGATCAGAGGGTTTGGGTGTCATCCCGCAGTTCCTCAATAGGTTTTGTGCCAATGACCTGCAAACCACTTGCAATCACCATGCGCACAGCCTCTAAAAGGGCCAGACGCGCCATGGTATAAGATTCCTGATCGGGGTGTAAAAAGCGCAGCACGGCATTGTCGCGGCCTTTGTTCCACAGGCCATGAAAGGCGCTGGCCACCTCGATCAGATAATAGACGATGCGATGCGGCTCGCACGCCGTGGCGGCAGATTCAACCAGCCTGGGCCACTGGGCCAGCAGCTTCACAACATCTAAATCATCCTGGCTTTGCAGCGATGATACATCAGCCCGCGCCAGCGCGACGGTTGAAAAATCTGTTCCCCTGAACATCTCGGCGGCGTGACGTTTCACCGAACAGCACCGCGCATGCGCATATTGCACATAAAAAACAGGATTATCTTTCGATTGCTCAATGACTTTCGCAAAATCAAATTCCAATTCACTGTCGGGTGTGCGGCTGAGCATGAAGAACCGAATGGCCCCCGCCCCCACTTCTTCCACCATATCGCGCAGCGAGATGATGTTGCCAGAGCGTTTGGAAAGTTTTACCGGCTCGCCATTTCTAAAAACTTTGACAATCGAATTAAAAATCACATCCAATTCGGCCTTGCCATCGCTCAGCGCGGCCACGGCCGGTCTCATGCGTTCTAAATATCCGCCATGATCTTTGCCCAGCACATTAATCATCCACGAAAACCCGCGCGCGATTTTATGAGAGTGATAGGCAATGTCGGGCATGATATAGGCCCAGTGTCCATCACGCTTTTTCAACGGTCTGTCGGTGCTATCGCCAAACTGGCTTGATCTGAACAATGTCAGCGGCACTGGTTCCCAATCATCCATTTCCTTGCCTTTAGGCGGCGGCAGGGTGCCCGTATAAATCAGCCCTTTTTGCTCAAGGATATGAAAGGCTTTTTCAAGCGTGCCGTTGTCAATCAGCTCGCGTTCGTTGGTGAACACATCATGCTTAATGCCGATCAGCGCCAGATCATGCTTGATCATTTTCATCAGGTGCTGAACCGCAAAATCACGAAAGGGGGGCAGCCATTCGGCCTCAGGGGCCTCTTTCCACCTTGGCCCATCACGCGTGGCCAGCGCCTGGCCCACCTCTATCAGATATTCTCCGGGGTATAACCCTTCAGGAATATCGCCAATATCCTCGCCCAGCGCCTGCCGGTATCGCAGAAAAACCGTGCGCCCCAAAACATCGACCTGCGCGCCCGCATCATTGAAATAATATTCGCGCGTGACATCGTATCCTGCTTTGTGCAGCAGACCGGCCAGCACATCGCCCACCACAGCGCCGCGCACATGCCCCGCGTGCATGGGCCCCGTGGGGTTGGCCGAGACATATTCAATGTTCACTTTCTTTTTTTGACCAAGCGGGCTGTCGCCATATTTTTCAGCCATGGCAAGAATAAGCAGAATTTCACGCTGCCACACAGAGGCGTGAAGACGAAGGTTGATAAACCCCGGCCCCGCCACGCTGGCTTCGGCCACCAGGTCGCTTTTTATCAGCTCTGGCAAAAGTTTTTCGGCAATCTGCCGTGGTTGCATCGACAGCGGCTTGGCCAGTGTCATGGCCACGTTGGTGGCAAAATCGCCATGGCTGGGGTCGCGCGGCGCCTCGACAACAAAGTGTGCGGTGGCCGCAACCTCGCCCAGCGCCGCCATAGCCGCCAAACGCACAGCCTGCCTTATTTTTTCGCCCAGATATAATGGTGGCTCCACACTCACACTGAAATCTCCCCAAGATGTTGGCGATACGCCTTGATGGCATATCTGTCGGTCATACCTGCAATATAATCGGCAATCAATTCGGCCTTTTGCGTTTGGCTGGCCGCGCGTTGAGCCGCCAATTGCCAATCATCAGGCAGTTTTGATTCATCATGCATATAAAGCTGAAAAAGCCCCTGCACGATTTTAACGGCATTATGCCACGATTGCATAATGGTAGGGTGGCGGTAGAGATTCTGCATCAATTTCTGCCGCAGCTGCGCCAGATCGGCTTGAACATTGGGGCTGAACTGAACCATCGCTTGTTGTTGATGCCTCACATCATCGGCCGTGGTGATGCGGTGTTTTTGAATATGATCTTTTGTCGTGGCCAGCACATCGCCCACCAGCGCGCCAATGGTCTGTCGAACAATTTCATGAAGTTGCCTTGTGCGATCGAGCCCTGAATACTCACGCTGCACATTCTCAACAGCTTTCTGAAATAACGGCCATGTGGCAATTTCTTCAAGGCTGACCAGCCCCGATCGTACCCCGTCATCGACATCGTGCGTGTTATAGGCAATATCATCGGCAATGGCGGCCAGCTGCGCCTCCAGCGAGGTCCAGCGCGATAACTCTAAATCATATTGCTGATGAAACACGGCAATGGTGTGACACACCCCATTCTGGGCCGGACCATTATGCTTCACAACCCCTTCCAGCGTTTCCCAGCATAAATTCAGCCCCGAAAATTTTGGATATTTTTTTTCTAATCGCGTTAAAATTTTCAATGTCTGGCCATTATGGCTAAAACCGCCAAACTCTTTCATGGCCTCATCCAGCGCTTCTTCGCCCGCATGCCCAAAACACGTGTGGCCCAGATCGTGCGAAAGGGCCACGGCCGCCGTTAAATCGCGATCGAGGCCCAAATGCCGCGCCATGGCTTCGGCAATCTGCGCCACTTCCAATGAATGGGTCAGGCGTGTGCGATAATAATCACTCTCGGTCGCAATAAACACTTGTGTTTTGCCGGCCAGTTTTCTGAAAGCCCCGCTGTGAATAATCCTGTCGCGATCGCGCTGAAATTCGGTGCGCCAGGCACTGGGGGCCTCGGCCACCTGTCGGCCCCGCAGCGGGCGGCAGGCATAGGGTTGTAAACCATCGTTGTTCATCACTATATGTATAGCGGAAGGAATGAGTCATGCCAGCAGTGGCCGATGTTCTGCTAACCCCCGCCGCCCTGAAACGCCTGACCGAGTTGGCCGAGGCTGGCACCCGCGTGCGCCTCAGTATCGAGGCCGGTGGCTGCGCCGGGTTTCAGCGCAAATTTTTTCCCTCTACCCCCGCGCCTGATGATGTGGTGGCGGGCCATGCCCCCTCGGCTCTTTTGCTCGATCCTCTTTCCGCCGACCTGATTAAAGGGGCCACCGTCGATTATAAAAACGATTTATCGGGGGCTGAATTTGTCCTCACCATCCCCCAGGCCAGCAGTGGTTGCGGGTGTGGCGCCTCGTTCAATCTGCCTGAATAATGGCTGATTATTCTATCCGCGCACTCACCCTGCACGATATGCCTGTGTTCAAAGAACTTCGGCTTGAAATGCTGCGCGAATACCCTCAATTCTGCAGCAAATCCTATGATGACGCTCTGAAAGAAACCAACCATGACTGGTCGCTTTTTTTTGCCCAGGGTTGGTCGCAGCCTTTTGTGGCGTATGATAGCACTACTTATTTCGGATTAGCTAATATCAGCCGTATGAGCAAAAATACAGCCAAGGCTGTTGTTGAGCTAGTCTATTTGAGGTCACACTATCAGCAAAAAAACCTCAATAGTAAAAAGTATCTTTTCTCACTTCTTTCTCACTGCGCGAACTGGGCAATGAGGCAAGGCAATCTGACCACTCTTGCGGTTAGTTGTAGAATTTCACAAAAAAAAACACTCTCCATACTTAAAAAAACCATCCTCACCTACACCAGCATGAACAAAGCCACCTGGGCCGATGGCACGGTGGATGATATGGTGTGGTACGAAACATCATTGAGGGGGATTCATACCCCACACCAGTTGCTGCGCCGCAGCATGGCCGTGTAAAGTAAAAAAGTGTGGATAAATTGTGGCATACCCTAGCCAACAGATTCGAATGGTGGTAGAAACAGTCTCGTTAACCACAACATCTTGTGGATAACTTTTCAGTTTAACCATTTCTGACACCCTTTGGGAGACTGCATGAGCTGGACGGAAGAACGGATCCAAAAGTTAAAATCGATGTGGGGTCACGGCTATAGCGCCAGCCAGATCGCCACCGAACTGGGCGGCACCATCACCCGCAACGCCGTGATTGGCAAAGCTCACCGGCTTAATCTGGCCACCACCAAAATTGTGAAACCCCGCACCATCAAGGCGCAGGCCCGCCCACGCCTAGAAGGCGGCCGCGTGGCCATGCCGCGCATGAAAATGCTGCGTCCTGTTGGCAGCCTGCCCCAGGCCCCCAAGAAAATCGGCCGCTCGGCCATTGTGTCGGTGGATCCGCAATATCGTGATCCTGAATTCAGGCCTGAAACAGCCGTTGTGCCGCTCGATTTGAAGGAAAGCCAATGCCGCTGGCCGCTGGGCGATCCGTGCAACAAAAACTTCCGCTATTGCGGCGGTCACGCGCATGAAGGCGTCCCCTATTGCACCGAACACGCCAAAATTGCCTATAACAATTTTGGGCGTGGCCGTGGCCAGCGACAGGAACAGGCCGAACATGCCGCCCCCATCGTGGCACCTGTGCTGATTTCTGCGGTTTAGCCTTTTATCGCCATATTCTTGTCGAAAACATCTGCTAGGCGTACCTTCCACCACAGGGGGTACGCATGGCGACGCAACTTATTTCTATGGCACTGGCTTTGGCCTTGCTTTTGGCCGTGCCTGCCATGGCGCAAAACGCAACGGCAGAATCTTCTGCGCCCGCATCTTCCACCCCCGAAGCCCCTGCCCCGCGAATCATTTCTGGCGGCGTGAGTGTCGATGATCGCGCCCTGCTGGAAGCAGAACAAAATAACTATAACCTGAAACTGGTTTATGTTGGCGTGGGGGGCATTTATCTGGCCGATGTTGATATGACCATTGCCGATAGCGCAGGCCATGAGGTTGCCAAGCTTATCACCGATGGGCCGATGGTGCTGGCCCAATTGCCCGCAGGCAAATATGTTGTCACTTCCACCCTCGGCGGACACACACAAAAACAACATGTGGTCGCGGGCCAAACACTTCGCAGCTATCATGTGCGCATGCCTGTGAGAGACAGTGATGAGATTTCGCCGCCCGTCACCACCATCAAACCCGATGCGACATACGTCACGCCGTATGAATCGGGCGCTCCCTCTGGCCAGCGCACGCCGTATTATGGCAAAGGCACGCTGGGCAACGCAACACAACCCGCCACACCCGCGGCGGCACCTCAACCCCTCTCGGAAGATGATATGCCCGCCACGCGCGAAAGCCTTGGCGGATCGCAGTAAACCGCGGCCAAAGGTTATTCACCCCGATAGTTTGGCGCCTCGGCTGTAATCTGCACATCGTGCACGTGGCTTTCGCGCAGGCCGGCAGGCGTAATTTTCACAAACTGCGCGCGCTTTTTCAGCTCATCAAGGTTGGCGGCGCCCACATAGCCCATGCCCGCGCGCAGCCCCCCAATCAGCTGATGAATAAGCGGCCCCACAGGCCCTTTATAGGGCACCCGCGCCTCCACCCCTTCGGGCACAAGCTCCAGCGGGTCGCTGCCCTGCTTCTGGAAATAACGATCGGCCGAGCCTTTTTTCATCGCCCCCAAACTGCCCATGCCGCGATAACTTTTATAACTGCGGCCCTGATACAAAATTTTATCACCTGGCGCTTCTTCTGTGCCGGCAAACATGCTGCCCATCATCACGGCATCGGCCCCGGCGGCCAGCGCCTTCACAACATCGCCCGAATATTTAATGCCGCCATCGGCAATGACAGGAATATTTTTGGCCCGCGCACATTCGGCCACGTTCATAATGGCGGTCAGCTGGGGCATGCCCACGCCCGCAATCATGCGGGTGGTGCAGATGCTGCCCGGCCCAATGCCCACCTTCACGGCATCGGCCCCCGCATCGATCAGCGCCCTGGCGGCATCGGCCGTGGCAATGTTGCCCGCAATAATCTGGCTATAGTTTGAAAGTTTGCGGCACTTGGCCACCTGATCAATCACCTTAGCGCTGTGGCCGTGCGCGGTATCAACCACCAGTGTATCCACGCCCGCATCCAGCAAGGCTTCGGCGCGGCGCACATTTTCTTCGCCTGTTCCCACCGCGGCGCCCACGCGCAAACGGCCTTTATCATCCTTGGCGGCGAAGGGATAGGCCTTTGCTTTTTCAATATCCTTGACCGTAATCAGGCCAATGCAGCGATAATCATCATCGACCACCAACAATTTTTCAATGCGGTGCTGATGTAACAGCCGCATGGCCTCGGTTTTATCAACATGCTCGCGCACCGTAATCAGCTTATCTTTGGTCATCAGCTGATGAATGGGCTGCTGCATATCGTGGGCGAAGCGCACATCGCGGTTCGTCAAAATACCCACCAGTTTGCCCGAAGGTTTTTCAACCACAGGAATGCCTGAAATGCCAAAATCGGCCATCAGGCGCAGGGCCGAAGCCAAGGGCGCATCGGGCGTGATGGTAATGGGGTTCACCACCATGCCGCTTTCAAAACGCTTCACCTTACGCACTTCATCGGCCTGCGCTTCAATGGTCATGTTGCGATGAACAACCCCCAGGCCGCCGGCCTGAGCCAGCGCAATGGCCAAAGGCGCCTCTGTCACCGTATCCATCGCGGCAGAAAGAATGGGAATGCCAAGCCTGATGGTGCGGGTAAGCTGGGTGGCCGTCTCAACCTCGGCCGGAAGAACGCTGCTGGCGCAAGGGGCCAGCAACACATCATCGAACGTTAATGCTTCTGTGATCGTCGCCATAGTCCATGTTTAATGGAGTTCTGGTGCGCGTCAAGCGGGGCGTAGAGATGGTAGAGCAATTTTAACGCCATCCCTATCAACAACTGAAACATATGGTGCAACCTCGGCGCCCTCAAAAGCGGGTGTAAGGGTTGGGTAAACATCGTGAGTACTGGCAGCGTCTGTATCTAAAGCGCCGACACCACGCGCACCTGAGTATGCTACAAAAAGATTTGGGTGTTCACAGTGAAGTACCATAATTTGTTCCGCAGTTAATTTAGAAGCATCAGGAGAAACGACATAAATAGAACCTTTTTTGAAGGTCAGTCTTTCTGGATCGAAAGCACCTTTCACGGGATAAACAACAACATCGGCCGCGACGGCGTTGTCAAGATGAGCAAACACGCCGTGACGAATTATTGACATAAATTCATTTGTAAAATTTCCGAAAAAATAAATCTTCGCTTTTGCCTCGGCTTTTACTTCTGACATGATGACCTCTCTTTTTGTTTTCAACATGCTGCTTATTTATTCTTTATATCAACTTGACCATTACTTTCAAACCCATATTCTGTGCTGATGTCTGTTAACGTTCGCATTGCCCCCTCGCCGACTGGCCTTTTACACATCGGAAACATCCGCGCGGCGCTGTTTAACTGGCTTTTTGCCCGTAAAAATGGCGGAAAATTCATGCTGCGGCTGGATGACACCGACCAGGAACGCAGCACCCCCCAGTTTGCCGCCGCGATTGAGCGTGATTTGGGCTGGCTGGGCCTGAATTGGGATGTTTTCGCCCGTGAATCGGACCGCTATGCCCGATATCAAGAGGTGTTGGATATTTTGGTTAAAAAAGGCCGCGCCTATGCCTGCTATGAAACGGCCGAGGAATTGGACCTGAAACGCAAAATTCGGCTGGGTCAGGGCAGGCCCCCTGTTTATGATCGCGCCGCTCTGAAATTATCGGACGCGGAAAAACAAAAATATCAGCAAGAGGGGCGCACGCCGCACTGGCGCTTTTTGCTGCGCGATGAAGATACCGCGTGGGATGATCTCATTCAGGGCCACAAAAATTTTCCGGCGGGCGCTGTGTCTGACCCCGTGATTATGCGGGCCGATGGCGTGCCGCTTTATACTTATTGCTCGGTGGTGGATGATATTGATTACGCCATCACGCACATCATTCGTGGCGAGGATCATGTCACCAACACGTGCGTGCAAATTCAAATCTGGAAAGCGATTACCGACGCGCCGCCGCCGCATTTTGCGCACTTTCCGCTGCTTGTCAGCGCCGATGGCACGGAGATGAGCAAACGCCTCGGCACCCTTTCCATCGCCAGCATGCGCGATGAGATGGGGCTGGAGGCGATGGGCATCAACAGCCTTCTGGCGTGCCTTGGCACCAGCCAGCCGGTGGAAGCGCACAAAAATTTGGCCGATTTGGTGGCGAATTTTGATCTGGCCAATGTGTCTCGCGCGACGCCAAAATTCAGCATTGCCGATATTGAAACGCTGTCAGGCAAAATTTTGCAGCAGACCGATTTTGCCGATGTGCACGCGCGCTTCGTCACCCTTGGCATGAAAGAAGCCAGCGAACATTTTTGGCACACCGTGCGCGGCAATATCAACACCCTGAAAGACGCACAAAAATGGTATGATGTGATCTATGGCGCGCCCGCCACCACCGTGACTGATCAAGGTTTTATTGCCACCGCGCAGCAACTTCTGCCCGCATTGCCATGGCATGACAAAACGTGGAGTGACTGGACAAACAAAATAAAAGAGCAAACAGGCCGCAAGGGCAAAGATTTGTTTATGCCGCTGCGCCTTGCCCTGACAGGCGCAGAACACGGGCCAGAAATGGCGCACATGCTTTTGCTGCTGGGGCGTGACAAAGTGTTAAGCCGCCTCAGCGGAGGATGAATGGGGCAATGATGGAAAAAGATATTTTTCTCTACAACACGCTGACGCGGCAAAAAGAAACATTCAAACCTGTGGATGATAAAAACGTGCGCATGTATGTGTGCGGCCCCACCGTGTATGATCGCGCCCACCTGGGCAATGCGCGGCCTGTGGTAGTGTTTGATACGCTGTTCAGGTTGCTGCGCCACAAATATGGCCAAAACCATGTCACCTATGCCCGCAACATTACCGATGTTGATGATAAAATTATGGCCCGCGCCCATGAAACGGGTGAGAGCATTGAAAGCCTGACCACACGCACCACGCAGGCCTATCATGATGATATGGGTGCGCTGAATGCACTGCCCCCCACCATCGAGCCGCGCGCCACAGGCCACATTGCCGAGATGATTGCGCTGAATGAGGTATTGATTGCAAAAGGTCATGCTTATGTGGCCGAAGGTCATGTGCTTTTTCATGTGCCCAGCATGAAAAATTATGGCCAGCTTTCACGCCGCAGCCGCGATGAGCTGATTGCCGGCGCGCGGGTGGATGTGGCACCCTATAAAAAAGATGCGGCCGATTTTGTGTTGTGGAAACCCAGCGCGCCCGATCAACCAGGCTGGGAAAGTCCGTGGGGTCGTGGCCGGCCTGGCTGGCACATTGAATGTTCGGCCATGGCGGGCAAACATTTGGGCACGACGTTTGATATTCATGGCGGCGGGCTCGATCTTATTTTTCCGCATCATGAAAACGAAATTGCGCAAAGCTGCTGCGCGCATGATGGCGCACCACTGGCCCATGTGTGGATGCATAACGGATTTCTGACCATCAATCATGATAAAATGAGTAAATCGCTGGGCAATTTTTTTACAGTGAATGATCTGTTGCAAAAACATCATGGAGAAGTGATACGCCTGGCGCTTTTGTCGGCGCATTATCGCCAACCGCTGGATTTTTCGGAAGAAAAGCTGCAAGAATGCAAGGTGACGCTGGAAAAATGGTACAGCGCTCTTGGCAACTGCACAGACATTGAAAACGAGTATGCTGATTTAAGCCAACGCCACCAACTGCAGGTTTTTGGCCCCGCTGAAGAAGCGCTGTGTGATGATTTGAACACGCCACAAGCCATGACAGAATTAAACCAACTTGCTGCAAAAATATTTAAGTTGCCTCTTGGCTCTGATGAACGAAAAAAATTGTCTCACACCCTCAGATACTCAGCCCAATTCCTTGGGCTGCTGTATTGGACGATTGATCAATCAAAGTTCGATCACTTAATCAGCGCGCGCATGCAAGCACGGCATAAAAAAGATTTTGCCAAGGTTGATCAATTGCGCGCTGAGATTCAAAAGCTGGGCGTGCAAATTGAAGATGGCCCCAAGGGCACATATTCACTTCGGCCATTTTGGGGCTAAATCTTGAGTCAACCCGTGATCATTCTCGTCGGCCCACAGATGGTTGAAAACATCGGCATGACCGCGCGCGCGATGCTGAATTTTGGCCTGACCCAGCTTCGGCTTGTCCGCCCGCGTGATGCGTGGCCGCTGTCTGATTGGTTGCGCGAACGCCTCTATGCCGCCGCCAGCAAGGCCGATGACGTTTTAGAGCATGTGACAGTTTTTGATAATGTGAAAGATGCGATTGCCGATATGAATTATGTGCTGGGCACCTGCCCGCGCCATCATGATGTGATGAAGCGCACCTATACGCCCAAAGCCATTATGCCGCACGTGCGCGAACGCATGGGCAACAAACAAAAGGTGGCCATTCTTTTTGGGCCAGAGCGCAACGGCCTGGTGAACGAAGAAATTGCCCTGACGAATGATATGGTCGCCATTCCCACCAACCCTGATTTTTATTCGCTTAACCTGGCGCAGGCTGTTTTGGTGATGGCGTATGAGTGGTATCAATCTTCAAACACTGTGGCTGAGATGACATTTCACATGGGCAAAAGCACCCCGGCCAGCAAGGATGATTATCACGCTTTTTTATCACGGCTGGAACAACTGCTGGATGAACGCGGTTTTTACACCAGCGAAGAAATTCGCCCCACCATGCGCGATAACATGTATAACGCCATGCAGCGCGCCGAGTTGACAGACCAGGAATTGCGCACGTGGCAGGGCATTCTCTCGGCCCTTGTTAAACCTAAAAAAGCTTGATGAAAGAATATCAGACAGGCATGATGCGCTTATGGATCAACTGGATGTTTCGCTTGAAAAAGTCGTTGTAAACTTAAACGTTGGCATTTTGCCGCATGAACAAGGCGTGCCACAGCCACTGATTTTTGATGTTTGTGTCAAGTGCACGCATGCCGCGAATTTTGAAAATGCCCTCGCGTCCGATCTTGATCAATCGTTCGATTATGCCCAGCTTTACCATTATCTTACCGCGCAGCTTCCTCGTTATCCTCAAACGCCGTTGATTGAAACAGTTGCCGAGCGCGTGATCCAGCACTGCATGCAAAACAAAAATGTTCAGCGCGTCAGGGTGAAGGTGGCCAAACAAAATATTCTTCCCAACGGCGCCGTGCCGCATATTGTGCTTACCAGACACCGCGATGTCTGACGCACCAAAAGTTCTTATCACCGGAGGGGCCAAACGCATCGGCAGCGCGCTGTGCACCGCGTTTGCGCACCATGGGTGGCATGTTATCATCCACACGGTGCAATCGGTTGATGCGGCGCGCGCGCTGGCACAGCGCCTTGGACACAACGTCAGCATCGCGCGGGCTGATTTATCATACCCCATGCAGGTTGATGCGTTTGCCAAAAACATTGCGGCGCAACACGGCCACATTCACTGCCTGATCAACAATGCTTCCATTTTTGAGCCAGATACGAACGATGAATCTCTTATCGCCCGCATGATGATGGTGAATGCGCTGGCCCCCAAAATGTTGATGGATTATTTTTCGGCGATACAAAAAAAAATCACCGTCATCAATCTGCTCGATTATGGATTGACCAATCCGCAAAAAAAATTTTCATACTACTATGGCAGCAAGGCGCTGCTGCAATTTTATACGCATCAGGCTCAGGCGTTTTGGGGCGATGCGGCCCGCGTTTACGGCATTGCGCCGGGGCCCACTCTTCCCTCGCCGCGGCAAAGCAGCGCGCATTTTCAGCAGCTGTGCGCCCATACCTCGCACAAGCGCGCAACGCGCCTGAGCGAGGTGACAGAAGCGGCCCTTTTATGCACGCGGGGCGATATTCGATCAGGCCATATTTTCTGGCTGGATGGGCGCGAAGATGCCGAAACCCGCCCAGTTATCGACAGGTGTTAGGGATTTTTCCCACACCATTTTTTCTGATCCTGTCGGGGATTATTCCCAGAAACTGGGCAAAAAATTGTTTGATATCAGCGTATTAAAAGCTATCTGTTTTTTTGACCAGGGTGGTGCAGGCTATGGTATGTTTCGAACAGGAGAAGACAACAAAAGAAACATCCACAAACTTATCCACAACTGGCCAAAATGGTTAAAAAGCATTAAGTCATACCGCATGAAAGGACACGACACACAGGCCGTTCGCCAGCCATCCAGTTTTGCAAAAGGTGCCGATATCATCGCCACCATGGCGCGGCAATTGCGGCCCACGCCCGGCGTTTATCGCATGATGAACAGCAAGGGTGATGTTCTTTATGTAGGCAAGGCCAAAAATCTTCCACGGCGTCTTCTCAACTATACACAGCGCGCCAGGCTCACCTTGCGCATCCAACGCATGGTGGCACAAGTTACTCAGCTTGAGATTGTTGAAACCCACACTGAGGTGGAAGCCCTGCTGCTGGAAGCGAACCTTATCAAAAAAATCATGCCGCCTTTTAATGTGGTGTTGAAAGATGATAAAAGTTACCCGTATCTTTTCCTCAGCAGCAAGCACGATTATCCGGGGTTATATAAATATCGCGGCCCACGACATGATGATGGAAAATATTTTGGCCCTTTCGCTTCGGCCGCTACGGCGGGTGAAACGCTGGAAATTTTGCAACGTGCGTTTTTACTGCGCAATTGCAGCGATACTATGTTTGACGCACGCACGCGACCGTGTTTGCAATATCATATCAAGCGGTGTTCGGCCCCTTGTGTTGGCAAAGTAAGCCACGATGATTATGGCCGACAGGTGCATCTGGCCCGGCGGTTTTTATCGGGCAACCAT
Source organism: Alphaproteobacteria bacterium (assembly GCA_009927055.1). GTDB lineage: Bacteria > Pseudomonadota > Alphaproteobacteria > UBA9219 > RFNS01 > RFNS01. Next base: position 8,801 of record RFNS01000073.1, on the reverse strand, counting down.
ACCGAAATGCAGAACGAACTTTCGGCCGCGATGGATAAGGCAAGTGGCGAACGTGATTATGAAAAAGCCGCACAGTTTCGTGATCAGCTTCGCGTTCTTTCCAAGGCGCAGGCGCGTCAGAAAATCACCCTCTCTATCGTCGCCGATATCGATGTGTTTGCCATCACACAACTGGCGGGAAAAAGCTGCATTCAGGCCTTTTTTTACCGTGCGGGGCAAAATTATGGCGCGCGCAGTTATTTTCCCAGGCATGCGCCCGACGAAAATTTGGATGATATCCTCAGCGCTTTTTTGACCCAATTTTACCTTCAGCACGATCCTCCGCACGATATCATCACCAACATCAAACCCGCTGAAGCCGATTTGATTGCCGAGATGCTGGCGCAAAAAAGTGGCCGAAAAATTCATCTGGCCATTCCGGCGGCGGGTGAAAAGAAAAAATTGATCGATTTTGCGCTCAGCAACGCCGTTTCAAGCCTTGAACGAAAAATTTCCGAACAAAAAAATGATGCCGCGATACTGCAAGAAGTGGCGCAGATTTTCCAACTGCCCGCACCCCCAGCGCGTATCGAGTTTTATGATAATTCGCACATCCAGGGGGCCATGGCCATTGGCGCCATGATTGTGGCAGGACCTGACGGTTTTCAGAAAAAATCTTATCGACAATTCAACATCAAACACGCGCAAAAAAATGATGATTTCGCCATGATGGCCGAAGTTTTTCAACGCCGTTTTGCGCGCGATAAATCATCAAACGCCAGTTTCACCCAATTGCCTGATGTGATTTTTATCGATGGCGGGCAGGGCCAATTAAGCAAAGCGGCTGCCGCCCTGCATGATACCGGCCACACCATCCCCCTCATCGCCATGGCCAAGGGGCCGCACAGAAACGCGGGCGATGAAACGTTTTATACTTTATCAGGCCCGCCTGTGAAACTGCCCAAAAACACGCCGGCCCTGCATTATCTTCAACGCCTGCGCGATGAAGTCCATCGCTTTGCCATTGGCACACATCGCGCGCGCCGCGTGCGCGCCATGCGTGATAATAGTCTTGATGCTTTGCCGGGTGTGGGCGCCATACGCAAAAAAGCGCTGCTGCATCACTTTGGTTCGGCCATGGCGGTTCAGGGGGCTTCGGTGGCCGATTTGCAGAATGTGCCGGGCATTAGTGAAAAACTGGCCGAAAAGATATATAACTTTTTTCATGCTTAACATCACCCCTAATCATCTTTCTGTTTTTCGCTTATGCGCCGCGCCTGTGCTGTTGATGCTGCTTGTATCGGGGCATGATGCGTTGCGCTGGGCGGCGTTTGCGCTTTTTCTTTTTCTCTCGGCCACCGATGCGATCGATGGCTGGCTGGCCCGCCACACAGGCACCACAACGCCCCTTGGCGCCATGCTTGATCAGATCAGCGATAAAATTGTGATGACGGCCGCACTGCTGGCCATGGTTGCCACCGGCATTCTCAATCATGGGTGGGTGATTGTTGCTTTTGTGTTGATCGCGCGCGAAATTCTGGTCAGCGGTCTGCGCGAATATTCGGCGCGCCACCATGTTGCCATTCCTGTCTCAACACTGGGCAAAAGCAAAACGTTTGCACAATTTCTGGCGTGCGCGTTTCTGCTTTTTCCTGTTTATGTCGCGCCTGTTCATATGCTGGGGCTTTTTTTTCTTGTTCTTTCTTTGTGCCTCAGCCTGCTTAGCGCCTATGCTTATGCCGCCGTTCTGAGAGAAAAATCATGACCGCCTTGATATGGTTTAGGCAAGATTTGCGCCTTGATGACCATGCCGCCGTGGCAGAGGTTGCGGGCGAACCGGCGTGTTTTTTATATGTTCTGGATGATGCTGGCATAGCGCCGCGCCTGGGCGGAGCCGGCCGCTGGTGGCTTCATCATTCGTTGCAAGCCTTATCGAAACAGATTGAACAACGCGGGGCGCGATTAATTTTAAGGCGCGGGTGCAGCAAAAAAATTGTGCCCGCGGTGGCCAAAGATATTTCGGCCAAAAAAATATTATGGGGACGCTGTTACGAGCCTGACGCCATCGCGCGGGATAAATATTTGAAAAGCACCCTTGCCGCCGAAGGTTTTGATGTGACAAGTGTCAACACATCGCTGTTGCACGAGCCGTGGGAAATCAGCACGCAATCGGGCAATTTTTATCGCGTTTATACACCTTTCAGCAAAAATTGTTTTACGCGCGGCGTTTCAGCCAATCATTGGCCCGCACCACAAAAATTGATTGATGGATCGGCGAATATTCCTTCTGACGCGCTGAATGATTGGGCGCTGCTTCCCTCCTCGCCCAATTGGGCTTCAGGCTTTGACGCGTTGTGGAACCCCGGCGCCGATGGCGCGCAAAAAATGCTGGATGCGTTTATAGCCACCGCTCTTACCACGTATCATGATCATCGCAACCGGCCCGATTTAACATCAACATCGATGCTATCGCCACATCTTCACTTTGGTGAAATTTCACCGCGCGCGGTGTGGAATGCCATTGCCAAGGCCGATGCCAGCCACAAAGAATTGGCGGCAGGCGCGCATGTTTTTTTCAAAGAATTATTGTGGCGCGAATTTTCTTATCATCTGCTTTATCACATCCCCTCTCTGCCGCAGGTGGAAATTCAACACAAATTCAAAAATTTTCCGTGGTCATCTAACGAGGATCATCGGCGCCGCTGGCAGCGTGGGCAAACAGGTTACCCCATTGTCGATGCCGGCATGCGCCAGTTGTGGCAAACAGGGTGGATGCACAACCGCGTGCGCATGATTGTGGCATCATTCCTGATCAAGCATTTGCACATTGATTGGCGCCAAGGGGCTGAATGGTTTTGGGATACGCTGCTGGATGCCGATTTGGCCAATAACAGCGCCAGCTGGCAGTGGGTCACTGGCTGTGGGGCCGATGCCGCCCCGTACTATCGCATTTTTAACCCCATGCTGCAGGGCATCAAGTTTGATCCGCACGGCCATTATGTGAAAAAATTTGTGCCAGAGCTGGCCGGGTTGCCGGCCGCCCACATTCATGCCCCGTGGCTGGCCCCTGCCCCTCTCCTGCAATCGGCGGGTGTGCGGCTGGGGCACAATTACCCCGCCCCCATTGTTGACCACGCCGCCGCCCGCGCCCGCGCCATGGCTAATTTTAAGAAATTGGGCGGTATTGACTTTCAAGACTAAATATCTGATTTTGCGGGCAAGAGGTAGCTATGGCCAAGACAAAAACCGCTATTAAAATGGAATCGACCGAGGGCACGGGCATTTTTTATGTCACCAAAAAAAACCCGCGCAACCCCAAAAAGCTTGAGTTGAAAAAGTACGATCGCAAACTGCGTAAGCACGTCAAATTCAAGGAAGGCAAGTTGAAATAACGCTGGGGCATGAATTATCGGCACATTTATCACGCCGGTAACCTGTGCGATGTTTTCAAGCACATTGTGCTGGTTCAGCTGCTTGAACGCCTTCATGAAAAAGCCCCCCCCCTTTTTCATCTCGATACGCATGCCGGCATCGGGCTTTATGCGCTCGATAGTGTGGAGGCGACAAAGACAAGCGAAGCTTCTGACGGCATCAAAAAAATCGCCACCGCTCAGCACCCGATGTTTGGCCGCTATTTTACCCTGCTGCGTCGCGCCAACGCGCTGTTTCCTGCCATCAACATCTGCCCAGGGTCACCGTGGCTAATGGCGCAGTTGCTGCGCCCGCACGATAAGCTTGTTTTATGCGAAAAACACCCCGATGATTTTTTATTGTTAAAGAAAAACATGCCCGCTTGGCCCAACATTCAACTGCATCACCGCGATGCTTATGAAGCGATGGGCGCGCTGCTGCCGCCACACGAACCGCGGGGATTTGTGCTGATCGATCCTCCGTTTGAGCAGGCTGATGAATGGCAGAAAATACACGCCGCACTTCAGAAATCGGCCAAAAAATTTTCTCATGCCGTGTGTGCGTTGTGGTACCCCATTAAAGACCGAACCACGACACAGCGACACGTTGAAACCATCGCCAACATGGGTTGGAAAAAAATCATGCTGGCTGAATTTATCTATGCGCCGCCCCAGCGAAGCGACCGATTAAACGGCTGCGGCATGCTGCTGATCAATGCGCCATGGCAACTCGATCAGTGGCTGACCGCCCTGATTCCCGCGCTGCACCAAGCACTTCAGCAGCCCAATTGCGGCAGCCTCGTTGAGGTGATGGGCGAAAGCTGATACCGTGAAGTGATTCAACCTTGGAGATTCCCCCCATGGAAGCTGCCGTTTTTGGCATTGTGGCCTTGTCTGTCATCATTGTGGCGATGGCGATTGTGGTTGTGCCACAGGGCAAACAATATACGGTCGAATATTTTGGCAAATACACAAAAACCCTTATGCCGGGGCTGAATTTTATCATGCCGCTGGCCGAGCGCGTGGGACAGCGCATCAGCGTGATGGAGCAGGTGCTGGATGTGCCAAGCCAGGAAGTGATTACCAAAGATAACGCCATGGTGCGGGTTGATGGCGTGGTGTTTTTTCAGGTCACCAGCGTCTCGAAGGCGGCGTACGAGGTGGCTAATCTTGAACTTGCGGTCATCAATCTGGTCATGACCAATCTGCGCACGGTCATTGGCTCGCTCGATCTTGACGATATTTTATCTCAGCGTGAAAAAATAAACCTGCAACTTTTGCGCGTGGTCGATGAAGCGACCATCCCGTGGGGCACAAAAATTACCCGCATTGAAATTCGTGATATTCAACCGCCCGAAGAAATGCTGCGCAGCATGGCCCGCGTGATGACGGCCGAGCGTGAGCGTCGCGCGGTGGTCACCGAAGCCGAAGGTCTGCGCGAAGCCTCTATCCGCAAGGCCGAAGGTGAAAAGCAGGCGATGATGCTTGAAGCCGAAGGCCGCAAAGAAGCCGCTTTCCGCGATGCTGAAGCGCGTGAACGCTCGGCCGAGGCTGAAGCCAAAGCCACGCAGGTTGTCTCAGAAGCGATTGCCAAAGGTAACGTCAACGCCATCAACTATTTCGTCGCGCAAGATTATGTACAGGCTTTGAAGGCCCTGGCCAGCGCGCCAAGCCAAAAAGTTTTGATGATGCCTGTTGAAGCCTCGAACATTCTTGGGGCCCTTGGCGGTATTGCCGAGCTTTCGAAAGAAGCCATGGCCGCCCAGAAACAGACCAAAGCAACCACACGCATCCCGGAGGCAGGCTGATGGAACTAACATTTTGGAGCTGGCTGGCGACCACCGCCATCATGGTGGGCATGGAAGTTATCATGCCCGGGGCCATGTTTTTATGGATAGGCATTGCCGCAGGTTTTACCAGCCTTGTGGTGCTGCTTTTTCCTGGCATGCACTGGCTGGCGCAATCGGTTTTGTTTGGTGTGGCGGCTGTGGTCAGTGTCGTTGTCTCCACGCGCTACTTTCCCGCCAAAGAAGTGACAAGCGACGACCCGAACCTGAACAACCGCATGCAGCGTCATGTGGGGCACATTGGTGTGGTTGAAACCGCCATCATCAACGGCCGTGGGCGCCTTAAATTGGGCGATACTAGCTGGGCGGCCACCGGCCCTGATATGCCTGAAGGCACCAGCGCAAAAATCACCGGCATTAAGGATGATACTTTTGTGGTGGAGAAGATTTAGGTTTCAATAAAATCCATCTTTATCGTCGATCTGCTCTGCGCCACAAGGTACGCTGTCATCCCGACGAAAGTCGGGATCCACGGAAAATCCCCTACGCAAAAAAGCGGTGATGATGCCGAGACTTCTCTCCATGGGTTCCGGCGTACGCCGGAATGACACATTCTTCTTCACAATCTCTGCAACTTAAATGCCCTTAAACCCTGTCGCGACGAGGTAAACTTCGCTCGATCCTGCGCGGCTGGCCGAGGGTTTGGCATAATTCACCTTGGCAAAATGTTTTTGCAATGTTTTATGAAAATCGCCGCTTTCGCCGCCCTGAAAAAGCTTGCATACAAAATGCCCACCCGTTTTCAAATGATGGCTGGCCCAGTCAAACGCCATTTCAGCCAGCGCCATAATGCGCATGTGGTCGGTTTTCGCATGGCCGGTTGTGTTGGGCGCCATATCGCTGAGAACGAGATCGAGTTTACCGTCCACAAGCTCAATCAACTTTTCCTGCGTCGCGTCGTCGGTAAAATCGCCGTGCAAAAAAATTGCCTGCGCCATGGGGTCGATGGGCAAAAGATCGATCCCCACCAGTTTGCCCTTGCCGCCAATTTTTTGTGAAACGACCTGGCACCAGCTGCCCGGCGCCGCACCCAAATCAACCACCACCATGCCCGCGCGCAACAATTTATATTGCTGATCAATCTCGATCAACTTGAATGCTGCGCGCGCCCGAAACCCTTTTTCTTTTGCCGCATGCACATAAGGATCGTTCATCTGACGCATCAACCACTGCTGCGATGATGCCTTGCGTTTTTTGCGGCTTGTCAGCGCGGCGGCCTTCACGCGCTTGCCGCCCAGGGGGTTTTTAGCGGGCATAACCCTCCGCCAGTTCGGCCAAAATGCCGTCACGCAATCCCCTGTCCCCTACCTTAAATTTTTGCAGGCCAAGCTCTTTAATCAATCCCTCTAAAATCGCGCAGCCGGCCAGCATTAAATCGGCTCTATCCTGCCCGATGCTGGGAATAGCCAAACGCTCGCGATAATCCAACACCTTGACGCGATCAATTTGCGTCATGGCCTGCTCGGCCGTCAGCGATGTGCCATCAACCATCGCGCGCGAGTAGCGCCACAAATTCATGTGCACGGCGGCCATGGTGGTGATGGTGCCCGAACAACCTGCCACCTGCATTTCTCGGCCCGCAATCTTCCTCACGATATCATATTTTTCAGAAAAATCGGCCAAGGGCAGGCGCACGCGCGTCACCATCTCTTGGTACTGCGCGGGGCTGACACGGTCCATGCCAAATTCTTCTGTCAAACTGACTACGCCCACGGGCAAAGAAATGTGATCGCGCAATTCTGATTGGTGCGCGTTTTTTTTCAACACAATCACTTCGGTCGATCCGCCGCCAATATCAAAAATCAATCCCTCGGCCGCCGCACCATCCAGCAAGGGTGCGCATGCCAGCATGGCCAGGCGCGCTTCCTCGGCCGTGTCGATCACCTCCAGATCAAATCCGCATTCTTTGGTCACACGATTTTGAAACACATGCTTGTTCCTGGCCAGCCTGCAGGCCTCGGTGGCCACGGCGCGCATCTTCCTGGCTTTGTGGACAGAGATTTTGTGTTGGCATTCTTTAATCGCCGCCAGCGTGCGCTGCATGGCTTGCTCAGATAACTCGCCACTGGCCAGCGTCCCCTCGCCCAACCGTGTCATGCGTGAAAAACCATCAATCACGCGATAGCCCATCGGCTGCGTGGCATCGATGGCCGCCACCAGCAAGCGGCAGTTGTTGGTGCCAAGATCGATGGCCGCAATGGTGGGCGCGGGTGCTGCGTGATCCATGAATCTTCTCTAGCACGGCCGTGGTGATAGAAAAAGCATTTGACATTTTAGCCGAAACACCGGCCAATCAGGGCGGAGGCTTTCATGGAAAATCTTGGTTTGTGGCTGTCGTTGCTGACAGGCATTGTGCTGGTGCTTTTTCTGGGCCCCAACATTTTTCGCTTTAATCAGGGAAAAATTTTGCAAAATGTTGCGCTGTGGCTGGGCATTTTTGTGCTGCTGGGCTGGTTTTACAAACTCTTTGGCCCCTTTGGCACGGTGGCCGAAACGCCCATGCAAAGACAAGATCAGCCGCAGACCGAGGAACAATCCCCCAACCCCAATGACAGGCCGGCCGATACGTTTGAATCGCTCAGCAAGCCGCTTTAATCGGCCTGCAAAATTGCGGTAGGATCAAGCTTTTGCGCCAATAACAATATTTTTTTCGCCGCGGCATTCACCCGCGCTGCATCGGCCCCGCGCACAACCAGCGACAGCGCATATTGGCCGTTTTTAATGGCCGGATACGATCCAATCGCCACATCGGCAAAATCGCTGGCAATGGCGGCCAGATCATCGGCCAACATGCTTTCTGGCGCGGCACAGGCAATGCTGCTCGCCACCACAGGCGGCCCGCCTGCAAGGCTGGGCATCAGGCCATCCACCATCGCCTGCATAATACTGGGCACGCCCGGCAACACATAAACATTGCCAATATTGGCGCCCGGCGCAGCGCTGATGGGGTTGTGAATAAGCGTTGCCCCTTCGGGGATGCGGGCCATGCGGCGGCGCGCCTCGTTCAACTTGTCGCCATAATATTTTTTCAACAGTTCAAGCGCGTGGGCGTCCTCAACCACTGGCACACCAAAGGCCTTGGCCACCGATTCAATGGTCATATCATCGTGCGTGGGGCCAATGCCACCTGTGGTGAAAACATAGGCATACTGGTTGCGTAAAACGTTCAAATGCTCAACAATCACGTCAACATCATCGCTAATCACCCTGGCTTCTTTGATAATAATGCCGTTCTGGGCCAGTTTCTCGGCAATATAGGCCAGATTGGCTTCGCGCGTACGGCCCGAAAGAATTTCGTTGCCAATGATAAGGACCGCCGCCTTTTTGAACTGATCGTAAGCCATAGCCGCTTTTTAAGCCTTAAAAAGCGGCGAGGCAACTGCTGATAACAACCCTACTGGCTGAGTGATGCAAGAATAGCCAACAGCAGCAGCGCCACAATGTTGGTGATCTTGATCATGGGGTTCACCGCCGGACCAGCAGTATCTTTATAAGGATCGCCCACCGTATCGCCCGTCACAGCGGCCTTGTGCGGTTCGCTGCCTTTGCCGCCGTGGTGTCCTTC
>RFNS01000091.1 GCA_009927055.1 Alphaproteobacteria bacterium | reverse complement strand
TTGGAGTCGGCGCTGGTGGCGGCGGCTCGGGAGGGTCGGCCCCCGTCGCCAACGATTCTAATAATGGCGGCGCTCCGGGTGGTGCTGGGCGAACCAGTTCCATTACAGGAACGGCTGTTGTGTATGCGGCAGGCGGCTCAGTCGATAATTCCCTTTCGTATATAAGCGATCAAAACACCGGACACGGCGGAATCTGGGAATATGGCATTGCTTACGAAAGGCGAAACGGTCGATCTGGCATAGTTGTCGTTGCATACCCAAGCACTCTGCCGGCACTCAACGTGTCGGCCGGATTGACCTACACCGTCAGCACCACTTCCCGATCTGGCTATCGCGTGTATCGCTTCACGGCAGGCACCGGCACCATATCTTTTTAGTCAAGGAGAAATGTCATGAAACAAGGCGCATGCGTGAAGCTGGGCGACAAATATTTAGCAATGGTGGCGCGCAGCGGCTCTCATTCTTTATTTCAGCGCGCTCTAGAGCGACTGGTTCCCGACTGGGCAGAACTGCCAAAACTTGCTCCGTCGGGCGCTCGTTATCATCCGATTCATTTGCTGGGGCCGTATACTCTTTTTATAGACCCGACTGATATTTCCCCTGTTTTGCCGCTTGCGGTGATGGTGCGTGATCCACTGGAGCGTTTTCGATCCGCGCTTGCCCGTACGAGAAACTCTGTTGAGGAAGCGCTGGCTTTGCGTTACAGTGACGCTCATTTTCAATCTCTTAGCGACATGGGTCTGATTGCCACCGATGTCACATACTTTCGGTTTCCCGATCAGATTGAAGAGTGCGCCGCGTGGCTCGGACTTGAAACTCCAGTACCGCAAGAGAACGCGGAACCGGATGAAAACAAACCTACTCTGACTCCCGCTGAAGAACTCGCAGTGCGAACTGCTTACGGAGACGACATTGCGCTATGGGAGAGGCTGCAAGCATGACCCTCTACTACGCCCTTCAGGACGAGGAAACGATCTACCTCATCTGCGAGATCATGCAGACGCTGTGCCTTGCTTATCTGGTGTGGCGGCATCCATAATATGCTTTTTCCTATGGTGTATTTTACTATAACTTACTAATTACAATCTTTATTTAAATAACTAATATGCCTCTTTCATCACTACAAAGTAATAGATTTAATAGAAGTACTAATGATCTGGGTAATAGTGGATCAAGTAAAACGATAATTTTACCAGAAAATTATGATGCTGTATTGAGTTGTTCTTTGACATCGAATTGTACCTTTACTATGCCAACCCCAGTTAATGGTTATAAATTTTCTTTGTTATTAAAACAAGATGCTACTGGTGGAAGAACAGCAATTTTTACTAATGTAAAATGGCCTTCGGATAGTATTCCAACAATTTCTACTACTCCTATGAATATGGATATTATTAATTTTTTTAGTGATGGAACTAATTGGTATGGATATTTAGGCAATAGTCAAAATTTTGATTCTACAGCCGTCGGGTCTGACAAATATTTTGGCAATGTAATATTATTACTACACGGAGATTCGACACCAATAGTAGACTCGTCAAGTTCTGCACTATCTATTACATCTAGCAATGTGACCACAAGTTCTTCTCAAAGTAAATTCGGAGGATCTAGTTTATTTTTTCCAAGTAACAGAGCAGGAGTATTAACTCCCCAAGGTTCCTCTTCTCTATTTAATCTTTCTACCAATAATTTTACTATCGAATTTTGGCTTTATCAAACTGATTTAATCGGCATTCAAAGATGGATAACCAATGAAATAGCTAATGGTATAACAATTAGATGGGACAGTAATGGTATACAAGTATATACTTTAGATGCTTCTTCTAATTATACTTTCTTTAAAAGTGGAACTATATCAGCTAATACCTGGACTCATATTGCTGTTGTAAGAAATAATGGAACTATTACTGTTTATAAAGATGGAGTTAGTCAAGGAGGTATGAGCGTTAACTATTCTTTAAATTTATATGGGACAACAATATCTTCTGGAGAATATTTTAAAGGATATATGGATGATATAAGAATAACAAAAAATACAGCAAGGTACACTAGCAATTTTAGCGTTCCAATAGCAGCATTTCCTAATTATTAAAGAATTACTATGTCACTATCATACAAAAATTCAATATTAGCTCAAACTATTAGTGTTAGCAGTACCAATAATACCTCAGTTACTGGAGTATTAACTGCTACTAGTGGTAATTTTATTAATGCTTTACAACTGAATAGTGTCAATGTGAGTGTAAGTGGTCATACTCATTCTGGAAGTGATATTATTAGTGGAACAGTATCCAGTGATAGACTATTTGATAACGCACAAGCGTCAATCAATCTTTACTTATGGGCAAACTTTAGATAATAGGAGAATATTATGGCAACTAGTCCACAATTTGCTGTTACGCCAAAAATAGGAGCAGTTTCTATTGCTACTGCTGATGCTAGCTATACGGCACCAAGTAGCGTCGGCACTTTAATTACAGGAGCAAGTACCGGTACAAGAATTGCAGAAATAGTAGTAAAGTGCGCCGCCACTAGTGCATCTGCTATTGTTAGAATTTTTCTTTATGATGGATCTAATTATTGGTTATTTGATGAAGTATCAGTAGCAGCAGCTACAGGTTCTTCTACTGTTCAGCAAACAAGAGTTAGTACAACCTATAATAATTTAATTTTACCAAACTCATCATGGTCAGTTAGAGTTACAACATCAGTTGCTCAAACAACCCACGTTACCGCATTAGGAGCTGATCTGTGAACCCCGGCATATACGGACTTGGCGGCCAGATTGTGACTCCGGTGCAGGGTCCATTCGCTGGCGTTGCCGACGCAAGGAGGCTGCTACAGACTCAGGTGCTTTTGTGCGCCGGAGGCGGCGGCGGCGGCCTCTGGAGGTTCGGGTGTCGTCGTTATCCGCTGGAACGCAGCGCAGGCCCAGATCACGCTGTCGGCTGGATTGACGTTTACTCGCAGCACAGTCGGCACTGACACGGTGCTGACGATCACGGCAGGAACTGGAACAGTCACATTTAATTAGGAGAAAATAAATATGGCACATTATGCATTTTTAGATAAAAATAATATTGTTACCGAAGTTATAGTTGGTAAAAATGAAAATGAAGATGGTATTGATTGGGAACAGTATTATGGAGAATTTAGAAATCAAACTTGCAAACGAACTTCATATAATACATCCGGTGGAGTTCATAGCGGAGGCGGAGTTCCTTTTAGATTAAATTATGCTGGAATAGGATATATTTTTAGAGAGGATATTAA
>RFNS01000092.1 GCA_009927055.1 Alphaproteobacteria bacterium | reverse complement strand
CTTGTCGTGGCAAGTAACGTTCCCGTTGTAATGGCTGTGCATAAACTATTTGTAATTCTTGCTGTACCTGTAGTTAAACCTGTAGTTGCATAAAGAGTTCCTGTTGTCAAACCGTCTCCTATAATCAAGTTCTTACTAATAGCTGCACCTCCTAATACTGTGAGTGATCCACCGCTTCCAGCGCCACTTGCTGCAGCTGTTGATGTATATGTTGCGGATGCAGCTCTCAAAGGCAAGAATGTGTCCACGTTGATTGGACTTGCTCCCGGATCACTGGTTGTTAAAGCTAACGTAAATTCATCCGTCTCTTCTTTATAAAACATTGCTGCATAATTCATACTTCCCGCAGTTCCTGAAACGTATCTTTTGATAAACATACCACCATCCACTAAACCCGTTGGAACACTGTTTACAACAATCACATTGCTTTTGACAGCAAGCGTATTAGTAATTACTGATCCTGTGACTGTAAGATCCGTATGAACGTGTAGATCCAGTGTATTTGTATCTCCACTAACTGTAAGATCCCCACCGAATGAAACAGACCCAAGGGTACTGGTAGTAATAATTGCATTTGCTATATTTGCTGTTGTAGAAGACACTGAGGGAATATTGACTTGTGGATTATCCATACCAAACGACAAGTATGTCACCCCATTGTAGTCACTGATTCTTAAGTTTCCAAAACTGGATGCGTAATTTGTAAAACTGCTCATGTAGAATGCACCAGTTTCATCAGCATTATCGACATTGAATTGAATGTAATTACCTCTAACCTGTTGTGCAAAATTACCACCTGTAATAACAGTGGTACCTACATATATAGCGCAAGTTTCAGAAGGATCAGTACTTACTGAACCTAATTTTAAATACCCTCTAGGATTATCTATAAATACATTATCTGTAGCGACAACAGAATTTACATTCAATGTACCCGTGCTAAGCGCTGTGTGAACAGCATTTGTAATTGTACTATTAGTGCACTGAATAGAAGCCGAGCTTACGCTTGTTGTCGCAAGAAGCGTGCCCGTAGTGATACCACCTGTTACTTGAAGAATACCTGTTGTAATGTTTGTAGAGATCGCGTTAGTAAACTGTGCAACACCAGATGATACCAAAAGTGTACCCGTTGTGATACCTGTTGATGCAATTGCAGAAGTTAGATTCAATGTACCCGTGCTAAGCGCAGTGTGAACAGCATTTGTAATTGTACTATTAGTACCCTGAATAGAAGCCGAGCTTACGCTTGTTGTCGCAAGAAGCGTGCCTGTAGTGATACCACCTGTTACTTGAAGAATACCTGTTGTAATGTTTGTAACGATTGCGTTAGCGGAACTGACACTTGTACTAGCAACGAGTGTGCCTGTTGTAATGGTAGTAGCAGTAAAC
>RFNS01000093.1 GCA_009927055.1 Alphaproteobacteria bacterium | reverse complement strand
CTGTATTATCGGGTAATTAATGGTGATAATTAATTACTCTAAAAGTTTGCCTTATTTATTTTCCAACGCACTCACTCTCACCTCTAATTCTTTAATAGCTTCTAGTAAGACTGCTGTCATATTTCCATAAGCTACGGATTTGAGATCACCGTCTGTATAAATAAGTTCGGGATACTCCGTTTCTAATTCTTGTGCAATCATACCAATGTACACATTGTCGTCACATTTGTCCTTTCTATTGTAAGTCACACCCGTGAGATTTTTGATCTTAGACAAAGCATTTTTAAGTGGCGTAATATTCTTTTTAATACGTCTATCTGATAATGCTGTAATATCTCCAGAAGCATAAATCTGTCCATTCACTTGGAGCGAGTATCCTGGACTCGTAGTGCCAATGCCCACATTACCACCCGTTGTGAATATGTTACCTAGCGTGTTTGAGTTAAATGTGGCAGCAAATGAACTGTTAGAAAGTATTGTGCCCGAGCTCAAATTTGTAGCTACAATGTTCGTACTTGTAATGTTACCGGAATAGACACTTGCCGTTGTTATACTCGTGGTTGCCCTAACTGAACCTGATATGTCTAATTTGTAAGCTGGACTCGTCGTTCCAATGCCCACATTTCCACCCGTTGTGAAAATGCTTCCAAGTGTATTTGCATTTCCTATTGCAGAAAAACTAGTGGTGACATTTGCAATGCCCGCTGTAATATTCGTGTCAAGCAAATTCGTAGCTGTAATGTTGACGACTGTCAGTGTACCAGCCACACTCAAATTACCTGACAAACTTACATTTCCACCTGTAAAAGTTGCCGCGGACAGCCAACTTGTACCCACTGTGGAAAATGTACCTGTATTTGCATTAAGTGATCCCGTTGTAATAGCTGTTGCCGTAAGTGTTCCCGTAGATAATGCTGTGTGCACGGCATTGCTTATTGTGCAATTTACAGCATTTACACCCGTAGTAGCGATCAGTGTACCCGTTGTAATGGCTGTGCATAAAATATTTGTCATAGTACTGTTAGTAA
>RFNS01000219.1 GCA_009927055.1 Alphaproteobacteria bacterium | reverse complement strand
CCGAGTCTTTCGCGAGGCTCGCCGGCGAAATCGGGCCTCGCTTCGCATCGTGGACCGTGGTCGCCCGCCAGCGGAGGAATTTGGCGATCGTCAGATCGTCCAGATCGTCCACGGTCGGCTCGTGGCCGACGAAATCCCGCAGCCTGTCCAGCGTGGACGAATACATTTCGACCGATCGATCGGACAGGTTTTTGAGCGGCGCCACGCGGTCAAGCAGCAATTCTCGCAAAGTCATTCCAGCCTCCTTTTTGTGCGGCCATTCTAGGGAGGAGTGTACGTCTGTTCAACGTCCGTTCGGATTGCCATCCATTAGTGTACGCTGTACGGATGCACACCCCATCCGTTCATACTTTCGACTCAAAAGTAGTGTACAAAACTTCGACTGTGTAGAATAGGCAATCCTTGCGATTGGCGGTCTGGCGGACCGTTTGGCCCGGGTTGTGTTGACTACGTGACGCCTAGCGGTAGTATGTGGGAATGACAGCAATGCCGACGAACATCGACGGGGTGCGGTGGTTGACGATCGCGGAGGCGGTGGACTTCATGGGGTGCACCGACGGCTGGGTGCGGGCCCTGTGCCGCGACGGCAAGCTCGAAAGCCGCATGCTGGGCCAGCGGCTGCGTCTGGTGCGTGAGAGCAGCGCCGCCCACGTCAGGGACAGCCTGAGCACCCGGGCCAACGGCAAACGCCACATGGCCAAGCGGCCGGCCGCCAAGCGGAAAAAGCCCAAGAAGTAGGGTTTCTTGCGGGGAAAACTGTCCCCAAAAAAATTTTGCTCACCCGGTTGACGCCTAACTACCGATATCCTACAGTACGGGCGTCAGGCACATGAGACCTGACGCAACGCCAGCCGGGAGACGAAACGATGACCGCAGCAACCAAAAACAAGTGCCGAGCCCTTCGCAACGAAGTCATCAGCCTGGGGTTTACGCGCCAGCAGTTTGATGCCATGGCAAAAGCCGCTTATCGGTGGCCTGATTGCTACGGCAGCTGGCACAACACCGCACTCTGCGTTCGCAACCAGTGCATCCACTGGGGAAGTGTTGCGGCCATGAAAGCTTCCGGCTGCTACCTCGGCCGCCAACTTTGAAAACACAAGGTGGGGCCACCCGGCCTGCCGACAGCTGCAAAACGGGTGGCACTTCACACAACGCTCACGGAGGACGCAATGGCTCGCACTTGGAACGCCTTGATCCACTCGCTGATCTGCGTCCGCCTCGGCCAGGAGCTCGGGACATCGAGCGAGCTAGCGCAGGGGCTGGCGGGTGCGATCGACTGGCTGCTGTCCATTGCAGCCCGTTTCTGCTCTTGACCACCTACCGCTATCCGATAGCCTATCTACCGCTAGGTGGCACCCAAAAAACGGTTTGACTCATTGGTGAACAGAGGTACAGTTACGCCCCAACACT
>RFNS01000226.1 GCA_009927055.1 Alphaproteobacteria bacterium | reverse complement strand
TTGCTTCTGGCGGTGACTCGACCGGATGCCCCACGTCACGGGGCAAACACACCGAGCAACGGTTTTCACACGGAAAGGAATAACCCCTCATGGGCAGTGCAATCGACGAACGTGGATACCTGACGTTCGCACAGAACGACAGCATGATCCGCAGGCTGAGTGACCTCGGAATCGAATGGGACGAGCAAGACATCCGCATTAGCGATATCGACCTCGCTGACAATCAGTACCAGACGCGACTGAACACAGGAAGCGTCAATGAGGAGTACGCCATTCGCTACAAGGACGACTACCTCCACGGGGCGTTGCTGCCGATGCCCTTGGTTGTCGTCCCGTACTCCTGCCGGAACCAAAGTGGCTTCAAGCACAGTCCGTGCGCGGGCAGGCATCGAATTGAAGGCGCACGCAGGGCCGGGGCAGTCATGTTCCGCACCCTGCGGGCGCACGTAAAAAACCAGGGTGACGTGGACGCGCTGCGTGACGTGTCAATGTTCGACAATCGTGCCAACGGACTGTCGGTTTCAGAGGACGACTTCTACACCTACTGCGCGAGCGAGGTCGTCAGTAAGCACGGTGGTCTGGCGGCCGGAATGCCTGACAAGAAGTTCATCGCCGCGATGTTTCGGCGGTGGGAGCGAGAGAGCATTCGGCGTGAACGTCTGGTTCTGCACATCAAGTCGATGATGGCGAAGCTCACGTGCAACTCACTCGGGCTTTCCACGCCGGCAAACTTGGTGGAGTCCTACAGCGAGCTCTGGAGCTGGAGCTCTGATGATGGTTTCTGCGATCTCGCCAAGCAGTTCTGCCGGTTTTGTGACGACCCAGACGTGCGCAAGGTTCTGCGGGAATCGAAGAGGAAGCGGCTTTCTGCCTCTGCGACGCTCGCCGAGCTCGTGAGCGCATCTCGCGGCTACCGCGGAGGGCGACGCGAGCCGATGGATCCTGCTGCCGTCATCCGCTTTCGGTGCGGCGACATCCGCAAGGCGCTCGCCAAGCTGGATTCGGACATGGGGCTGGACTTCTCCAAGCTCGACGATGTGCAGCGTCAGATCGAGGCGATCTGGACGGAGTCCGAGGAGACCGTGGCGAAGCTGCGAGCCAAGATCGGAGGGTTTGTCCATGCCTAATCGCACCATCACCCACGATACCGGCGGAACGCAGGCCGGAACCCTCGCCTGCCTGGAGGCCATCCGAAAGGCAATCGATCAGCGAGGCGAATGCACGGAGCCAGAGGCTCGCGGCATGGCGATGAGCCTTTACCCGCCGCAGGTGCTGGTCAGGGTGGGCGCTCAAAAGCTGAAGAACCGCAAGCACGGAACTTCGTGCCGCTTCGCGGAGGACGTGGATTCCTACATGTCTGGCGGTGCCGTGTCTGCTGACGCCGTCGAGTGGTTCCGCATAGTCGGAGGCAACCGCCAACTGACGCGGTTGAAGCAGTACGTCAAGTCCGGCCTCGCGGCTGACATTCAGTACGACGAGCAGACGAAGCGTTTTTTGTCGGGCGTCAGCGAGCGAGACGTGGAGCTGTGCAGGCAAGCTTCTATCGCAGCGAAGGACTCCCTGTCCGTTGAAACGCTCAGGTCGATGCAGCGTCGCGTCTATGACTTCATTCGCGACCAGGGAGAGAACGGTGCGACAGACGAGGAGTGCCAGCGCGGGCTGGAGATGAACCCGTCGTCGCAGCGTCCGCGACGCGGCGAACTTGCAGACGCTGGTCTGATCGTGGCGAGCGGTATTCGGCTGACAAGCAGTCGGCGCAAGGCGACGGTGTGGAGGGTCGCGACATGAAAACAGACGGCGTCATCGCTTTGTGCAGTAAGGCCCGGCAGGCCCTCGCCCAGGCGAAGACCATCGAGGACTTCAAGGACGTACGGGACGTTGGCGAGGCCGCGATACGGCTCGCCAAATCGCGTCGCGACGTGGGGATTGAGGCGTTGCAGGAGGCGCAGGAGATCGTGCGGAGGGCGGAGCGTCAGTTGGGGGCGATGCTGCCGGAGGTCACTGGTGGCAGAGGAGGCTACAGAAAATCAACTAACACGACGTTAGTTGATGATCTCGGGCTCAGTCACATGCAGTCCAGCCGCTTCCAGAAGATCGCCCGCCTGCCGGACGACGAGTTTGAGGCGTGGATCGACGACTGCCGCTCCAGCGGCGAGGAGATGACGCAGGCGGCCGTCCTACGGCTGGTGTCTGCCGGAGTGGACAGGGTCGATCACGCTGAAATGCCACTGCACGAGCAGTTCTCCGAGGCGATCGAAAAGGTCGTCTCCCGGTTCGTTGGCCGGCTTTCTGACAGGGACGAGTTCGCGTCGGTGCGGGATTGCCTTCGCGAACTGATCGAGTTTCTCAACAAGGAGGAGACCGAACGTGGAGTCGGAAGGTCAGGGAAAAAGACCGCCCATGCCCGTGCCGGTTGAGATCACTCGCGGCGATGTCGTGCTGTGCCTCGACTTCGCCATACGGTGCGCTCGACTTCGTCGATACGCCGAGAGCGGCGGATGGCGCGGCGGGCTTGTGCCGTCCATGACGCTCTACGGCGGAGTGCTGGCTGACGACACGGTAGCTGGAATCGTGATCGGCAAGGTTGCCGAGGTTGCGATGTGTCGTCTAGCCGGCTGCCCTGCGGACCTCGCATTGAAAGACACCGGGGACGGCGGGCGTGACCTGCTACTGCCTTGCGGGCCGACGCAAGTGAAGGCGGCCC
>RFNS01000094.1 GCA_009927055.1 Alphaproteobacteria bacterium | reverse complement strand
AGGCGTTTACTTCCTCATCATCTTCGAAAAACTCCTGCATATCATACTCATTCCATAATGCTACAGGAATCATATCCTTGCTCTGATAATCTACATAGTGATCAACACCATTATCCCAAATACCACAGAAAGCCATTCCGGGTTCCCAATACGTTGCCTTTACATCATATCCCAAGTCTACCAGTTTTTCATACAAACCCACAGGAGGACTCCAAGCAGAGTCAAAAGAGCAACTAACCTCATTATCAACTCTTGTGGCCTTCAAACCATAACGCTCTTCCTTCTCTGTACCAATATCGGCACCAATATCCCACTTGGTTCCCCAGTTATTTATCTGCCAGTTATACCAATCCTCACCCTCTGGTAATGGTAAAAACTCATTACAAGCCTTACCAAGATTATAGGCATTCTCAAATCGGTCAACCATGTCAGGGTTGGCATGAGAAACTGTCAACTTGTTCATGCACCAATTTGGCATTCTTTTTCCTTTGTTTTTGGACCCACACCCATCAAACATCGTTCCACATATAAACAGGAGCCATACTTGCTATGGGCTAATCTAATAGCGTTCCATTCACTAGACGACTCGACATAACCCACCAGACGATTATTTTGCCAAACGGCCCAAGTGTAATTCATAATGTTCTCCCGTCGGAGTCATTCTACTAGATAGTATCGGCTTGTCAAGAGGTTTTCTTTAGAAAATCCTAAGTTGTTGATGAGCAAGCACTTACGTCAAAAGCTGCCCGCCCATCTCGCCCTAAGTCCTTTACTAGCAAGAACTTAGAGCGATTGGGCGATATTCAGAACATCATAGCGGCCAAACCACTCTTGAAGAGCGTACTACCCAAGAGGGGACGACGCACATTGCGAGTACGTTCGGCGTAGAAATTGCGAATCTTACCATCCGGCGTTTGAGCAGTTACCAGATGATGAGTACGCACAAACTGTCCATCGTGTCTTCGATAACGACTAGTAGCATTCAACCTAGCGATGCTATCATTGCTAAGACGATGCACACTAAGAACCTTAGCCATAAAACGCTCAGGATCACCAGTAACCGGCTGTTCATACTCAAAGTTATAAACACCACCGATCCTAGCAGTAATCAGCGAATCATTCAATCCACGATAGATATGAAACAACACAAAGCAAACCAGACCAACCAGACAAATCGTAGAAACCAGAGCAGCAGCAATAAAATCGTTCATCTTTTTCCTTTCAGTTAGTTACCTTATGCCACAAGTATACCATCATCTCACACCTTGTCAAGTTCGATATTCCAGTTTTTCTTGGCAAACCTCTTTAGCGGGTGAATCGCACGTTCGCCCACATGTAACGAATAAAAAGGCTGGCTAGAATCTGCCGGATATAACTTGACCAAACTACCATCACAAAATTCTATCCTGAAACCAAGTTTTCCTAATCCTTTCAGAATCTGGTTGATATTTTTCAACTCACCACCATCCCGTCCAGAAAAGGATACGGCTTGTCGTTGATTTTCACGAACCATTCATAGTTCTTCTGGAAAACATAACGCGGGCTATACTGATTGATACGATCCTTAGTGGTCAAGGTTTGCCAACCCCCACTATTCAGGGTATAAGTACCATCCTCATGAATCTTGACCACATAGGTACTATGCAGCATGATTCCAACGCTACCATCGCTCAGAATCTCCGCGTAGGTATTGTTGCCAACCTTGCGACGCTCCGCATTCCGCTTGCCACGAACCATCCTAACCGCTTCAGAATGAGTCATCATCTTTCTCCCTTGGTGAGTCTCAATCATACCATATTTATCGGCCAACGCAAGAGGTAATCTTTAGAAAAATTTTTTTGATGCAAGTTGTTGAGAATCAAGCACTTACGTCGAGCCGGGCCGCGCCGTTTTGATCTAAGTCCTTAAATCACAAGGGTTTACAACTAATCATTAGATACTGCCGCATATATAAGCATAACAGTAGTAAGAATAATAAAAAAATGGAATGGCGAAATCATTTCCACAATATCTCCACAATTAGACCAATAATCATAACCACCACAATAAGCACAATTGCCCCATCCATGAGAACCTCCTTGTTCTGCACAATTCTACATTGTTTTTATCGTTTGTCAAGAACCAAAACTTTAGGCCGCGAGTTCTTTTAACTCTAAAGTCTTACCATTTGAATAACACTTAGCATATCTGATTTGATTTTCCAAACGATTTTTATTCATGCGTTTGATCTTAATACCCTTTGGGGTAACAAATACTAAAATAATTTCGTGAAAATAACCACTTTTGATATTTTGAAACCTATAACGATACTTTTTACCAGATATGGGTTGTGCAAGGGAGGACTTTACTTCTACCTTTTTTCCATTTACAACCATATCATAAGAATGATTACCACCAAAATAATCAACCCTATTACCCATAGTGATTAAATAATCACGAATCATACGCTCAATAGCGTTGGCCCTGTGCTGAGTACCCATCTTAGAAAGTTTATAGCACAGAGCATTCTTTTTCCGGCTATAAATACTTTGGCACTTTTTCAGTCCCTTGATTTCCTTCTCGATCTTACGAAAATGTCGAAGAGTAAGCATCGTTTTCTCCTTTGAACGATATTTTAGTCGAGAAATCTATTTTGTCAAGAGATCTATTTTTTGGCTGACTACATCCACACAATCCAAATCCGTAGGATTAGGTAGGACTACCAACCATCCCTCACGGCCTGTCGATTCTTTGCTCCGCGAGTGCGAAGTCGCTTGGGTCGATTGTCGTGCTGTCCGCTTCCGCTCTTGTGGTCGTGATGGCCCGTACCAAGAGCCCACAACGGACGAACATTCAGTTGCACAACGATACTCTTTTTTCGCTTGCTCATGGTGTTAGGATACTATACTTATCGACACTTGTCAAGCGGAACTTTAATGTTTCCTAAGTGCTTGTCAGCAAAGGACTTACGTCGAACGCGGCCCGCCCGCCGCGTCGTAAGTCTTGACGCAGCAAGGGTTTAGGATCAGTACTCGTCGTACTGTCCGTGATCCCAATCGTCGCCACCGTATACGTCTTGCCATTCGGTGTATTCGTCGGGCTGGCCGTCGTACTCGTCTTCGTCGAAGTCGGCCTCGTCTTCGTCGTACTGGCCTTCTTCTGCGTCCCAGTACTCCTGCTGCTCCTGAGCCTCATAGAAGGCGTCTTCGTCGCCCGTCCATCCGCCGATGTACGATTCCATGAACGAGTCGAGGAAAGAATCTTCAAACATGAGACAGTCTCCAAAGGGTGGTGTTGCTGAACTGTGCTTAGTCTAACCTATTATCGGTGCTTGTCAAGCACTTTCTTGAGAAAATTTTTGTACATGCAAATGTCGTGCCAAATCAGATGTGTCGTAAGTTGTTGAGTGATAACAAGTTACGACGAGCGGGGCCGGCCCGCCGCGACGCAAGTTCTTACGCGGCAAGGGTTTGCGTCAAAGTTTGTTGTAACTGAACGAGCGTACATCGCAGTCCAGAGCATTTTCCAACGCTCCGGATATTGCCACAAGGTGGTCATACCTGTCCAAAGGATCAGTACCACCACACTCCGGAACAGAAATTACAACCATCTTGTTTCCAAG
>RFNS01000242.1 GCA_009927055.1 Alphaproteobacteria bacterium | reverse complement strand
AAAACGCCACTCGTTCTAAGTTCTTTGCCCAAAGGGACTTAGGGCGAGATTGGCCGGCCCGCATCGTCGTAAGTCCTTGTCTCGTAACGCTTTACAACAAAATATTTTTTCTGGATTTTTTCTCTTGACAGGCCGATAATAGACTGTAGAATGATTGAGTAAGACAAAACAAACTTTCGTGGGTCAAGCAGGACTAGATTAGATAACCTATTGGGGACGTCTGTGCTGGTTATGCACTGGGAACCGATACTAATCTATGGGGGATCGCATCCTCACCACGACCAATATAACCAGTAACCGTTCCCAAGAGCCAGACTAACCGGAACATGATGCTAGCAGTTCATCCGGTTATAGGGAGGATTTCCGTGGACGGTTTCCATCCGATCCTGACAAGGGGTAATCGTGTGGATTATAGAATCGGGGCGTAAAAGATTCCGCTGGTACAATATATAAGCCCTTGCTACTAAACAACTTAGAGCAAAACGGGCCGGCCCGCATCGACGCAAGTGCTTGATCCGTAATGGCTTACAGCAAAACATTTTTTTTAAGAATACCGCTTGACAGTGACGATAATAGATAATAGAATGGTGGAAAAGGAGATAGCATGACCGTTAACGAACTTATTGAGCAGTTGAAGAATTATCCGTCTGATATGAGGGTTCTTACTCTTGGTTATGAGGGTGGGTATAATGATATCGACCTGAAAACTGAAGGTATTATTTTTAACTATAATAATAAAGATACTTGGTACATTGGGCCTCATGAATCTGCCAAGTATGCTGAGATGGGTCAACCTAACGATTGGCAGAGCAGAGTGGATATCGAAAAGAATGCGTACTTCGATAAGGGTACAAAGTGTGTTGTTATTGTGAGAACAGCATGAAAGTTTACGTTGTATTTGATATTCCCGGCGTTGATCCAGACGATGAAGATGCTGACGAGATTATCGCAGTATTAGAAGATACTATTGACGAACTGGGTTACGAATGGTATATTGATGATGCTACTGAGGACTAAGAATGAGAATCTTTCGTAAAATAATTCTATTTTTCCCGTCTTTGACCATGTTCTTTCTAGCATACTTCACTTTCGTTTGTGATAATGAGGCTACTAAATTTACTTTTAGGTGGGAATAATGACCGTTAATGAACTTATTGAGCAGTTGAAGAACTATCCGTCTGATATGAGGGTATTGACTCTCGGGTATGAGGGTGGGTATAATGATATTCAACTCAGTACCGAAGATATCGTATTGAACTTCAAAGAGAATGATGCTTGGTATTATGGCCCTCATGAATGTGTCAAGTATACTGATAGTGATATTAGTCTGAAGTGTGTTATTGTTGGAAGGGGTAGGGTGGGATAAAATGAACTGGAGAAGTGGACAACCTATTGATATGGGCTACTATCTTTGTGCTATTATTGGTAGTAATAAGCCTAGTGAATTATATTGGGATGGTTCTTCTTGGAGTTATCAAAATAACGATTGGGAAACTCTTGATAGTAATGAGGTTGCATATTATATGTATCTTGGTGATATTCCTATGCCGGAGGGTTGGTAATGAAAACCGAAAATGTTGAACTTCAAGAACTAAAACAACTTGTTAATGAGTTTTTGGACGCTATTTATTATGTGCCTTTTAGGGCTGTAGATTGTGATCAAGATACTGTTGAAGATTTGTGGGAAAAGTTGGCCGATGCTGTAGATTCTAAAAAGAAGAGATAAAATCTAATGGAATGGATTAGTTTTTTTGAGAAGCAGCCATATGAGGGTCAACAGATATTCTATTATGGTGAGCCTATCGGAGTGTGGGCTGGCAGATATAACTACTCTCCAAATGATCCTGTGAGTCCTCATATTATTCATTGTAGCGAAACGTTTGGTGTGGTGGATCGTATGGATGCTCCGTGGTGGATGCCACGACACGAAGGAATGAGTAAACCACAGAAGCCAGCAACCGATTATCCAAAGGATTATCCTTCATAAAATATGAATAAAGAACAAGAACAAGCAATTAAAATGACTATCAACTTTCTAAGAAATAGATTGTTGGGAGTCAATAAACATTATTACGATGCGGTCTTGACATCAGTAAAGATGCATGATATAACTCTTGAAGACGTATTAGAATATTGGAGAAAGGAAGCAGGAAACGTATGATCAAAATTGATTTGAGTGTTCGTGAAGCGGTGGATTTGGCGATCTACTGCCCAGCAGAAATGCGCGAAAAGATCGTGGCCGCACTGGAAAGTGCTATTGACGGAAAAGAGCAGTATCATGTTACCATCACTGGCGGCATGACCATGAACAATCGTATTTCTTGTATCAAGGCTGTGCGTCAGCACACCGGGTGGGGATTGAAAGAAGCGAAGGATTGGACCGATGGTATGGTCGGACACTGGGACGTTTATGGCGTGTGGCAAAAGGGCTACGTGAACCAGATATCGGTGCGTCTGAAAACCACAGAGGCGGCTGAAAATCTGCTTCGTGACCTGAAGAACGCTGGTTGCGAAGGATACTTGTCCTAAACCCTTACGCCGCAAGATTTTACGCTGCGGCGGGCGGGCCGATCTCGACGCAAGTGCTTATCCCATAAGGACTTAGGATTTTTTAAAGATAGCAGTTGACGTTTGACGATAAGATGGTATAATCAACGTATGCCCCGGTAGCCCAATTGGCAGCAGGCATGAAACTTAAAATTTCAACAGTATCAGTTCGAATCTGATCCGGGGTATTGTAGTATAAAAGTAGATAAATTTTTATTTTCGGTGTATGTATATTAGACTACATCACTGGAGATAAAAATGAAAATATGTTTAAAATGTAACAAAGAATTCAATAATAGAGTAATAATAGATGGTAAAGAAAGAGTAATTAATAAAAGAAAATATTGTCTTAAATGTTCTCCATTTGGTATGAAAAATACCAAAAGGTTACATTTACCACAAAGAGATAGCAATAGCAAAAAAAATTGTATTGAATGTGGTAGAGATTTTAAATGGACAAAAAATAATGTATGCCCAACATGCAGAAGTTTGAAGAGAAGAAAATTACATAGAATAAAAGCGATAGAATATTGTGGTGGTAGATGTTCTAATTGTGGAAATAATGATTCTGATGTATTGACATTTCATCACACTAATCCTAGAACTAAAAAGTTCACACTCTGTTCTAATTGGCAAAAAAAATGGGATACAATTGTTGAAGAACTAAATAAATGTGAAATTTTATGTGCTAACTGTCACATGAAATTACACAGAAAAAATGATGAGTAGATATGGGCCGTTGGCACAATGATATCAAAAGAGCCACGGTTAAATGCAAAGCCGAGTATGGCATAACCCTATCTATTTGTCTTATCTAATCCTACGGATTTGGGATGGATGGGTATAGTCAGCCAAAAACTACTACTCTTGACAAGGTTGATTGTCTAGTGTAGAATGGTTATAGGGAGGGTTTTATGGTTGATTTTGCAAACAATGACGTTAGTTTGATTATTCGTTGTAGAACGTGTGGGGTCGATCATAGAATCATGGTTGGCTCTGACCATTTAGAAGATTATGAGAATGGGGAATTGGTTCAAAATGCTTTTCCCTACTTGACTCCTGACGAGCGAGAGTTGATAATTAGCCGTACTTGTGGCAAGTGTTTTGATCAAATGTTTGGAGAAGATTTAGGATGAGAGATTATAAGGTTAGATTTCATCTGGGTCGTGGATCGCACTATATGCACTGGCAAGTAAAGGATGCCCATAGTGTGAAGTATTATGATCCTAAACTTTACCAGTTAGAACTGGGCAATTGTAAATTGGTGAGTCGTCCATCTGCTTCAAGAAAGGTGTTTGAGGCAGGGGTAAAAGATGTTTGTGGGTGGATCGAATGTGAGAATTATTGGGTTCTAAATATGGAACGCCATATTCCAATTCCTACAGACAATATGGAAAGATTATTCTATAACCCTATTATTGATCCTAGATGGAGAAGGGATAGTGATAATGGTGAGTTTAGTTGGGATAATCATTATTTTGCCTCATTATTGACCGATAACAATCGTGTGTATATTCTCCAAGAAAACGAGTGTTTGGTCTAGTTGACGTAAACCCAACAGCCACAACGACTTAGATCGAAGTGGCCCCGCCCGCCGTGACGTAAGTGCTTGTGCGTCAAGACTTTACGACCAAAGTAAAAAAATAGAGAACGACTCAAGAACTGGTGTTGACAAGGCCGATATACAGTGTATACTAAGAGCATCACGCATCAAGATGAAGATGGAAGCCAACACTAGAAACCTTCCCACTGACCCTTGACAAGTGATGTTTGGTCTGTATAATCATTTTATTGGAACTTACTACTAATTGGAAAGGTTTTTATCATGCAGAAGTTTACTTTTAGTGTTGACATTGTGGCTACCGATCTTGACCGTGACAGCGTTGTGGACACGCTTCGCTCGTGTCTGAGCGAGAATCTTCCCGGCGATGTTCATGCTAACGTCAAGGCCGGTGAGGTCAAGGCGTTCAGCGAGCAGGGTTATAAGGTTTGGAGGGCTAGGGTTACTGGCGTGACTGCCGAGCAGGCCGGTGA
>RFNS01000095.1 GCA_009927055.1 Alphaproteobacteria bacterium | reverse complement strand
GAAAAATTCAATCTTATCAAACAGTTGCTGCATCAACTTCTCATCAAGTCCGTGAAGGGACTTAGCGCCAGAGACGAACTTCTCACGCAGAATAACTCTCTCTCCGCTCTTCTTGTCAGCCTGATCGAGAGACTTCTTGACCAGCGTCTTGCGCATTGAGTCAGCCTCGCCCTCAGTGAATCCGGATAAGTCCATGGCAAGATTCATGAACTGCTCCTGGAAGCAATTTGAAACGAGGTGTCCGTTAGCAAAGAAGTTATGGTTCTTCTCCACACCTATATCATAGACCCTCTTGACAGACCCTTTGCGAATTGACTTGACTCTAGATGTCTTTAGCGCTGACATATTAGCTCTTTCTCAGGTTTTCAATGAAGAGAGAGGATTCAGACTGCCACACTCTAATAACTTTATAACCTACTTCTACCGCCCTTGCACTGTTCATCTCATCGAGGCGAAATTGTCTTTTCATTCGATCAGACAGATCATATATCTTTTTATTTCCGTGCCAAAAGTCACCATCGAACTCAATGATTGTATTCATTGAGGGAATATAGACATCATACACGTGACTACTGCCGGGAATCATGAAGTTTCTTACTGCATCAGGCTTAATTTCCTTTATTGCAGCAAAGAAGTCACTCTCTGCCTTTGAAGACCTTCTAATTTCACAATTTTTCTTTGCTTCCACCATCTTTGCTCTACGAGAATTAGAGACTTCATCCGCCACGTGCTTTAGGTTCTTGTGTATTAGCATGGAGCGCCTAGACTTGAAATATTTTTCACAAATAGTACAGATCTCAGGCTGAGTGTCTCCTCTTGCATCTGAGCAGTAGGACATGTGAGCTCGCAGAGATGTATTTGAATCAAAGTGCTTTGAGCATCGTTGACACAGAAAGTCACCTTCAACTCTAACGTGCTCACGCGTCTTCTTCGCGCTCTGCCTCGCGATGGTCTCCTGAGAGAGTTTCCTTCCACGCATCTTTTTTAAAGATTCTTCGCTGTGTCTCTTTCCTGTGTATCCTATCTTTAAGCAGGCTCTAGAGCAATAAGTCTTTTGTTTTCGAAGCTGTGCCTGACAAATAATGCAATTTTTCATATTTTTATCTTTCAAGAATGTAGTTCTTGAAACTAAGTATTCAGACTGATGATTTCATCATCAATTTTTAATTCACCAGCAGGCACTTTACCCCTGACGGTGTAGACAAGGTGGTCAGGTGTGAGCTCGATCTCACCGTCTTCAGTTTCGATCACAATTGTGTCACGTTCACCTTGATCATAAAACTGAGTTACTCTGTCAGAAACAACTTCTCCTGTCTCAATATCGTAAGAGGGAAGTGAAACACACATATTTTTATTCACAATTTCTTCAATTGGGATTTCACCATCTTCAGTGAATACTTTTGTATCTCCTGTTAGACACATAAATC
>RFNS01000114.1 GCA_009927055.1 Alphaproteobacteria bacterium | reverse complement strand
ATCATCTCCATACCCTTCAAGATCTTCCAGGGAATATTCGAGCTCGCGCAGGGCTCGGGAGGCGGCCCGTCTCCCGTTCTCGTTGAGCTTGAGAACGTTCGAAAGCAGTTCGGCAACCTCGCCACAAATGAGGGTCGCGCATTAAAGAGATCCTTGGTAGACATCAGGGATGAGTACTCAAATGTCGCAAAGTCAGGGCTGAGCATTAGAAGGATCTTTGGCCCCGGACTGGAGGGCCAGGCCAAGTACCTCGAGCACAACAGGGAGCTCGCCGAGGCGATGGGAAATGCGTACAATGGGATGATGAATATTATAGAGAATAATTCTCCTGAGCTCGTCATCTACCGCAAGGGCATGGGAATGACTGCTGAGCAGATTGGAATGGTCATGAAGGCCTCCAACTTCGCGGGCAAAAAGCCCATGGAGACCCTGCGGCAGTTCGCTTCAATGTCCCTTCAGATGGGGGCCAAGTTCGGAGTCAACGCGAAGCTCATCTCCCGCAGCATGGGAGAGATGGCCTCTGACCTCGCCAACTTCGGAAACCTGGGACCGAAGGCACTAGGCTCAATCGCCACCTACGCCCACAAGCTCGGAATCGAGATCAAGGACCTCGTTGGTGTGATCAGCGCCTTCGACGACTTTGACACAGCTGCACAGAACGCAGCGAAGCTCGCTCAGTCCCTCAACATGAACGTCGACACGATGCAGCTCCTGGAGGAGCAGGATCCGGCCGCACGTTACTCTGCGCTACAGAGGGCAATGAGGGAGTCAGGAAAGACCTACGCTGACCTGAACAGGCAGGAGAAGAAGCAGCTCTCAACTCTGACCGGAATTCCAGATGCCGCCGCGGCGGCCGCATTCGGCACACGCGGGATGTCAATGTCCTACAAGGAGATGCAGGCCGAGTCAGCGAAGGCGGAGAAGAAGGTCATGTCCCAGGAGGAGGCGATGCAGAAGCTCGCCAAGTCCATCGAGCGCGTCTTCCCGTCCGGCGGTGGATCGAAGTTCAAGAGCTTCTTTGACGCCTTCGCATCGGGATTCAGAGTGGGAATCATGCGCTCCTGGGAATTCCGCCGCGCGATGAGGGCCCTTCGGAGGTCAATACGTGAGGTCTTCTGGAGTGGACGCCGCGTGGGTCGCATGTTCGTCAAGGAGTTCCCCGGCGTGAAGCAGATGCTCATGGCTTTCAGGGACATCTTCAGCCCGAAGCGGTTCAGGGAGATGATGAAGGGTGTGGAGAAGGCCTTCTCGGACCTCTTCAGGGCCCTCAAGACGGATCCGAAGGCGGGCGTCCTAAACTTCATCAAGGACTTTAAGAACATACTGAAGAACTTCTTCAGCCGCACAGGGCCTGGAGTCTCTGCCTTCCTCGACGGTGGCAAACAGTTCCTCAAGGCTCTGTACGGCATATTCCAGGCTGTGTTCCCACTCGTCATCGACGGCATAGCCAAGGCTGTGAACGCTATAATTGAGTTTCTGAGAAATCCGCCTGACCTCCAATCACCTATCTCCAAGGCACTCACAAACCTCTTTGACGCCATAGTTCCCCTGTTCACACTGATCGCCGATAAGCTCTCGGGTCCCTTTGCAACTCTTTTCTCTATGCTGTGGGAGAAGGCGAAGCCATATGTCATGCAGTGGGCAGGAGTACTTCTGAAGGTGGCACTCACGAAGATCTTCATCAACGCGATCTGGGGCGCCTTCGTTGGTGCTATTGGAGGTGCCGCCGGAAAGATCGCTGCAGCGGGAATCAT
>RFNS01000214.1 GCA_009927055.1 Alphaproteobacteria bacterium | reverse complement strand
AACCGCGACCAGGCGCAACTATGCGATTCAGCTCGTAACCGAACGCTTGACGGGATTGCAGGGTGAATCCTTCACAAACGCAGCCATGCAATGGGGTACAGAACAGGAACCCATCGCCAGAGCCGCTTATGAGGCCTATACGGGCGTTTTTATCGAACAGACAGGGTTCCATAAGCACCCGACCATAAAATGGCTTGGAGCGTCTCCTGATGGCTTTGCAGGCGATGGCTTGATAGAGATCAAATGCCCAAACTCAAACACACACGTCGATTATTTAATTTCCGAGGAGGTTCCGACCAAGTACAAACCACAAATGATGACTCAACTGCTGGTGACCGGCAGAGCCTGGTGCGATTTCGTAAGTTTCGACCCACGGCTGCCGGATCACTTACAACTATTCGTTATTCGTTATGAGCCAACGCAAGATGAGCTGAAGACGCTGCAATCGCAACTTGAGATTTTTCTTGCAGAGGTACACGTTATGGAGCAATCGCTATGTCAAAGGATATGACTGGATCACTGAGCAAAAACAAGAAAAAACAAACGGATGCGCATCCAGATTACAGAGGTTCTTGCACGATTAATGGTGTGCAATTCTGGATTTCGTCCTGGGTGAATGAAGGTTCGGATGGAAAGTATTTGAGCCTTAAATTTCAGCAGAAAGAGGATGTTGCGCCTAAAAAGTCCGTTAGTCTTGACGATATTGAAGACGACATTCCGTTTTAGGATTGGCTATGCACACAAGCAAACACTGGTTTTTACTGCGCGATGCTTATGAAAAGCGGCCTCGTGATTTTGCAACAAACCCGATTTTGGAGCAAACCATTGCGCTGATAAGGCGCGAAAACCCAAAGGTTTTTGTCACTAAACTTGAAGATCGGAGGTTCTTCAACGCACCAAGGCCTGGCACACTTTACGCCTCAGCGGTTCATCCATTTCCTGATGAGTTGCTGTGACAAAAACAAAATCATGGCTGAGTATCATTAAGGCCGTGAAGTCATCGGATCTGCAAGAAATAACGGCGGCGTATGAAAAAGCGCTGCCGTTTGTCGTTCAAGACTGGGCGGCAATGATCCTGAAGATGCC
>RFNS01000098.1 GCA_009927055.1 Alphaproteobacteria bacterium | reverse complement strand
GAGGGGCCCCCTGACGAGGCCCCCAACAGGGGGCTTCCCGAGGGGCCCAAAAGGGCCCCCAAAAGGGCCCCCTCTGGGTACTCAGTGGGGCACCCGGGGGGCAGGGGCCTAAGTGGTCTCTCCCCCTCTCTCCCCCGGCGCAATTTTTTGACTCTTTTTCAGCCCTATCGCACGCAGTGTACACTTTTCCCGCGTCAAGCCGTTCCACCCGCAGTGACCGCTCCCCGATTTTTTCCCGGAAATTTTTTTGACGCCGATCTATACTTAATCCACGTGGGCCCAGACAGGCACCCAGAGGAGACAGGGAAATGAGGATCACCGAGTCAGGGCTTCGCAGAATTATTCGTCAGGAGCTCCGGCGCCTGGCAGAGGGAGGGGAGCCCCCTGTGTCCCCCCCGGGAGGGGTGAGGGCATTCTTCAGGGACGGTTGGCAGTCCAGTGAGGAGTTCTCGACGCCGGATGAGCTGCTGTCGCTCCTGCTGGCGTCAGAGTCCGGGCAGCCGAGCGTCGCCCTTGTCGCTCCGGATCCCCACTCCTACGCGGAGGAGCCTGAGCTCATCGAGGTCGGGGGCATCTCCCTCGAGTCGAGCGGCGCCGCGCCCCCGGGCTGGGAGGGCATGTGGTGGTGGCCCCTGCCGGCCGGGCATGCCCGGCCGGATTCGAACTCTGTGCGGGCCCCCCGCTACCGCTCGATGCTCGATGCTGCGGTGGTGTCACTGCAGGAGCGTCAGGGGGAGTCCCTGCACGTCTTCGGCGGGGGCGCGGGGCTGCCCGGGGTGAAGATCCGGGTGACTGAGGTCTGGGAGGACACATCCCACCTCCCCGAGGGTTTCTCGCGGGGATGGTGGACCCAGTTCGTTAACGGACTGAAGCCGAAGGGGTCCCCGGTAGAGTGGCTCGGCTCTGACGATCAGATGGTGCGCTGAGGGGATTGTGCCCACGCGCCCGTTTTTTCTGACTCAAGCTCCAAAGGGTCGCGTCCCAATTTTTTCCGATTTTTTCCCGGAAAATTTTGACTCCGGGTCAGGTGCCCTCGGCCGGACATAGTTATGGGACAGAGCGCGACTTTTTCCGCGCATTGAAACAGGAGAATCACATGAGAGTGACGAAGGGACAGCTACGCAGCATTATTCGTGAGACGCTGGAGGAGATGGGAGGCACGGGCCCAGTCGGTCGCATGGGAGACCGTCCGGTTCCCCAGTTTGTGGGAGAGCAGGTGCAGGTCACACTGGGGCCGAGCTGGCCGGGCGGACTCGGAGGTCTCACACTCACCGGAAGGTACGCAGAGGACGTCAACATGGGACAGATCATCGAGATCGACGATCGCGACGCTGCAGAGGTGGCATACGCGCGTCACGTCTCGAAGCGGCCGGAGGCAGCTCCCGAGATGCGCTATGAGTTCGAGGAGCTCCTCACGCAGGGCGTCGTGCCAAGCATCGACGGTGTGTCCCGTGTGACAGTTCGCTCGGTGGGCGGAGGCCCGCTTCGGGACGAGCGCTGATTCCAGGCCCCGCCCGTGACACCCTGGGACCGCGCGTGCCCTCCCTCCGATGGGAATGGGGGTATACTCGGTCCCAGGGAGGCAGAGAACGGGCAGGGTCCGGGGGACTTCTGCGCCGGCGCTGGGCGCGGGGCTCCGTGGGAATGAGGGGCTGGGCCTCTCCGGCGGTCGGGAGCCGCTCGGATCGTTGAACTCTCCCACTCCTGCGCCTATATTATCCCGGAGGGAGAGGTGATATCTGATCATGAGCGACATCCACCAGGACGTTGAGAGGATCCTGCTCACGCGGGAGGTCGAGGATGCCCGGGCGCAGTTGCGCGGAGAGCGCGCCCACATCGAGTCCCTGGAGGGGCTCCTGGTCGAGGAGCGCCGGGCCCGCCTCGCGGCGGAGGCCGCCCTAGAGGGGGCCGTGGAGCTCGCCGAGGAGAGGGGCGCGGGGTGGGCCCTCACCGAGCTCCCCCACGCGGGGCGCCCCGGCATGCTCCCCGAGGACCGTGCCCGCGCCGCCGTCCAGCTGGGTCGACAGCGCCGGGAGCTCGAGCGTCGCGCCCGTGAGGGCAGGTGAGCCGCGCCCGTCGCATTCCCGATGGGACCTTGGTGCAGCACCGGCGGGGTGACGACTGGTTCGGCCTCGACATCGGAACAGATGAGTCGGACTACCACCTCGTGCCCGCGGGCCTCCCCGGGATCCTGCTGGGCCGGGTCGCGGGGGGCAAGAAGGGGCGCCCCGGGGGGCTCGTCACCGTGCTCTGGGCCGGGCGGCAGATCCTGTGCCACCTGTCCGACCTCGAGCGGTGCGAGCCCGGGTGACTCCCGTGGACCTCGGGTGGAGCGCCCTCGCCGGGACCTGGGCCGCCTCCGGGCCCGCCCTGTGCTGTGCCCTGGGCGCCGCCCTGCCCGTCGCGGTCGTCCTCCTGGGAAACACGTGGCGCCTCATGGGCCCGCGGCGGTGAGCGGGGGCCCGGGCCCGGATCTGGGACTCCGAGCGAGGTGAGGGCCCGCGCGGCGCGCACAGGTGAGGCAGCGCACCGCGCTGACGATCCTGTGCTCCTGCCCTACCGGTGACACAGATTGACCGCCTGGGACACTTAATCTCTCACATTGGGAGTTACACCACCCCCTCAGTTGCTTTTCTCCTGGATACTTATCGCACATGGCACGTGCGACTGAGATCCTCCTACGGCGGACAATTCGAGGCATGCTGAGGGAGTCTGAGGGACAGGACCTGTCCGGCAAGTCCCTATCCAGGGTGGCGGAGCTCGTGGAGATCAATCGGCGTCTCAGGGATGCGGGCCTCGCCGTCGAGGCCGGTCTCATGAGCTCGAGCGGGGGGATGAAGTCATTCTCATTCGCAATTCGATCCCTGGATCCCGAGGGAGACCCGGGCCCTGTGATGTTTCCGTCCGGAGTGGGCGCCCGATTGGGAGTTGTTGCCGGGGCACTTCCGCTCGAGGAGAAAGATGCTCGCCGTGCGGTCGAGGCAGCTCAGGATCTGATCGAAGAGATACCCTGGGGGAGGATTGAGGTCCGGAGGCCACGCAGCTCCGAAGGTGAGTGCAGCGGTGCTTTCACAGTTAACTTCACCTCCCACACAAAAAACGGCTGGGGTCCCCTCCTCTACGACCTCGCCATGGAGTGGGCATCACTGAACGGAGGCGGCCTCATGTCTGACAGGGGCTCAGTATCATCAGATGCCCAGGCCGTCTGGGATAAGTACTCCACCTCTCGAAGGAAAGACGTCGAGGCGGTGCAGCTCGACATCCTTCCGGGATTCTTGAAGCACGATCCTGTCTTCTGGGGTACAGAGCAGTTGACTCCTGATGTCTCTACCGACGACTGTGACCAGTTCCCTACCGGAGAGCATTCCAAAGGGGGCGGAGACTGGAAGTACTCGCCCCTGAGCCGCGCCTACAGAAAGACAGACAATGAGGTCACTAGGACGCTCAGCGAATTGGGTCTCCTCTGGTGACAGAGTTGTTA
>RFNS01000101.1 GCA_009927055.1 Alphaproteobacteria bacterium | reverse complement strand
CCATGTGTGATGTGTGGAAGGTTCCTGGATAGGCGCCACTTCCACGGATTGATATCCATGCGGGCCTTGCTCGGTCCTCCCCAGAACTCCACGACAGGAAGGGATATGAGGTCTGCCTCCTTCGGGAAATTGCGGCAGAGATGGACGATCTTCTCGAAGTCCTGGGAATCCACCACCTCATCAGCATCCATCTGCCACAGGAACTGCGAGGTGCAGAGCTTTCTAGCCTCAGCTTTCTGAGCGCCATCGAACACTGCGAACCGAGGATGGCTCCAGTCCCTCTCGACCAGGTGAACCTTGAGCTTGGGCTCAGTCTCCGACCACTTCTGTAGCTCCTCGAGAGTGCCGTCCTTGGAGCCGCCATCGACCACGACTACCTCATCGCAGAATCCAAGCATTGAATTGATGCTGTCACGCCAAGGATACTTTGACTGGATGCAGTCCTTTGTTGTTGTGTATCCGCTGATGGTGGGCTTATACTCCATAGCAGACTTGATCCCATTCCAGAACTGCTCACGAGCAGCAAATAGGTATGACTCAGTTGTGAGCATGTCATCAGTATCGAACCACTCCTCGGTGGCATGCTGAACGTTGTCATTTATCACGAGCTTGCATCCTAGCAGCTTGGCCTCAATCACGAGGCGAGGGCACGTGTCCCATCCAGAAGGAAGGTAGACGAGACCTGCGGACTGCGCGAGCTTCTCTAGCATCTGATCGTAGGGAACGTTCCGCACAACCTCGTAGTCTAGCATATGGGCTTTGACATGCTCTAGAGCATTCTGGTAGCCCTTGACCCAGGACTCTGATCCGAGAACAAGCCACTTCTTACGGCTCTCCACTTTTTCCTCCGTGCAGTAGCGTGTCCTGAGAAGCTTGAGAGCGAGGAAGAACTTGTCATCGAAGACGCTGCTGAGGACAGTGTTTCGCTTCTCCTCGAGGAAGGGAAACAGCTTGTGGTAGTGCTCCATCTGGCGCTCTGACATCCACCAGAGGTGCTTAGCACCGTAGAAGAATGTGGAAATTATCTTTCCGTGCATCTGGCTGTGGCAGTCACAGGGTGAGTTCTCAGCGTGCTCGTGCTTCTGAGGAGAGCGATACTTACAGTACTTGTAGTCGTACTCGAGAATAGAGTAGCTGAGATTTGCCACGATCGTGGGAATGAGATCGAGCTTCATCTGACTAAAATTTCCAAAGATCCAGAATCGATCGTGCAGCTTCTCCATGAGCTCTAGATTTAGATCACGGGATCTGATCCTCTGAACTCTGAGGGGTGATGAATCGATGAGAGCCTGAGATGTGAGCTCTGCTCCTCCGGTGTAGTCCTCTGCAAAAAGATCAGACACAAAGACGATTTTTGACTCGGGATCGATCACTGTTCCGGGAACTGAGAATACGCTAGAATTGAACATTTAAATGCTCCTGTACTGACTATTAGTCTATAGATAGCAGCTGATGTGTTTAAGATAAATTATTTTCTTATACATCAGAATCTAGATCCTAATAAATCAGATCTAGATCTATTCATTAATGAAGATCTGATCTCTAGTACATAGAGTAGATACTTAAGACAGAATACTATTTCTATATAGAGAGAGATAATGACAAATCCTAATGACTTTAAGGCCAGTCAAGTTCAGGTTAATAAGATAATAGTGACAGGAAGCTTTGCTAATGAAACAAGCAACCAGTTACTGATCTACAACTATGATGCTCAGGACTCCGGATCACCGAATCAGGGTGAGATAGATGCATCAAAGTTTGATACTTCTGGAGTTGGAACAGATGTTCTCCTATTTGTCTCCGGAGGCATTGGTGAGAAGGACACCGCAGACTCCAACTCTGTCTCAGTCTTTGGTGGTGACCTTCACATATCAGGAAACCTGACCGTGGATGGAACCTACCCATCAGGCGGAGGAGGTGGCGGT
>RFNS01000304.1 GCA_009927055.1 Alphaproteobacteria bacterium | reverse complement strand
GAACTCGAGTGCTGATCCTGCTGATAGTGAGTCATCATAGACCTCACTGTTTCCGATTTGTGTTGTCTGATTTAGGAACGTGCGTGACATTGTCTTTCTCCTAATGACAGCCTATGATATTCATAGGCTGTGAAATCTTGTATCTTCTAAATAACTTATACTCCAAAAATTACATAATCTTAGGGTTTAATTGAAACCAGCGCGTTTCTCCTCTGCTCTTTGAGGGTCGCAGCAGGTATAGGCCTCTTTGATATTGCTTCCTCAGGAGCAGGAGATGGAAGCTGAACTTCAGGCGCATCAGCTTGCAAGATCGCCTCAGGCTCTGGTGCAGCTAGGGTTATTGCAGAATGCTCAGGCTGCTCAGATCGAGAGCGCGCAATTATCGAAATCTCAGTGTCGTACATCCTCTTCACAGTCTCTATGATCATCCTCGTCTGTGCCTCGGCTCCACGGGCGGCGTGAAGCTGGGTGCCTGAGTAATCCGCCATATTCTTGCAGATCACTAACAGCTTGTTCATCCACAGCTTCGCTATCTCTGAATCGTTGCCGTGAGCACTCTCAGCATCGATGTCACTCATAAGCGTCGAAAAGCTCGACACAATATTCGAGTACGCCTCATGGGCACCCTCCCGCCTAGCCGTGTCAAGTTGAGCCCTCTCCAGGGCGTCATCGATCTTGACACCGACATCGTGAATAGCTTGTATTCTAGGGTTGGACGGGAGGGTGGCCATGAGTTCTCCTAATTTGATTTATGTCAATACGGATGCAAAGAATTAGAAGGGTGTGTAAACGGTGACAGTATCACCCAGCGGGAAGCCCCCCGGGTCAGTAGCATTTGGAGCTGTTGCAAAGCTGCCATCGAGAGCGTAGTAGGTGTACACCTTTCCAGAAGTTCCGTCTGTAACACTCACTGCTGATGTCATTGTCAGAGAGTCATTTCCAAATACGATGTTCGTGAACCCTGCAGAGAATCCATATATGGAGCCAATACCAAAATTGTTTCCAAGTTGAATGTACCTGGTTCCCATGTTCGAGCCATCTGGTAGGCCCATTCGATAATCATCTACGCGAAGTTGCTGGCCGCCGCTGGACCACACGATGTCGTTGCTTACATCGTATTTTCCTGGGAACGGCTCCATATTATTAACAACAGCATAATTGACTCCGTAAGAGTTCCATATGCTTGTAACGGTGTACGTGCCACCGTCAAACTTCAGCTCATCACCTAGGCTTGGCTCAGAACTGATCAGCCTAATATAGGTGTAGGTTTGATTGTCAGGATCTGCAAAATAATATGCCTCAAGAACGTTTCCACCTGTGTAATCAGCAGGCCTCAGGAGGCCAGGAGGAACATCTGGTATTAAATATTGCTCGATGCATATCACATCTCCGGGAACAGCGTTGAACGTGAGGCGAATGCTATTGGGAAGGCTTCCTCTATCAACATCATTTTCACTATATGAATAACTGTGCCGCAAAAGCTGTCCATTCATGAATATATTGACTGCATCTAATCCTGTCCACAGAGGTGGTAGAGATTGATCAGTATTAACACCAAACACTAGATCTTCTCCAGCAGCAACGGGTGTCGTAACAGTTGCATAGGCCTTTCCTCCCCACACGAAGTGGCTGCGCCCAGGAGCTGTTATATCATCCACGTACTGCTTATTCACAGCTGATGTGTAGAGTATTTCTTCTCCCTCTTGCACGTAGTAACGAGTCTCTGGAAGTCCTGTGATGAGGTTGCCGCTCATGTGCAGGGCACCTGTCATCGTATCACCTGACCTCGAGACCTTGCTGCCGCTGAGCTCTGTGAGGCTCTCTGCGGGCTCATCGTACCAGCTTGGCGTGCCCATCGCCACTCGAATCATTGTTCGAAGTGCGTTCAGATCATCGTGTATGGATGCATCAGAGCCAGAGAACTGTAGACGAGATCCCGTCTCTAATGAATCATCATACGTCTCGCTGTTGCCTATTTGTGTTGTTTGATTTAAGAACGTGCGTGACATTGTCTTTCTCCCAGTTAACAGGAGATGTGATTATCTCCTGCTCATACCGACATGTTGCGCTTCTTTGACTTACCTTTCTTTACCGATTTGACTTCCTGGGTAACTTTACTGCCTTCAAGCTCCGAAACATCGATCTCCACCTCCACGGTGGGAGCTTCAGCTGCAGGTGCTGGATCCTTCTTCTTGCGGCCGGCCTTCTTCTGAGTGGGCAGATTCTCAACCACATCAGGCTTAGGAGCCGGGGATGCTTGTTCCTCTTGAGGTGCTTCCTGCGCCTGCTTCTCAGCTGCGGCCACGGCGGCCAGCCTCTGCTCCTTGATTGTCCTGACAGGAGGCCTTCGCTCGACTGTCAGCTCTTCAGGTGCAGGTGGCTCTTCCTCGCGTCTTTTGAGCACGACCTCAAGGTCATATAACTTCTTGATAATCGCAACATGGCTCTCAATCTGCTTCTCGGCACCGAGTGCGGTGTAGTAGAGTGCCGTTGTCTGTGCGATTAGTCCCTGCAATATTTTTGCGCAGTGAAGTACGGTGTTCTTGTCAAGATTTGGATCGCTAGCTGCCTTGACAATATCAGAAGCAGCACTTGTGAGAGCATCGCGGGCGCCCTCCCGCCGGGATGTCTGAATCTTTGCAGCCTCCAGCCCGTCATCGATTTTTACACCGACTTCGTGCAGGGTCTGAATTCTAACATCCCGGGGGAGTGTGCTCATGTGTTTACCTACCTTTTAGTCGTAATTATCACACGTGACCAGGTCACGCGTAGACAACGACACAGAGGAGGTCGCCGGCGACAGCCTTGAAGTTAAGCTTAAGTGCTTTGGCTCCAGCACCCTTCTGGACGTCCATGGTTGCACCAGGACGAAGCATCATACCATTGAGGAAGATATCGTACTTGGACTCCATAAGAGCGGCATCGATCACAGGAAGTTCGATATCGAGCGTTCCAGCGTCAAGAGAGAGATCATCGCCTGCGAGAACCTCAGACTGAACAACTGAGAACACCTTTTCACTACGTGCGTCTAGACCAGAGATCTGGTTGTCGACGTACTTCTTTGTTGCCACATGCTCATCAGCTGTGGGAAGTGCTGCTGTTCCTGAGATTAGAAGAGAGATCACGCCTGCCTGCACATCCGAAGATGCATCAGGAGCGTTCATGATCATCTGGCTGTAGCTCATGTTTGCGTTTGTCAGTCCATCGCCACCAGGTTCAACCATGGACATCAAGCCGCCAACTGCACTGATGGTGAAGAACTCACCAAGAGTAGAATCAGCAAGGCTCAGGAGTGTTGAGGTACCCGAGACAACGAGTCCTGGGATATCCATTGTGTCAATGACAAGTGCACCTGTCATCGTGTCGCCAGAGACGTTGACATAA
>RFNS01000203.1 GCA_009927055.1 Alphaproteobacteria bacterium | reverse complement strand
CTTTGACATCATCGATTCGGAATGGACGCCGCAATATGATCCGTTCAAGCAGTGGTTTGACAAGCACAAAAGATCCACGCCAAGCGGCAACATTGAACTGCTGTGCGACACGATCAGCAGCCAGGTCCATGACGCGACATACATCCGGCGCTTCCTTCCTAAGTGGCTGACTTCGATTGTCGCATCTATGCATGGACAATATTCGATCACGTGCTTGGTGCTGACCGGTCCGCAGGGTATCGGCAAAACAAACTTTTTTCGTCAACTGCTGCCCCCTGAACTCTTGTCGTACTACGGTGAATCCAAACTAGACGGCGGAAAGGATGACGAGATCTTGATGTGCAAGAAGATAATCCTATGCGATGACGAGTTTGGAGGCAAGTCAAAGATGGAGGCGAAAAAGTTGAAGGAGCTGTCATCCCGGCAAACCTTTAGCATCCGCAAACCATACGGCAAGACCCACGAGGATCTAACCAGGTACGCCGTGTTGTGCGGCACCAGCAACGAGGAAGAAGTCATCAACGATCCAACCGGCAACCGCCGCATCATTCCAATCAACGTGACCAACATCAACTGGGATGCATACGAAGCGATCGACAAGGCCGCATTGTGGATGGAGCTGTACCACGCCTATCACGACGATCCCAACAGCTGGATGCTGACCAGCACCGACATTCAGTACTTGAACGAAAAGACCGAGCATAACTTCCAGGTCAGCATTGAATGCGAGCTGATTGAAAAGTATTTCCATCCACCCGGCACAATTGGAGGTGCGGAGTGGTGGACCACCACTGAGGTCTATCAATACATCCTGGCCAATAGCGGATTGAAGAATTCCGGCATCACCATCTACAAAGTTGGTCAGCACCTGAAGCGAATGGGCTACGAGAAAAAAAGCATCAAAATACCCGGCACAAACAGCTCACAACGCCGCTATCTGCTTTCTAAGATATATTATGCCGAGGCGCAGATGGCCACACCAAACTTCTAAAATTCAAAAAGTGGTAAGAGTGGTAAGAGGTGGTAACCGGATTTTCAAACTTTTCAACTCAAACTATATACATCATGCATACATATACCATGTGTACTATATAATAAATATACTTTATTCTATAAAAGTAGTTACCACTCTTACCACCGAGACCTAAAAATAACGAATGCAGACAATCAGCGCAGAATTTTCGGTGGTAACTACCGCTAAAAAGTAGTTACCACCTCTTACCACCTGTTACCACCGAAACCCTATGAAACTACGACCATACCAAAACACAGCCATCAGAGAGATGCGCTTTCACATGCAAGAACACCATCGACGCCTGATCCTGTGCAGTCCAACCGGAAGCGGTAAGACCGTCATGTTCAGCGCCATGGCACGCAGATCCATCGACAAGGGCAAGAAGGTCATGATCCTGACCGATCGCCAGGAGTTAATGAATCAGACGCACTTCGCACTGCAGCAA
>RFNS01000084.1 GCA_009927055.1 Alphaproteobacteria bacterium | reverse complement strand
CCAGCCCTTCACCCGCGAGACCTTGACCGTAGTAGTCCAATCCTTTTCTTGCCGCGCTGCGAATGTAGACAGGTATCTCAAGAGATACCTGGCGAACCGAATCTTCTTCTTGCATTTCTTCTTCGTGTGGTTGCCAGGCGTTGCAATAGAATCCGCCGTCAACATACTCATCCCATTTCTCACAATATGCCTTGAGGTTGTCTCCTTCTCCTTGGACATTTGTCTCGTCGTAGAAGTAACAGTTCCCGCAAGCACGACCATCGGGAACATCAGGCGAAAGCGCAGGCCGATAGTTGTCGGGTAGCGCACGGTCAGCCGCCGAATACTTTGGATGATCAACATGCAACAGATCGTTGTCCGTGATGTAGGCAGGATTCTCTGGACGACCAACACGACTCAAATACATGAACGCATTCACTCGCGCCATCGCCCATTGCGCACGACCAATACCAGGACGATGCGAAGTTGAATACGCACCAGCACCGCGACGATACACAGACTTCAACACACCGAGCGTCACACGAGTCCACACAGGACGATTCTCTGCATCCATCTTCTCGTTATGATCGGTCACTTTGTTTCGCAACGCCGTCTCGGTTGCTTCATTGATTTCTATCCCGCCTTGCTTACCTGCCGCCGATCCAGCAGGATTCTTGTCGCTACCTGTGATCTGATCCTTCGGTGGTGCCGGTGCGCGCATACTCATCGCTTTAATGGTTTTCGGATCCATGGTCGGAATGCCGAGATCCGAATATGCGCGACGAGCAGCAACATCATTATCGATCGCCAACTTGACTGAATGTTCATCCAAGATTTCTTGTGCTTTTTCTTTCTTGTAAACAACGGTAGAAACTGACATATCTTCGTTGAACTCGATGTCATCGAATCTGACACCAGCATCGGCGAGTTGTTTCAAAGTTTGTTCCTCATCCGACTCTGGTCGGCCTGTCACAATGTAGATGTAATACTCATCAAATAATTCGTTGACATAGTCAACATTCTTTTGAATACCTTGACCGCCAACTATCAGCGTCCCATCAATA
Organism: Alphaproteobacteria bacterium; assembly: GCA_009927055.1. Classification (GTDB taxonomy): domain Bacteria; phylum Pseudomonadota; class Alphaproteobacteria; order UBA9219; family RFNS01; genus RFNS01. The sequence goes on along the minus strand of RFNS01000084.1, from coordinate 1,746 downwards.
TCAACAATTACAACTTCTTCGGCGTCAGCGTTTCTTTCGCCGCCTGGTTCCATGTCTTCGGCGATTGACACCGCGACCATCTGATCAATCGCATCTTGTTTCGTCGAGTGACAACCGATCACTTCGCCATCTTCTTTGATGGTTGCCCACCCAGAACAATCTGGAGACTTGTCTGTAATGAAGTAAGGCATCAGACCAACAATAATACTTCAGCATCATCGTCAAGAATGCTGAATGTGATCATCGCTTCGGCTTGTGCGGTCATGCCACCAAGACTTGTTGAGCAGACCGCGTACCGTCGCTTCGGTTGGATGACAGGTATCTCGACTTCAGGTAGTGGTTCAATCTTCTTGGGTCGTCGTGGTGCGGCGTATTGTCTTCCGCCGACAGGCGTTGGTTCTGGTGTCGGTGTTGGCGGTGTGTCGAGTGCGTTTGCGGTTGCGACAAGTCCGCCGAGGTCGGCTGATGCGATCGCCGACTTGGCAACCTTCGTTGTCGCTGATGCGTCAAGTGCGCCGAGGTCGGCTGTGGCGATGGCGGTCTTTGCAACTTTTGTGGTCGCCGAGGCATCAAGTGCGCCGAGGTCGGCTGACGCAGTCGCAGATTTTTTTGCTTTGGCTTGTGCTGATGCGTCAAGTGCGCCGAGCGTTGAACTGAGAACCGCCGAATGTTTAACGGTCGCAGATGCAGTTGCCGAGATTGCGCCAAGTGTGGAACTTAGAACCGCAGAATGTTTGACGGTCGCAGATGCAGTTGCCGACATTGCGCCGAGTGTCGCTGTGCCGGTCGCAGTTGTGAGGAACTGTCCGCCGTCAAGAACTTGTGCGCCGTCTAGTTGACTTGTATCAAGAATGAATGCTGCAGCACCATCAAGACCTGTGGTGGCGTCGTTCAGTTGGCTCGTGTCGAGCAGGAATCTTTTGACCGCCATAGCGGCCAACTAACTTGCGACTGTTAGAGATGCAGACAGATTGCCTGAAGAGATCGTATAAGTGTCACCAGCGGTGTACGGGTTCGCGGTGATCGTGCCAGAGAACAAGAAGTTACCTGCCGTCAAACTGTCCCAAGCGGTGAAGTGTGTTGCGTCCTGTGACCCTGAGATGTTCGTCCAACTGATATCGGCGTCCGAGCTGATCGCACCCGCTGACGCCGCACCAAACGACGCAGCCTTGCGTGTTGTTTCAGTTGCAGGGTTCGCGGTACCTAACGCACCAGGATCACCTGTGTGAAGTTTGATGTACACCTGTGCGACCACATAAGAAGTGTTGTTCGCAAGCGCATCAAGCCATGAGTTGCAAAGATAAGCCGATAGACCGTGTGCCATTATTCTTCAACCCTTTCGGTGATTGTCAAGATTCTACCGTCAGCGTCACGCTCAACAGTTCGCACAGTCGGCTTCGACTCAGGTACATTCACACGCACCACAGTCTCAGGAACATTGATCACAGGTGCAGCGACACTCACATTCGCCGGCGGAACATTCACCACAACCTCAGGCATCGTCACATTCACATCACGCTGGTTCACATCATAGGTTGGTGCTGGTTCGGTGACTTGTTGCAACAAGACTGGTGCGACACCTGTGTGCGCAATCGGGTCGATGTCGAGTGCTTTCAACACTGATGCGGGTTCGAAACCTGCGTTGATGAGGCGTTGAGCCATCATTGTTTTGCGGTCAAGTTCTGTGAGTCCAGCCGCAGCGAGATCAACATTGGCGAGCGGTACACGGTAAGCATCGCCGCCTTC
>RFNS01000148.1 GCA_009927055.1 Alphaproteobacteria bacterium | reverse complement strand
GACGGACTCATCACGCCATTGATTGGCTCGACCGCAGTCACGATGATTGTGAAACCAGCAGGAACAGCAGCAGCAGGATCGGCTTCGCCTCACTACACGTTCTCAGTACTTTGCACCGAGTTCACTCCAGTGAATGGCGCCGTTGGAGAATTAAATACAGCGGACGTAACGTGGCCAATCAGCGGAGCGATCACAAAAACTGTTGCATAGTTCTTAAATAAACAATCAGGAGGTAAGAATGAAAATCAATCTAGAAGTAACAACGCTGGACGCCGTCACAACGAAAGTGTCTGCACAGTTTGCCGACTTCATCGCATTCGAAACAGAAAAGAATCGTTCGGTCGCAAACTTTCAAACAGAACTACGCCTCACCGACCTTGCATGGTTGGCGTGGCACGCAACGAAACGCACGAAGAATACTGCGATGAAGTTTGAAGAATGGATTGAAACAATCGAGAGCGTGGAGGTTGGAACCGATTCTGCGGTGATCGTCCCTTTGGAGAATCCTCAGCCCACTGGCTGATCGCATACCTGGCGTGTGAGACTCACATCGCTCCATCTTTACTTCTGCAAGAATCACCTAGAATGCTGTACACGATGCTCGGCTATCTGCGGTGGAAGAGTGTCAAGATGAATCCGAACCAAAGGATCTAGTTATGGCACCAAAGTATTATTCAGCATTCCCGAACTTGCCAGGTGATACAGGTGGAACTCTTGGTAGTGCCGGTCAAGCAGCGGTTCTAGCAAATACCGTCATTGTCAAAGATCTCTATGAAACTTTGCGTAAGTTTGATAGAGCCAGTTACGAGTTCAGTAAAGAGTTACGCAAAGTCGCTTATGCAATAGCCAAGGACTTGTCGACCGAGGTCAGAGTGACCGCAGGTACGGTCAGTCGAGCGACTCAAGCGGTGCAAGTTGCTAAAGGTTTACGGGCAAGCAATGACCGTATCCCGACAATCAAACTACGCGCCAACGAATCATTCGTCTCAAAGTCTCGTCCAAATAGTAAACGCAAAACTAAGGTGACTCGTGGCGATGTGTTTTTCGGTGCCGAGTTCGGTGGCGGTCTAACACCTAAGACAAAGCAATTCCTTCGACATCGAGGTCAATCTGGTTACTTCTTTTGGCCGACTGTGCGCAAACGCAAGAATCAGATCGCCAAAGAATACCTAGAAGGCATAGACAAAGTGGTCAAGAATCTGGGTATCGGCTGATACTTGCATTCGGCTCAG
>RFNS01000198.1 GCA_009927055.1 Alphaproteobacteria bacterium | reverse complement strand
TAAAGGATAAAACTATGACAAAACAAGAAGAAATTATACAGTCTAACTATGAACGAGCCAAACAATTAGCAGAAGAAATATGGCTGGATGGAGATCATGAAGGAACTCCTAATGATTTTTACTACTTTCAGTGTGGATTTGTGGCTGGATTAAACCATCAAAGAAGCCAAGAATTAGATAAAATGATCGCTGAAACTATATGGATGGCTGATCGTCCGCGATCATGGAAGGAATACTTTGGTGATTTATTTAGTGTTGAGATAAAACCTTTTCATCCTTTCAACTTCTTGTTTTATAAACGTCCTAAAATGGACGCTAACTGGCATCCTAGCGATGATGTTTATCAATGGGGCTTTAGTCTTGATCTTACAACGGAGTTGTATTATTATACATACGATTGGGGAAAAGGTTTTAATTGTCGTATACTTGGATTTGGGTTTGAAATAGTTAAGGTGGACAAATGACATTTAAAAAGTTTGTTGATAATATTGAGAATATTTATGCAGATCAAGGTGATAAACCTGAGTCTGAACGATTAAGGTACGGCCAAATTATAATGATGGAACTGTGGAACGTCTGGCCTAAAAAATACCATGAAATTATGGAATCAGACAAAGACCCTTTTTATTCTGATATATTGCATAAAAAACCATATGATCTTTTGAGCGAACTAGAAAAAGAATGGCCCGTTTTTCCCGCTCTAAGTCAAGACAAGGTGCGTATTCAACGACTAGAAAAAAAGATTAAGAAACTTCAAGCTAGTAACAAAAGACACAAAGAGGATTTGAAATACTATAAAAGAATAGTTAGAGATTTTCCTTGGATCGAACCTAGTGTTAAAACTACGCAAGAAAATATTGAACTTAAAAAGACCCTAAAAGAAAAAAATTGGATAATCAGAGGTCTACAAGATGCTCTTAATATTGTTCGTTTGATATCCGACGACAATCTAAATCAACTTAAAGGATTGTATGAAGATTTTAAGGTTAATGGTAAGATTTGGGACAAATACTTAACAAGCGGATATGAGGACAATTGTGTGTTGTTAGGAAAAATAATTAGCGTCATTAGCAGTATGAAAAAATATACTACAGATGTAGAATGGAGAGGTCATGAGTGATTTGTCACTAATATCAGTAATGAGTTTAAAACCAGACGATATATTAGTATTTTCTACTCCAGACAAACTCACTCAAGCATCATATAATCGACTTGAACAAAAAATTATTGAGTGGAAAAAAGGCGTCCATATAAAAAATAAGCATTTAATATTAACGTCTTCTATAACTCTTAAAGTTCTACAACCAGAAAAGGCGAAGCCATGAGTTTCTTAAAAGGTTTCTTTAGTTTATTTGATTGGATGTTTCCCAAGACTTATCAAGAAATGAACGATGATCTTGATGCGTCAATGCAAGAAC
>RFNS01000298.1 GCA_009927055.1 Alphaproteobacteria bacterium | reverse complement strand
GGTATCAATCAATACCATAATCTTTTTGTTTTTACGCTTTACCATACCAAAGTTAGCAATATGGCCGTCAGTAAAACACAATCCCATACTATCCATAATATCTGTTAGTTCATTTATTCTTTTTAGATTTTTACATCCTTTTTCATTATTCCACGGATCACAACAACAATTAGGTCGATCACAATATCTAACCTTTGTGGCAACTTCCGTAATATAACCCCATCTACTCAATTGGTTAGTTTCTTTGAGAGTAATACGACCCACCTCACTTGCAACAAAAGGAGCCGCAGTTACCAAACTAAGTTCTTTTTGAACATTATAACTCCAACACGCTTTGTCTTTAGTTGGAAACGCTTTGAAACCATACTGTCGATTAGAACCCACAATATGATAAAAGGTATTTTTACTGCCCGAATCAATATACTTACCAATATAGATAGTGCTACTCATGCTTTTCTCCTTACTGCCAATTCTACAAGTTTTATCGGCGTTGTCAAGATAGTTTCTTTAATATTCTCTAAGTGGTTGACGCATAAGCACTTACGGCGAAGGTGGCCGGCCAGCCTATCCCTAAGTCCTTTAGGGGTAAGGCTTTACGCTTAGGTAGTACTTATTTCGGTACGAACATAATCCATCTCGTCGTCCCAAATACAATCGGTACAAACCGGTACGCCCATCTCAGTAAAAAACTCAGGATGAACATATAGTCCATTATTACATTCTGGACATTGATAAAAATGTCGAACCTTTAAATCATCAATCGGCATCCATCGGTCCATTATAAACCCTTAGTGCGAAGGAAAAAGTACGTTAGCCAAACCCTTGACGCAAAGATCACAAGTAACACTACCCTTGGTGGGCGTACACGTTACAACTCCACGACCACGACGAATCTCGGGACACGTTACAAACTTTGTACCATTTAGTACCACCAACTTTGGCAACGCTTTTCGCCATGCGTCAGCCTTTGCTTTGTTGCGAGGACGTTTCGGAGCAATCTTCGTGTCGCTATCACACCATGCGAACAGTTTGAAACCTTGTGCTAATGCCGCACCCATATCCTCATCATTATGCACACTAGCATATACATTCATATACTTATCCAGACTCACAAGTCGAGAATCGTAGATATGAGTGTAAAACCACATATCTGGCAAACTATCACCATCGGCCAGAATACTCTCACAAGCCCAC
>RFNS01000170.1 GCA_009927055.1 Alphaproteobacteria bacterium | reverse complement strand
TTCTGGAGAAACGCCTTGTTCAAGGTATCCTCTTTCTAAGAATAAGCGACTATGCGAATTAAGCCAATAGTACGGTTGCGTTGTCATTTAAAGTCCTATAAACCATTAATAATGATTAAAACAAAGCCTCTATATCAAACGATAGGGCTTTCTTAGAGTATTCTACGGGGCGAGAATGAAAGAAATCGGTCATATTATTACCAAGAATTTGTTCATCAAACCACAGTGTTTTTGATAACAATTTTTGATCAATATCAAATACCGGCTCGTATCCTATTTGATCTAAAGATTCGTTTAGTCTATTTTTAATAAACTCTTTAAGAAGATCAGAGTTTAGGTTTTCTTCTCCATAACCATTAACAATCCAATCAATTATTTCACATTCGTATCTGACCGCTTCTTTGGATTCATGAATAATCTTATCTTCTAGTTCTTTATCAAATAGTTCTGGATATTCTTGTTTGATAGTATTGATTATTTTAATACCTATCATAGCATGAAGATTCTCTTCTCTACTAGTATATTCAACTTGTTTATTTGTGTCCTTAAGTAAATTCAAGAATCTGCCAAAATAACTAATAGTATAAAATTGAGAAAATAATGCTATATTCTCAACAAACAGAGTAAATAGAATAAGAGAGTAAATAAATTGTTTTTTATTGTCTTGATGAAATTTATGTAAATGCTTACGAAGATAATTCACTCTACCTTTAATAATATCTAATTCTAGAATTTTTTCAAAGTTATCATCTATACCCAAAACTTCCAAAAGTCTTTCGTAGGCATCGCCATGAATAACTTCCACATGGGCCATTGTGTAGCCCAAATCATTAAGAGAAGGATGTGGTAAATTATCACCAAGTTTGGCCCAAAATTTCTTTACACTAATTTCTAATTGACCAATCGTTGATAATGCTCTAATAATAATCTGTTTTTGTTGTTCTGTTAAATTTACTCTAAAATCTTGAACATCGCTACTAAAATTAAATTCGCGATGAGTCCAAAATCCATTATGCATAGCTTCTATAAAGTCTTGGGTCCAAGGATAATTGTCGGGTTTTCTGGAAATTTGTTCGTCGAATATCATAATGGTTTTCTTTCTTTTTTTACTAAAATAGCAGCTAAACCTAATATAGTTAAAGTTGTAAATTCTTTACCGATAGGATTAAAGTTCTCTATTAGATATAGTTGTATAAAATATATGGTAGATAAAATATAAAATAGGGTAATCATCATATTACACCATTCAATTGTCTCAGCCACTCAAGATTTGGATCTATATAGAAAATTTTTATACCGCTCATTCTAACAAAAATATCGAATCTGTTTTTTGCATCATCATCAAATAAAATTGTTCCATGATTATTAATCATATAAACAGTATCTATACCTTCTTGGTGTAGAGCCATGATACAGTCGTTACAGCATTGCCCAGTCACATACGCCGTGCCACCGTCTGGCCTAACAACACAATTAGCAAGAGCATTTTTTTCGCTATGTACCATCCAATTATATTTTTCTGGTCTTGTTAAAGGTAATTGGCTATCATCCAATCCTTTGGGAAATCCATTATATCCAACACCAAGAATACGATTTTGCTTATCTGTTATAACACATCCGTGTTGGGTATGAATATCATGACTTCTTTGAGAAACCACCCTGGCTAATCCAAGAAAATAATCGGTCCATGACGGTCTGTTTTTTGTTTGCATCATTCATGTATTATACTATGGTTTCTGTCGGTGTCAACTAGTTTTGTATGACTGTTGCTTTATCGACGAAATCATATTTTTGAATAGGATTAGAGTCTATATGATACCATTGTATAGTGAAATTAGATATTGAGTCATCTATTATATGACCGTAAACATTTGGATCTTCTTGCAAATAACAATCATTATTATATAATTTTATCATATGAAAATAGCCCATTGGTGCTTTAGTATTTAAAATTTTTATATATTGAAGTTCAGGATGATAAAAATTAAGATGGTTATATGAAATAACATATCCAAAAATTCTTTCTAGAGCATGTGAATATGTGCCACTATATTTTTCGGTTACTTTATTTTTTTCTTTGCTTAATATTTTTTGAAGTTCATGATTATATGGACAAAAATGTTTTCGAAATAATTCTGTATGACTCATAAACATTGTGCCACCAAAAAAAGAATAATTATTTATTTTAGAATAATTGATATTAAGTAGTTTGCATAGTTCTTGAATTTGTTTACTATGATAATTTTCATTATTCGTTAATAAAAAATGTTTATTTCCAATAGCTCCACAATTATTATAATTTGAAATTATTTTATAGTTATCTATTATAGCATTCTTTTTTCCTATTAGATCATGTAGTAAAATATGTCTCCATTTTACATGATTAAATTGCCCTAGTTGGCTCTTTTAGTGTGTAATTTAATAAAATATTTTTCTTTAATATATGGTAATATATTGAAAAAGAAGATATATCTGCTCCATAATTATTAATAGATATATATTGGTATCAAATGTGTTAAAACATTCTTTTATAATTGATTAGTATCATATTCTTTACATAAAGATAAATACAATTTAATATTATTTTAAATGGTTCTAATAATACTTTAAATTCATACCATAAATCAATATGATAAAGATGTAATATAGTAGCGATACGATCCATTATAACTTAACTTTATGGAACAAAATAAATACTTTGTCCGCTAATATAAGATTGACTAGGTGTTACTGTTGGAGTTGTTGTTGGTGTTTTTGTTGGTGTTGTGGTTACTGTACGAGTTATTGTCGGTGTTACGCTATTAGTTGGCGTTACGCTATTAGTTGGTGTTACGCTATTAGTTGGCGTTACACTATTAGTTGGCGTTACGCTATTAGTTGGCGTTACGCTATTAGTTGGTGTTACGGTATTAGTTGGTGTTACGCTATTAGTTGGTGTTATTGTTTGGGTTTGTGTTGG
>RFNS01000216.1 GCA_009927055.1 Alphaproteobacteria bacterium | reverse complement strand
GATGAATGGATGAATAGCATGGTTGAAGGAGACAAACATAAAAGAAAAATTTGGGCTAAAATTATTCAAAAACGATTTGAAAGTGGATATCCATACATATTCTTTTATGATACTGTAAACAATAACGCCCCACAAGCTTATAAAGACAAGAATATAAAAATAAATAGTAGTAATCTATGTTCAGAAATTAGTTTAGCATCAGACGAAAATAATAGTTTTGTTTGTGTTCTAAGCTCTCTTAATCTGCTTCATTGGGACGAAATAATACAAACAGATGCAATAGAAACTCTTATATATTTCTTAGACAGTGTTAATCAAGAGTTTGTAAATAAAACAGAGAATATTCGTTTTATGAAGAGCGCCAGAAACTTTGCTCTAAATCATAGAGCATTAGGCATGGGAGTATTGGGATGGCATTCGTATCTTCAAAGCAAAATGATAAGTTTTGAAAGTATGCAAGCTAAACTAATTAATGCTAATATGTGGCAAACTATTAGAGAACGATCAGACAAAGCATCAAGAGAATTAGCAGAAAAATTCGGAGAAGCTCCTATCCTCGAAGGATATGGTCGTAGAAACGTCACAACATTAGCCATTGCTCCTACAACTAGTAGTAGTTTTATATTGGGGCAAGTAAGTCCTAGCATAGAACCATTGAATAGTAATTATTTTGTTAAGAATTTAGCAAAAGGAAAATTCACATATAAGAACCCTCATCTAAAAGAAATTCTCAAAAAATATAATAAAAATGATGAAACAGTTTGGAAGAGCATTTTAGTTAAAGGAGGTTCTGTTCAACATCTAAAGTTCTTATCCGATAATGAAAAAGAAGTATTTAAAACTTTTGGTGAAATTAGTCAGAAAGAAATTATTATTCAAGCATCTCAAAGACAGAAATATATAGATCAGTCTCAATCTTTGAATTTAATGATTGGACCAGACATACCACCAAAACAAGTTAGTGATCTTCTCATAGAAGGATGGAAATTAGGAATTAAAACCTTTTATTATCAACGAAGTGCTAATCCAGCACAAGAACTAGCGCGTAATATTTTAGCTTGTACAAACTGTGAATCTTAATATAAAGGATATTAAATATGGGTAATGTGTTTGAAGACCAAACCAAGTTTATGGT
>RFNS01000103.1 GCA_009927055.1 Alphaproteobacteria bacterium | reverse complement strand
TCATTGTCTTCTAAACTTTTTGTTAAAATACCATCAATATTCATCCATACTCCATTGTTACCCGGCTCAGTTTCTGGAATTCCATCAAATACTCCGAATTTGACCATTCTAACAGAGCATGTGGCATCTTGGGCCGGATGAGGTGCACTAATCATCACATCTTGAATCCACAATTTATCGTAGGTTTTTGCTGGAATTACGCTTGGTTCAACTGGTGCTAATACTGGTAAACTCATAAAATTACTCCTCTATAAAATTAACTGGAATAGTTATTTCTTTTAAATCATTAATATTTTGTGCATTTTCTATTCGTGGATCTTCTGTAATATCTCTTAATAATTCTTTTTTCTTCACAATTTTTTGTATTATTTCTGTTTGTCCGCGCTCTAATGCTCTAATGTACTGGACATCAAGAGCTTCTAGTAGCGGCTTTCTGTCTAATCGTAGTTTATCTTTCCAAATGTTTCGTGCTTTATTCATATTTATACTCATAGTTCTATTTTTAATCTTATTTATTTCATTTATGGTTATTGAATTATCAATATTATTATCAGAATTATATTGTACTAGTTCTTGATATGACATGCCGGTTCCGTATCCGTCAGGATCGCTAAAATCAGCTATAAGTGCTTCAAAAAATAAATCATCATAATCTGGTGGTCCTTTCATATCATTTTCATTAGTAAGAATAAAAAATGGGACACCGGATGGAACCCCCGATTTTACAGCATCAATATATGATACATCTTTACCAACAGATCCAACAGCAACATGATCATCGTATGGATATATAAAACCAATCATAAATTTCCTTTCATTATATTGTATCTACAATTCCTATAGTAAAAAATGTATTTGTTGGTACTGCTGCGGTAGTTTGTGTTAGTATACCAACAGTTGTGGTTGATCTACTTGTTACCACTGTGCTACCAACACCCGAACTACAAAATACAGCATAATCACTATTAGATAAAGTTACGCCTAAAGTAACCGTATAAGTTCCATTAGCAGTTCTACTTGCGGTACTCACATTTAGTCCATCAATCGCAGGAATCGGATTAGCGGCACTGCCGTTATAATATCCCCACGCTCTAAAATTTCTACTAGAAACAGGAGCATTGGTAGCATAATTACCAACAGATAAAACTTGACTAGTACTTAATGTTAAAGTATTGAAATTTGTTTGCGAGGTTGACGCAGAACTACCGGTTATATTGATTCCCCATGTTCCACTAGCATTGCCGCCAGTTAGTGTTGG
>RFNS01000208.1 GCA_009927055.1 Alphaproteobacteria bacterium | reverse complement strand
CCACTAATTGGTGTTATAAACATAGCTGGCCAATTGCCACCAATACCAACATATTCATAAGTATAATTTTGTGTCGGTTCCAAATTAGATATTACAGAAGAAACATTGACAGTGTTTGTGGATGTAAGATCTATAGATGGACTATATTGTTGTAAATTAATGCGTACTCTTGGTAAGCAGTCTTTGCACTCCATTGTGATAGGATTACTCTTAACAGTTATACCACTAAAAGATACTGGTTTTATTTCTATCGAATGTGCTATATAAATCTATTCATTAAAGTTAGGACATCTATTTTTAATATTACCCATAATTATATCTGGATCAATTACACAAGAACAACAGGAACCGGAAGTTGCGCAAAAAGATAAACTGAACTTAATTTAGCTTTATCTGTTGATGGTCTAATTATTCCGGATATTGGAGATATGGTAATTGGCCAATTTGCAGATAATCCCTTGTACTCATATGAATATGTTTCATATTGTTGAAGTTGTCCTATTTCTGGTTTTATTACAATACTATTACCAGAATTAGCTGAAAGAGAAATATTATTTATTCCTGTTATAATTGGAGCTAGACTATTATCAGTAAATCCTGCTACGGCATCTCCTAATATGGGAACAATTATGGTAGACTATCCAAATTTCTTACTATAACATAATAAGATTCTTTTGAATCTAATTGTGTAAGAGTTGAGTCAGGGTGTGGTTGATAGCCGATATTATTATTTCCAAGAGAATCTGTTAAAGAAACCCTACGAGTCCAAAATACTGGAATATTATCATTTATATTTTGACTACCATATATGGAGTCTATAGATTGTATAAATGTGTTATATTGTGATAACAATATTGGATTATTGCTAAATTCCTCTGGAGTTTCCATTAGGTTTAATGGTTCAGATCCAGCGTATGTAAAAATATAAAATTGATTATTAATAATCATATAAATTAATATCTCAAAAGTAATTTAATTATAAGTAATATACACCTAAGTCATCTACGAAATATTTACTAGGCAAATAGAGGAGTTGATTACTCTACCAACACCATATATATCAGCAATAGAGGGGATTGGAGCAGCTGTATTTTTGTCTACTATAACACTAATATTTTTTAAGGGTAAAAAGACCTCAATATCATCATCCAATAGGTCTAATCTAACAAATTTCACAATAACTTGTTCGTCATAAGTTTGCGTCCAGTTATTTGATTTATTTAGAATAGTATAATTATTTTGTATAATTTTATTAATTAATTGTTCACTATTTGCACATGTCAAAGACCTGGAAAAAATATAAGTTCCAGAATAATTATTTAACGAAACATTTAAATTTTCTGATAATTCAATATCAGTCGAACTACCCTGAATAAAGCTTCGAATTGACATTGTTTTATCTTCCGGTATTCCAGGTCCTTTAACAATCATTCCAGATAATAAAGAAGCAGTAGCATTAGCATCATTCATTCTGAGAATAGATCCACCATTAGGACCAACGCCTTCTGATGTTGTCCAACTCAACAGTCTTCCTTTGAAACTAAATTCTGAAACTGGAGAACATATAACTAAGATATAATCATTATAAATAATATTATTATATTGATCTTTAATAACAGTTTGAATCAATGACTGTGTTTCAAAATTATGATTAGCTTTTATTTTAATATTAACAGTTGGTGAGAAATTTTTGTTTTTTATTATTGTATATGCGGGATTTTCCGGAATAAATGAAACAGTCGGTGGGGATAATGTTGGTAAAACTGATGAAACTTTAAAATCAATAATATAAATGTCTTTATTTGGCAAAGATTGCGGTACTTGTGGAAATACTAGCAATATACCAGACTCACCATCTGATAAACTAAAATTCTTTATATTTATCATAGTGATGCTTCCAAACATTTAAGTGTGATTATTTGTTCAGTAATAGTTGTTAGATTAGAATCACTAACTATAAATTTAAACATACTAATATTATTATAGTTTGTATTTTTTATAGAAAAATTAATTGGTATAACAGCCTTCCTAATATTTCTTGTGATTCCATCGACAGTTTCTGTATATGCTTCAAATCTCGGATCAGAGATAGATATTAATTCTGATCCAGAATTTTGTGTTAGTTCTATAAAATCAAAATTATAAATAAAAGGTTCGCTTTTTAATTTATCTACTTTAACAATAATATTATCTCCAGCACAACAAAATTTATCTATATTAGATATATTAGTATTATTATACTCAAATGATATAATTGGTAAAGGTTCAAAACATATTTTTTGTCCTATCCATTCCATAATTGAACCATCCACTAATTTTGTATATAATTTACCTGTTTTACTGTTTATAACTAATTCTCCAACAGCTATTTGATCTGGTGCTGGAAAACCTGTTCCGGTTTCATCTCTTTTAAGTTGAAGTCTCATATGCTACACACTCCTGTGAATAAAATAAC
>RFNS01000130.1 GCA_009927055.1 Alphaproteobacteria bacterium | reverse complement strand
CATAAGTTTTTTAAGTTTATCATATTGTTCTCTAACTGTCATATGTTCATTATTAATGATAGCATTAAAATTATTCCAATCATACCTACAAGCATCCAATATTGATTCGCTAATATGTTCTGATTTGTGTGGATTTCTATTTAATCGAAATACTATTCCTCCATTATTTTTTATAGCTTCTATCTCATTAGGAAATCTACAATCAGAAACTATAACAACTTGAAGTTTACTCTTTTTAATTTTATTGATAAGAGCATTTACCCAAACATTATTATTTAATTTTCTAAATAAGTCAGTGCCTATTAATTGCATTAGATCTCTGGCTGTTAGTTGCTTATCTTCCCAATAGGCATCAACCAGCTCATTCTTGTTATGATCTTCACCATAGCATTGAACATATGATAGTCCAAACATATTCATGCATATGTCTTCTTTCAATGGGTCTGCAAAGTTATATATTTCAACATCAGAATATCCATTAGATAACAATAACCCTTTTAAAAATTCTGAACAAATAGTTTTGCCAGACTGCTTACGGCCAGAAAATGCTATTATTTTAGTATTCATTAGTATTTATCTTTTAATTGTGGTAAAATAATCTCTTTTACTTCAGCTACTGACATATCAGCAACATCGCTGTGGTCGATATCAATATAGAAAACATTATATGTCTTATGACATTTATCATAGATTTTTTGAGCAGCTCTTTTTCCGGCTTCGTCATTATCCATAAGTATATATATGCTCATTGCTCCAGAAATATCCAATAACAATTTTTGTTTTTCTTGTAATACAGAGCCGAATAGTGCCACGCTGTTGTGAATTCCAGCCTCTTCTAGTCTCCAAACATTTCCTGGGCTTTCAACCAAAACAACATTTTTATTTTGTTGTATATAGTCTTTGGCATACCATAGATTATATAAATATTCTTGAGTCTTAAATCCTTTATTATGTTTCCATTTGGAATATTGCCATAAATAATCTGGATTTGGACAATCTTTTGTTAAATCGTGATAGCTTTTACATTTAGAGCATTGAGTAAAAATACTTCTGCCAGAACAACCGACCATATGCTCGTGAGTGTCGTCGTATACTGGCACAACAGCTCTGTCGCCCATTTCTTTTTCGGAACTTAAACATTCACCAACATCATATTTGATAAGTATTTCAGAAGAAAATCCTCTGCTAATAAAATAATCTGATGGAATTTTTAAATTCTTTACTATTTTATCTCTTGTGATTTTAGGAGCATCGTCAACAGATCTAATATCTGTTTGTATATTATTAACAATATTTACAAAATTATTTTTTTCTACTTCTTTTTTACTAACTTTTATTTGACTAGGATTCTTTTTAGTAAAATTAATAGCATATTCTACAGCATCGTTAAAAGAAACGGTTGGATCCCCCGGTCCTGTCCAACCATTTTGTTTAGATAAACAACCTCTTATAAATCCTATAATAGATCCTTTAAATGTTTCTTCACATTGATGTGTTCTGCATTTCCAGTTGCCTCTATATGAGTCTCCTTTGTAATATAGATTACAAGCAGAATTATTATCTCCACCATGAATTGGACATCTCATGGCTATCATGCGATCAAAAGTTTTATACTCACCAACATTTAAATTATCTAATAGATTATCTATATCTTCACATAAATAATCAGATAGTACTTTAAGTTGTGGCTGATTATACGAACGGGATTTCTTGATCATCGTCATTATTCTCGTCATTAACAATAAATCCTTTATCTGTGTTAGTATTATTATTTACTAATTCCAATCTGGTCTTACCTTCTTCAATTTTAGCACACCATCCCTTCATATGACAATTAATATAATCATTATCATCTAGACCACCGCCGTGTCTACTAATAATAGGAACAAGTTTTCTATTACCATTAGTTGGTCCGTCTTCAGCGATCTCTTCATCGCTTTTTCTTTTGAAAATAGTAAAATTGCTACATAACCATATTATACGATCAGAACCACTGGCGGTATCTGTGGTTTCTTTTGTTATTCCATCTCTATTTAATTGTATAAAACCAAGAATAGGAACTTTATATCTGACAGCAAAATTATGTAAGCTTGTCATCATAAAACCTAAAACCTGATACTCTTTCATATCCTGAGATATTCCTGCGCTATCCATTAGTTTTAGATAATCATAAACAATAACGCAGTCTTTGGCTGTTCCATCTGGATGTAGTCCAACCTCTTTAACTAGCCATCTTCTCATGATAGCCAATTGTTCTTCAAATGGTTTACCAGCAATTGACTTGTAATATAGTCTAACATCTTTAAGTTCTTTTTGAGCCGTTTGTAATCTATTATTTTTATCCGGAGACTCAAATGCTTTACCAGTTTCTATACTTGAAATGTCTATTTCTGTCATCATAGCTAAAACTCTGTTAAGATGATCGTCTGTGCTCATTTCCGTATCCATATTTAATACTGGTACTTTAACATTTTTTGCTATGTGTAAACCAATATTATCTGCTAGTAGAGTCTTACCAGTTTTTGGTCTTGCGGCTATAATACTTACTGATCCTTTTCTAAGGCCACCACCTATAGCATTGTCATAAACATGAAATCCTGTAGATATACCAACTTGATCAATAGGATTTTCTTTGATATTATTGATATAATCATCAACGATATTGGCTATACAAACAGGATTATTATCAGTATCATTTAGTAGTGTCGAGAAATTGAAGATACTATCTTCTGCTAATCCTATAATCGACGATATTGGTTCGGCTCCGGTGATATCTAATAACTTTTCTTTTGCTTCTTCTAATTGGTCCCTAAGTAATCTAGCTATTTGTAGTTTTCTAATTTTAGCCGCAAATTTTCTAACATTTTCTAGATTAACAGGAAAATCTATAATAGCCTTTAAATGTTGAGTCTCATTTTTTTGGGATAAAATATGACCAAAATTTAACGATTGAGCAACAGATAGTATCGACGCTATGTCTATAGAAGGACTATGATCTTTTTCACATATCTCTTTTATTACTTGATAAATCATTACATTACTATCAACAGTAAATGTTGATGGTTGTATAATATCAGCAATATCTAAATATGCATTTTCACCATATTTGCATATTCCAGACAATACCGCTCTTTCTGCGGCAGGATCACAAAGTATCATTTTTCATCCAGCGTTTGTTGAACAGTTATTACATTTATAGCGGGAAGGACTATCATGCACAAGGGCGGGGTTTATATTTTCTGTTTTTCCGCACACTCTGCACTTCACAGATATTGGTTCGTATTCTCTTGTTCGTGCTACTGGTGGATGTTTTGCTAATTTCTCATCTATTAGATTATCATCTTTATGCATATTAAACTCGCTCATTTTTTCAAATTTATTACCAGATTGTACTGGAGGTCTTTTATTTTTAGTACGGATACTATTTGTTGGTTTAATATCTTCGTTATTAATAGAAGAAGTTTCTTCCTTTATTTCGATTTTTTCGTCCGGCAACAAAGATTGAAGTACGGTAATTAAATTTTTAATTTGTTCTGGATTATTTAATAAATCTTTAAGATCCATGTTTACTTTTACTCTTTTGGATGGAAATCATGACATCGGATAAGTTTTTTATGCTATTGGCAAGATATTGTAATCTATCGCTGCGTTGTTTTGCATATTTTTTAATACTACTCAAGCCATTAGCTTTTTCATTATGTTTAATAGCCTGTATTGATTTTTCAATATAACCATATCCTTTATAGTTATTGATATCATCTGCTATAACTTCTTTTATATTTTCATCTGCCCAGTTATATCTGGCTATTTCTCTATTTAAACTACGTTGTATATAGAAAGAGAATTGGGATAATCTATATGATATTTGCGCACAATCTTCTGGGCTTAATTTCTCTATTTCGTCCCTATTCATTGATGTATATTTATTTATTTCTTCCGATGGTATAATATTAGCAGAGAATTCGGATAAGCCTATAGAATTTTCATATTCGTCTAAAATTTTATCCCAATACTGTAATTCTTCTTTAGATGATTTGTTGTTCATAATTTATTCTTTGAGTCCATTGGTCTATATTTTCATGGTATGGTAGTTCTATATATCTTATATTATTAATATTGCACCATTCTGATTTTTCTCTATCTTTTTTTTGAGCTTTAAGAAAACTCATCATATTGCCATGATAATATGGTACATACTTATAGTGTTGTTCTCCATGAACCTCAACACACCATTTTAATAGTGGTAGATAGAAATCTAAATATGCTATTTGTCCTTTTCTTATAGGTACCAAAACCTCTTCTAATATTTGTAGTGTCGGATGAAGAGAAATCAATAGGTTTCTTGCTTGCAAATGGTACGATGACTTATTTTGTATTTTACCCTTTGAGACGTAACCTGTCAAGGCCCAAGAAACAACTTCTCCATCCAAATTAGTTATATTCATTACTTTTTAATACCCAGTAAGCTTTTAACAGAATCTTCGACCTCTTTTGCTATTTCTGGATTTTCCATTAAAAATATTCTAGTTTTTTCTGCCCCTTGAAATTTATGAGAGTCTTTACTGGTTTTGATGGTATACCATGCTCCACCTTTATTTATAACTCCGACATCTGACGCCAAGTTGACAAGCTCTGTGAGCTTATCTATGCCCTCATTATAACGAATAAAGCTTTTTGCTACTCCTCCCGGAGGACCGAGAGCGGAACAAATAACTTGCCATTCAACCTCTTGGCCTATCTGAGTATCGTCTGCTCCTAAAGACCATGGCTTAGAACTTTTTGCTCGTAGTTTAATATCGGTTTGATATGCGATGCCCTGACCGCTCTTCTCCTTAAACTCTGCTCCATATCCTGTCGGATTACCCATCAAATGAGTGATACCGATCACAATATTTTTATTAACAGGAATAACGTTAGAAACTTTTCTACAGAATTTGGCTAATAACTTTGCTCCATCTGCTCTCTGCATTTTGTCCATATCACTAGTAATTTCGGCTTCTGTACATAGTGCAGAATACGAGTCTATGATTACTATAGAGCCGGGAATTTCATTTATAATTCTTTCTGCTATTTGTAAATATTCTTCGGCGTGTAAGATTTTACCTTGTTGGGATCCTATAATATGAAATCTGCTCAGATCTAATCCTTTTATTCCAAGTAGATCTCGTTGTTTTAGTCTACCTTCGATATTTAGGTAGTATACTTCTCTAGGGTTCTTTAGATCTCCTTGATATTCTGGTTTTTGTGCGGTGGTTGCAAAGTCTAATGATGACAAAGTTTTACCACATTTAGGTTGTCCTGTAAATATCACAAAACTACCTTCTGGTATTCCACCACCTAGAACTATATCCAGAGCTGGACTAATTGGAATAGTTAATATCTTTTTTTCTACCAGTGAGTTACCAGACAATATAATATCATCTCCAAAATTTTTGATTATATCTTCTTTAAGACTCATTATCTATGTCCTCTAGTTTTGAAAGTATATTATTAGATTTTTTATTATTGTTTGTTTTATATTTTTTATGAGATGATCTGTCTATATCTTTTGAAAATTCTTTGTTTTGTGAATCTAAAATTTTCTGGTGATGCTCTATAATAGCCTTGAGCATTGGCGCTCGCAACGAATATGTGTTCACAGTTTTGCTATCTTGTAAAGCTTTTACTATAGCCAAAGGACTGTATTGTTTAACTAATTTATTGGCTGTTGCGATCTGATTTCTATAAAAAGCAGACCATTCTTTATTTAGCCAAAATTTATAGTGAATATCTTTTTTATCAAGTTTTGCCTTTTTTTCACAAATAATTTCTGTGATATATTGGGCAGCTGATACTTCCTTATTATTGGAGTATCTTGATATAAATTTCATTTGTTGAATGGCTTAAATATATGATCTGGTGACTTTTGTAAATGAGACAGCTTTGTTTTATTGTGATCGTTCATCATAGACGCCTCTTGTGTCATAATAGCAACAGTATTATTTTTCTTAACTGCTGTTTTGTTTATCATCAAGTCCTTGGCTGTTGGCTGTTGATTAGTCTTAATAAGATTTTCTGATTCCACTATTGCCTGAATACTATCAATAGATAAATTGGTTTCCGCAGCTATCTGTTCTAATGTAAAATTTTGTGAAAATAAATATTTTATAGCGTAAATATTATTTTTTGATATTTTTGCCATTACAATCTCTCCCTTTCTGCTTTAACTAGCCATGCATTATTTTTAGTAGATAAAAATTTAAGATAATAATTAAATACCGATTGATTGGTATTGATAAATTTATTACTTGGTCTAACAACATTATCAAGAAAACTATAGCTCTTTTCTCTATCGAGCTTAGAAAACGGATTGAATAACTCATTATTATTTGATATTTTAATCTGATAGATAATATGATTGTCTTTATTTATTGTTTTTGCTAATACTGTATTATCATCAATATTTTTTCTATAAAGATTGTTTTCATCTATAAAATCACAATCTTGCTCTAAACAAAAAAACTTGTTTGTTGTATCCGATGACTTACGATCTTTTTTAGGCGTAAATAAATAATCCTCACTCATCTTTCACCTTTTCTGGTAGGTTTGCTTCTTCAGCCGATGATATCATGCATTTTTCTACATATTCGAAAAAGTTTTTAATATATGTATTATAATTTTCTCCAGATGGAACCGGTATGTGGTAACTGTTGGTGCATACTGTGTTAATTTCTGGGTACTTATTGTCTTCTATTTTTTTTAGAATATTTGCTGTGAGATTGATATATATTTCATATTGGGCATCTGTTTGTTTATTAATATTATTAGGATCATCAAAAATATAACTATATTCAGAAAGATCTTCTGGCTTAAAATCTTTTAAAGAGTCTATTTGTTTTTTATAAATATCTATTTCTTCTTTAGTAAAAAATTGAGATGATTCTATATTGTCTGTCATTTTAGGTCCATTTTGTTTTTGGCGGTTTCTTGATTCTGTTCATACCTTTGGGCAAGACTTTATCCTCTGTTGCTTTATAAGAATTATGTTTGGAGTATAGACTTTGTTTTTGATCATCGCTCATACGATCTCTATTTCTGTTAGCCAGATCTCCTACCGTTTTAAGCTCAGTATCATGTTTTTTGATTGAGTTTTGAATAGTAGAAACATCGTCAGTATAGCTTCTTTCTGTTTTTTTACTATTGCAAAAATTACATTTTGGCGAAGGAATATAATCCTTAATATAAAAAAATAATTCAAATTTTTTATTACAATTTTCGCAATGGTAAGTGTACGTTGGCATAATTTATTTAATATCTCTTTGAGCGTCTTTTAGCCAAGATAGATTTTTTGTCTTTAGAAAATTTATATATTTTTGAAATACTTGTGGAGTAACCTCTTTAAAGTCCCATTCACTTTTACATATATTATTAATAAATGATAAAGAATTTTTTTCTTCTATAGGAGATAGAATTTTTTTAGGATTGAAAATTTTTGAATTTGGATCCAATTTAATATAATATCTACCATAAGACTTATCATTATCAGCAAAATGTTTTGATTTTTTAGAAAATATTATCTTAGCAATGGCTTTCGAAATATTCTCATTATTCAATCTTGGATATCCATCGTCGTCTATATAGTCTTCGGATCCTAATAAACAATAAAATTTATCTTCATTAGAAGTAGATCGATTTGTATTAAAAATAGCCATCTATATATTTTATCCATTCTTTTTGATCTGAGTCACTACTGTATATAGTAGGTAGTTCTTTAGCTAACGGCAAGTATCTTGGCTCATAAAATGGTTTTTTAGGGATATTAAGTAACTTCATATTTGCTTGTTCTGGTGTTTTATTTGATTTTTTTCTATTACATTTAACACAAGCAGTGGCTATATTTAACCAATTAGTAGCATTCTTTTTGTCAGGATGAAATTGACTTTTTGGAATAACATGATCGTAAGTTAATTCATTCTGATTAAATCTTATTCCACAATATTGGCAAGTATGATCATCTCTAATAAATAGATTTTTTCTAGAAAACTTTAATGATCTATTATGAATATTGAAATATTTTTGCGTTTTTGCAACTAATGGAACCTTAAATTGTTTATCATTAGTTCCTTGAATATATTTGTCTTTATAATATTCAATAATTTCTATCTTAAAAGTTGGATTATTATCATACTTGATAGACCAAATAATAGCTTTTTGCCAACTAATAATTCTTAATGGCGAATAATCAGCATTTAATAATAAACACTTGCTATTTTCTGCCTTGTTCATAATTATCTAGTTTTGCTAAAATTTTTGCTATTATTGGATTACGAATAATATCATGGTCGGTTAGTGTAGAAATACCTATACCGTCTACGTCTGATAGATTTTTTATCATTTCATAAAAACCACCCTGTAAATGTCTAGCAAGATCTGATTGCGAAACATCTCCAGTTAATACCATTTTACTGTTTTGACCAATTCTTGTCAATAGCATTTTTAATTGTTCATACGAAGCATTTTGA
>RFNS01000104.1 GCA_009927055.1 Alphaproteobacteria bacterium | reverse complement strand
CGATAAAGGAAGACAGTTGAGATTTCAGCTTGTTTCCGATACTGGAAATAATAAGTTTGGTTCGAATAATTTAGAAATATTTGGTAAATACGAAGTATCAACCGGAGACACTGCTCCATTAGGAGATATAATTACAACAAGATACGAATGGAAAGGCACCGGAAATGGTATAAATACTGGAAATGGAAAATGGACCAAAAAAAATAAACCATCTAAAAAATTCTATCTTAATTGGGCAGAAAGGCCTGATCTTTGGCCTGTTGGTCCAATCGATGTTAGATGGGATAATGAGAGAAGAGTATGGGATGCTAGTGGCGGAGGCTGCAAAGAAGAGATTTTGCCGCCATTTATAGTAACTAATAGAACAGACATATCAACACTACAAGAATTTTTAGAAAATAAAACAGAAAATAAATGTCCATATAGAAATATTTATGTTACATTGGAAAGCGACATGATTAAAGAAGACGATTATGATAGTACATATTCTACAAGAGCTTTTATTGATGATATAGAATATAATAAAGAACCTGTGCAAAATGGATATAGAAGATTAGTATATGTTATAGATAAAACGGGCTATACCGCACCAAGAGGAACCAAGCTATTGTGCAGATACGACAGATTTAGTGGTTTTTATGAGCCTATAGGGAAACCGTCTGTGACAGCAATAGGAACAATAGGAACAGGTAATCAAGCAAGAATAGAAGCACATTATGTATCTGGAAGAAGAGCTGGACAAGCACCAGTTTTTGTTATATCTTATTCCAATCCATTAGGACTATCAGCATCTGTTGGGACCAAAGGAATTTTTATTTTTATCAATGGAAAATGGACACTTTCGTCTGCTAGACCATGAATAACTGTATAGTTTATAACAAAAGTTTTTTAGAGGACATGATCGATTTCGAATCATCCGTTAAGGATGCTATATTAAATTTTAATGCTATATCTTCGTTGATTACAAATACAACACATGAAGATAATATTTGGACACCACTATTTATTAATATTGACAATAGTAGAGAATATTGTGCCTATAAACTACTATCTGATTTAGGATATATTTCTGGATACAATAATAGTTATAACTTTTTAGGAATTCAAGATTTTTTGTCTTTAAAAAATCCAAGATTTAATTTTTGGAATGTTGAAAATGGAGAGATGGTGGCTGACTGGGTATTAAATAATCCATTATCATCGCATTTTCCTGTGAAAGGTTTGTTGTTGTGGTTTAAAAAATTGCCAACGCCGCTATCCAGTCCGTCGCCTATAGACACTTTTCCAAATAATAGTAGATTATTATTTAATGGTAGAATTTTTATTAAAATAGATAACGAAACATTATATGAGCTTGGAGATAATACTAAAATATCTCATAGATTTACCAGTAATACTATTGCTTTTAATTATAGTGATAATAATCCTTATAATAATTTTGTTAAAATAAATACTTTGGGTGGTGGAACCACTCCATTATTTACCATAACTAATAATCATAGTGCAGAAAATAGATCTTTTCAAACAACATCTACTGTTTACCAAGAATCCGATATTATCATCAATGGTAGTAAATATTTATTATGGGTACCAAATGGAGATGTATATAGTTATTATACAAATTTAGATGAAAGTAGAAGAAATTTAGAACCAAAAGCATTTTGCCCATCATCTCTTTATCAAGTCTATAATGCTTGTTATCATAGAATAACATTAGATAATGCGAAAGATTTTGAAAAAAGACAGCTTAATATCGCTAGATGCTATAAAAATTTAGCCAAATATTTAGCCACAAGTCCATATATAGATGAGTTTTCTATTAGTAGACTATCAAATAAAAAAATTAGAGACATTAGCAATAACTATATACTAGATACTAATCTGCAAAATGCATTAATTAAAACAGTGCAGTATTTAGAATCAAAAAGTTTAATAGACGATATAAAAAATACTTTAAATACTAATATAATCTTTAATTTACATGATCTAAAATTAAAAATAATACAAAAATATGGATTAAAATTACAATTATCTAATAATAGCGCGATATATAGCACACAGCCATTGAGACATGGCGCTAATATTGTTGTGAATCAAGTAGGAGCCTATCTGGTAGATAAAAATATTAAGAATACCCATGTTGTTGCTAATCAAAATATTAAGATTGGTGGCTTAACTGTTGGGACAAATTTTAATGAAGAAGAATCTAAGGTATCTTTTATTGGTCCTCCATTGCCACAAACAGATGTTGGGCTGGGGCAAGATGGAGGAGGTTACGCTCGGCCAAGACCATTATATGCTATGAATGCATATATGCCAAAGATAAAAAATAGTAGAAAAAATAAAATCAATCTTGTAATGGAAAAAACCTGTAATATTCCTAATCATCCAGAAAATATTAATCCTTCATCAGAAAATAGTCCTTTTAATGTTTTATTTAAGTTTAATAGATCTATTAAATTTTTTACAGAGCTGATAAAGTTTAATGTTGTTACAGACGATTTCGAGTTAGATACATATAGATACGCAGAGGATCCTTTTGTTCCATCGGAAATTATTGCAAAAGACTATATTCAATGCAGATGGGAGCAGGTTAGCGGACCACCCATATTTTTTATTGATCATATAAAAATGTATATTTCTCCCAATAGTGGCCCAGCAATAGTGGTTTCGAATGGAAGATTTACAGACTTATCGGGATATGATATATCTACTGATGTTTTTATTGGATCAACAGAGGCATATGTTTGGCCTAGCCAATCTGGTAGATATCAAATAAAATGCACTATAAAAACACCATATGGTACCTTTGTAAAGATTAAAACCTTTTATGTTACAGCTCCTGTGATTGCAGATTGGCGAGCTGCTGGAACCAATGAAAATGCAATACCGCCAGATCCAGACCCAGAAGAAATATTTGTTCCAGAACCATCGGACGAATTTTATATTAAACAAAAAGAGAGCCTGCCTATTTATCTTAATCAAGATAATTTAAGGATTATAGTGCCAAAATTTAATAAAATTGCTTTGAATGCAAATGGACTATGTTGGCCAGTAGATACTAATTTGTATATCAAAAAAATTAAGCAAAGACCTCAACTATTGGTTAATTTACCAATGTTCCAATTCATGTTTGATAATAAAGGATCATCTGATCCAAGCACATTAATATTGGAATATAGTTTAAATAATACAAAATATAGATTAGATAAAATAATATTAGAAAATACCAGAATTAATAATGATCCTAAGTGTGCTGATTGTTTTAGTTTCTATTTACCACAATTATATAGTAATGGAAATGTTTGGAATAGGATCAAAGGCGGTGCTGGAGGAACAGAAGTCGCTTTCTCTCTTGTGGGTATTAGTAAAGCAGATGGTCTAGAACAAATATTTCGTTATTATACTCTTCCTCCAATATCTACAGATTATAGTCCACCAATTAAATCTTATGGTGGTTATGATCAAAATATAATTAATACTCTAGATATTTCTACGATTCCAGATCATATAGGTCCAGAACAAACTTTTCCGGCTATTACGGGCAGACCCTTATATTATTCTGCCGATAAGCCTGGAGAAGAAGCCCCTTTTGGTAAAAAGAAATATTGTTTCGAGGACTATTTACCAGAATCAACTTCTAGTTATCTATCTTTCAACAAAGGGGTTTTTCATCCTCAAAGCGGATGGATTCCACACGATAGTATCCACTATAACAATGTTAGAAATACATCTAGCGTGTTAAAATTTAATCCTGGCGCAAGAGACTCATTTAGTTTTACCGGCCCAAGCATTACAAACTTGAATAATGAAGGATATATTGTAGAAAATGATATTGTGTATATATTACCTAAAATATGTAAGTCTACAATTAATTTAGGCGTAATTCCTGATGCTCAATTTTTACCATATACCCAGCCATGCAATATAAATATAACACCATGCAGACCTGATGTGCCACCAGAATGGGAATGGCTGAATCAACTACATAGAGACACTACAGATCAATATCCAAATAATACACCTGGCATAAATGATGCTCATGGATATAGAATATTGGGAGGAGGAGTACCCAAAAGAATAGAAAGAAGAATTAATTCTAATTCAAATCCGGTTATGGATGAATTCAATTTTACTAGTGATACTATGAATAATAGTTTTAATTATCTTTTTACTCAATCCGGACCAGCATATCCAATTAGTCCCATTCCTAATGAGGTTAATAACTTTTTTAGGACTCTAACAACCCCGAGAGATAATATAGATCCAGAAACAGGAGATATTTCCTCTGGTCTGCCTCAACCAAATTGTTTAAAACCAGACGGATCAAAATCAGAAGGAGGTTATTACAAAGGAGTCCCTGATCCTACTGGAGAATGGAAAGGTATAAGAAATCCAAGAGTATTAGATTTTACTATTCAAGATCTTGAAGTAAAATTAAATTTTTTAAATTATGTTAATACAAAAGATATAGCCATATCATTAGCTTTAAGTCCGTGTACAGATGAGTATGCTAGAATATGTGATGCTAAGTGTAAGGATCCTCCTCGTTTTCCTCTAGAGTCTGCTATAAAACCTGAAGCAAATACTTTTATTGATCAAACAGTAGGAACTACTGTGGATGGCCCTTATAGGCTATTGGGTAATGGATATACTAAATTTAATAATTGGAGACCAAGGGCTGGTGATGGTAATGTAAATTTTAAAAACAGTTTATCTTTTATTCCATTAGGTAATGATGATTTTGACGATTATCTTCGTATACTAACCATAATGAATACGGTCTATGATCCTGTTAAAATAGAAAATGAAGCTTTTGAAGATGTACTAAAACCACAAGTGTTATATTTGTTAAATCAAGAATATATTCAAAATCATAGTATGAATTTAAGCTTAACTTTTTCGGATAATGCAAATAAATACAGTGTTCTGTATGACAAGAGCTTTGCAACAAAAGGGTCTGGTGTTGGCTCGATATCTCAAAGCAGTCTTCGATATGGCGCTGGCAATGCAGTATTCGACGAAATAGATATAGATAATCAAACCGCTCCGCCATATAATAATCAATATATTATTGGTAATAATGATAGTATTAAACCAACAACAAGCTCGATATATTATTCGGATCGTCAGGCTGCTATTTATCAAAATATTATGACTACTAATAAAATAAATATAGTCAATAATAGCTTTGCAAAATATAGGGCTAAGCCATTATTTCATAATTCTTCTTGCATAGGAGTAAACGTACCGGTTGGTAGACCTAGATACGATAGTCAAACTTCTTTTTCTTTGAACATAACGGTATATGACGAATCTGACGATATGTTTCCGTTAAACAATAATGTCAGCTCTATGATGTTTACGAACGCCTATGACTTTGCTGGAAAAATTAATACTAGTCAATTTGATAACGCTCTATGTAGCTGGGATCTGTTATTACATGTAAATGATGTCATTAAACCAACAATGCCTAATTTAAGCTCGTGTCATACCTACGGAAATAATGAAGCATTAGCATTAATAGATTATTCTAATAAACCTAAATATGCTGGCTATAGTTTTATAGCAAATCTTAAGAATCATAAACATCTTTTACCATTTAGTAATATTAATGCTCCTAATATATTTTTTTATGACTATAGTCTATGCCAATCCGCTAAACTAGATCAATTAGGATCTCCGACGCCGGGCTATCTTGTTGATTTTCCAACAAATGCAATTTTAAATATAATGACAATTATAGCAGGAATGGCTGGCATGAGCGGAGCCGGTCTGGTCGGAATAGGTGCCGGAATAGCTGGATCAGGCCCAGGTTTGGATAGTGCATATGGGGCTCTTGTCGCATATTTTAGTAGTATTAGAGCAGCTGAATATCAACAAGATATTTCGCATGATATTTTTCATCAAGACTATAGTAGATATCCTTTTGGTAGTCCAGAAAAAATATTAATTAATTTTAGTAAAGATGGCGTATTCTGGTATAAAGCAGAGGCTTCGATATTTAAATATATCAATACTCCTGTTTTATCTCAAAAACAATATACATATATTAAATTAAATAAAAATTCATTTCCTATATTATCTAGATTTACATTTGATTTTGTAACAGATATTAGGGATTTGATAGACGATAAGTATATTAAGTCGTTATCGTTACCTTGTAGCAGCGCAGTCTCTTTGGTTGGTCCGATAACATATAATAATACGTCTTATAACTCATATGATCTGGTAGATGTTTCTTTTTCGATAGACGATGAATCTAACGCTACGGAATCATGCCAGAATGGAATCTATTCTGTTACAGATAATCAGTGGACCTTATTGACAGGCAATCCATTGTTAATAAATAGTAATCTAGATTATATTTCTGATAACAATATTCTTTTTAATAATCAAGATATTTATCGTACAAATAATATTTTTTCAAATTTTACTGTCAATGCAACAGGTAACCAAATAATTATTTTAAATGGTAAAATACCCTATGAAATATTTTCTCTTAATGATAATGTAGATGTAAGTGGTAATAATCTGGAACCAGATCCTATCATAGAAGAACCAATCGGTCCGGAAACTACGCCAGGATTACCAACAGAAGACAATACTCCGCAACCTATTTTACAACGAGCTACCGGGCCAACATATACTAGAAAAGTTATAGCAAAAGCTCTAATCTATAAAGACTACAAACCATATAGCGTATTAAAAATGGATAGGTCAATGCTTGGAGTCGATTTTATAAGTCCGCAAGATAATGTTGTTGTTGTTTTTGATCTATCGTCATCTTTTGATAATAAAGAAAGTCCATTAAATCAATATGCTTTTGAAAAAGACAGTATTGATACACAATATCCCCCAGAAATATTAAAGACCACACATAGTATAGGATCATATGGGAACGGATCTAATTTTAGAAATAAAAATATACTTAATACAGTTCCATCATATAATAATATTAAAAAGCTTGATAATATATTAAATAATCATATTAATGATAAATTTAAAAAACCAAAAATTACTATTAATAATAATATTATAATTTCATCGGAGTCTATTGGATATCCACATAAAATTATAGATATACCAGAAATAATGAATCAAAAAAATTATATAGTTCAAGAAACTAATTTAGATGATGCCATAAAAAATAAATTAGAGTATGTTTTTAACAATATTGAATCTACATATTCTCTATTTTATATTAAGAATAATCAACTTAAAAAAGAAAATATTCCATTAATTGGTAATATCAGTATAGAAGATGATTTGGAAATTAAAAAAACTATAACTCCAATAAATGGAGAGGGACTAGGTCCAGACCAACCTATTGGACAAGAAATGTCAGATACAACATATAATTATCTTATAGCTAGGCTAAATATTTTAGAAGACCAACGAGAATATCCTAG
Organism: Alphaproteobacteria bacterium; assembly: GCA_009927055.1. Taxonomy (GTDB): domain Bacteria; phylum Pseudomonadota; class Alphaproteobacteria; order UBA9219; family RFNS01; genus RFNS01. The sequence continues at coordinate 18,062 of RFNS01000104.1, read as the reverse complement.
TCTAGAACAGAGCATAGGGGTGGATAATCAAACTAATCAAATCTTAGAATCTAGAAACTTAAATTATATAAATAAACACTTAGTAGCATTATCAAATTATAATATTCATAAAAAAAGAACGGAATATGCTTTAAGGTACTTTATAAAGAAAAAGAAGACATATTAAGATTATTAAGCGAAATAAGTATCAAGCAAACAGCCGAAATTAATCTAATTAATAATAATACTATTATTGGAGATATTATTTCTGAAGATACTAATAATATTGAAATAAAAATACAAGAAGAAATACAAAAAATAGAAAAAGATAATATTCTAAATATTAGAAGAGCTTTTACTAGAAACACATCGGGCATTAGAGGACAAGAAATAGCTAAAATCTCTTTAATAGCACCATTTGAATGGATGCGTAGTTTTAATGTTTATGATATCAATTATGAGAAAAATAATGACGACTACTGGATCAACTTAGATCCACATCAATCTTGCAGCATAGCGGAAGAATTAAGACCCAAGGTGCTCAAAAAGGTAGAATATATATGTAGAGGAACACCATTTATACAAACTATTGCTGGCACACCATTATTACCAAGCAACAATATTTGTATAAGATTAAGAGGACAATCTATACAAAATAATATAGGGGATCATGTTACTTTCAAAAAAAGCAATAAAAACTCTGGCAGAGGACCATCTTATGAATCTTATATATATGAAATTAATGAAAATATTATAAATTCTAAAAAAACTAATTTAGAGAATAAACTTAGACAACAAGGATTACCAATATATTGGAAAGAATGGGTATCGAGAAGAGATTATCATATAAATGGAGATACAGAAAATCTAGATCTTGCTTATGACAATAAAGAAATACTCGTAACCGCTTTTGAAACATACGACATATTACTTACAGAAGTAGAAAATAATAATGGTAAAGCTATTATAAAAACCACCTCGGATGGAGACGTGAATGAGTTTGGAAAAGAAGGTGGTATTCCAGCTCTCGCTAGTAGAGAATCGAGATCACCAAACGGTTACGGCCTGCTAAGTCAAGGAATTAGGGTGGAACAATCTGTTAAAATCTATAATGTTTGTAATTTAGACAATATCAATAATTTAAAAGTTAAAATTAGAAAATTACCACGACTAGTAAGAGGAATGGATATGCTATCTACCATATTTAGATATGGTATAGAGGTTCCATACAGAGCATATCCTAGAAGATCTGCTCTAGAGCCCTTAGATCCTTTCACAGTTGTTAGCGCTGGAGCATTTAGCGGCGGAGTAAATATCATTAACAATGATTTCCATTATTGGAAATGTATGGAAATAGATAATAGTACAAACACATTAATTCCGTCTTCGACCCCATTATTTTTCCAATTAATGAATGAAATGATGTATAGGGCATTCTATGGATCTGTTGATGGTATAGAAATTAAAACCAATGACATGATTAGTCAATTTTTATGGGAATTAATTCCATATGAATTTTTTACCAAGCCTAAAATAATTCCAGAACCACCATTAGGAGACGATGCTGTACAGCTCTAATTAAATGTTTTGTAATTTCATATTAAAAAATAACAATATATATAAATGCAGTAAATGCGGTATAGAGATTTCGACAAATGATGGAGATGCTCCGATATTTCCATGTTCCGCAATAGATATCGATTCTGATCAACCAGACTTCATTAAGGAACTAAGGGGCTTGTCTACGGATATATTGGATAAAACAATAAATAATGAAGATATCGCTTCTGATGATGAAATAGAAAGACGTTTTAAAATTTGCGAAAGCTGTGAATTTTTTAAGAACTCAATATGCTCACAGTGCGGATGTCCAGTAAATAGAACACGTAATTATATTAATAAATTAAGCTTGGTTAACGAGCAATGTCCGATGAATCGATGGTAATTATTCTTTATCTTTAGTCCACTTGTGCCATCCACTATGTGGAAGATAGTTTCCATTATCATCTTTACGTTTTGGAAATAATGTTCCACCCTTTTTGTGCTGACCAAATGCTAAGATAGCACCACAATCAGAACATCTTAATTCATAGTAATCATTTCCATCAACATTTCTAACAACAAACTTAATATTGGTGCTACCACACATACCACATTTGGCTTCTCCAAAAATTTCTTGGATTAGAGCAAGCTCTTTAAATATTTCTTTTTGCCCGCTGCCTTCTAATTCAAATTGTAATTTATCATTAGCTTTATATAGTACTTTCATAAATTATTTCCATTCGTTAGAGTAGCCTAAAATATCTTGTGGTATACTATCAATATTTTGTTGGTATTTTGATAATAATCTTATTATATCAACCGCACTCTCATGTGTCAAACTATAAATATTCTTAGTCTCCATATTATTTTGTTCTAATAATTTGATAACATTAATGTTTAATCTCTGAGCCAAAACGTCTATAAAATTAATTTGTTGGTTACTAATCTTATTTACTGTATCATGATCAGGATGGTCTTCTATATCTTTTGATAATTCTTCGGCCGCTACTACTTTGCGTAGTCTTAACGCTCTTCTTAGGGCTCTTCCTTCTGCCCTAGTTTCCGCAACAGCAACGGGATGATTACGGTATACTTTATCGCAGTTACCCCAGTAAACGTCCGCAGAGCCATCCACAGACACAATATTTAAACCGTTTAAGTCCTGAACAGCTGGATTTAAACAGTAAGATAAGGAATGTATGACCGTTGCTCTTTTTTCATTTTCTGGACTAGGAGACTGAACAACCGAACTTGTTGACGATATTAATCTGCAATTTAGAACGGTTTCAAAAATACGTCTTAAACCATCCGTTGTTGGATTACCAGCAATCTTCTCGTCGTCTGATAAAAGCCCAAGAACATAGTCCGTCCAATCTAAGTCAGCAATAGTTGGAATTTTCTTTTCAACGATATTATCTTCGGTATTCTCAATTGTTTCGTTCTTATCTTTTTTAGCCATTGGTATCCTTTATAGTAAATTTCTGTTGCCCAGAAATAAGGTTAGAATGATTTGTTTTTATAATTTGAAGTATTTGATCATAAATTAAGAAGGCGCGAGCATCAGAATAATCTTTGGTTTGTATGATCCTCAATAAATTCCATCCTTTACCAATTATTAGTCCTTCTTTTTTATTATCATAATTTTTATTTCTTTTTAATGATTCTTGACCCCAAACAGGGGTAAAGTGAGATGGACCATCGACCTCTATCGCTAGATTTATACTAGGAACGAACAGATCAATCTGCAACCTCGTATTCACCAGAGTTTGTTCTTTATGAAATTCTACTTTGTATCCGTCATTTAATAGTCTTTTATGTAGATATTTTTCTAGTTTTGATCCTACCTTACTTGTGGCTCTGACCGCGGTATTAGCAGATTTAAGAATGTTCTCTTTTGTATTATCGTCTAAATTTTCCCAATTTTGTTTAGCTTGAAGTTTTCTTTTTTGTATTTCATCATCTTCTAGATTTTCCCATGCATTTAATACGCCCATGCCTATCTTTTGTTTTGTATCTTGAGATCTTTCTTTCCCTTTTGTTGGATGCGAATGCTTACCAGTTTTTAGAGCATTTTTTTGAGCTTCGCTCTTATCTCGTATTTTAATATTTAATTTTTTAGCATCTCTCCTTATTCTATTAGCGTATGTGTCATACATAACAGCTATATCTGCAAAACTTTTACCTTGTTCAGAATATAGAGATAGAATTAGATCTTTTTTGTCTTGGTCAGACAAATTATCGTAAGATGTGTTGTATTTTTTCATAATTAAAACTCTCCATAATATCTAATGGTTTTCTCCAAGACATATCATATATATCATATATATATTGGTTAGAAGCTACAAAATCTATATCATTGTAGATATCTTTCCATTCATTGTATAGATTATTTCTATTTTTAATCCATGGTATATCATTACAGTATAATATCTTTTTATTAATATTTGGAAATTTTTTCGATATAATAAGACTAACCAAATCGAATGTCCATAAATCGCCTTTAAAAAACTTAGCATGGGAAAGATGTAATATTGGTATATTATAGGTTAATACTTTATCGCAATTACTATTGAATATTACAATATTATAATAGGGATTATTATCTATTAAAAGTTTAATATTTTTTAGAATATTATCATAATATTCATTATTTTCTATGCTAATGATCATAAAGCCTATGCTTTTTTTATTCACGGAATAGTACCTTTAAAAAATTAGAATACGATTGAAAACTTTTACTATTTTTATAAGTTGTGGGCTGTAAGGTTTCAAGATCATCTTTCGACAAAACTAAACACTGGCTCGCCCACGCTTCTGGAACATAATCATCATTTATTGCTAAATAGTACTTAGACTGTCGCAGCAATAAGGCTTTATCGTTTTCGGAGACGAGCCCTAAATTTTGAGGATGAATAATAGTATTATTATTGAATAATTTAATAGGTAGTTTGCTTGTTGGATATAAAAAATTATGTAGCCAATTCGGCAAAGAATCAATACTATCTAGAAAAGATATAATATGATTATTCTTTATTGTTTGATCTGGAGAAGAAAAAAATAGCTCATTGTTAACTAATTTAGGAATACTAATTGTATCATACTCGGATTGATTTTTATCTTTTTGCAAAATCTTTTTAATATTTAAGTTTTTTCTTAATTGAATATTATTATCATTATATACGAATATGTTTATATTTTTACCAAAATCATCTATAAATTGATATTCTTCCTGTTCCATAATTGACGCTATGAAAATTACATGACTAAAATTATAAGTATAATATAGTTTATATAGATTATTCTTAGTTTCTGTAACTATCTTATTACAAAAATCAGTGCTAGATAAACCTATATTATTAATAAATTTAATGTTTTTATACTGTACTAATAAATTATTCATATAAATATCCTGGCGCTTGTAATATCTTTAGCATTATTTATTTTCATTATGTTATTTTTGTTAATATAAATTTTCTTAAACACAATATTTTTTTGTAGTAAAAAGTTGATAGCCTCAAACAGATACATTTGTTTAAACATAGAACTATCGCATGACAAGAAGGTGTCTATGGCCAAATTATTAAAATAGACTATCTCCGACCACGACTGTTCCATATCAAAAAAAAGATATTCGAGATTTGTAGATAATGATGATCCTATTGTAAAATTTTTTTTAGGCTTGTTAAGCATAAATATTTTTGACTCATTATTTAGAAAGCTTTTATCTATAATTTTGTCTTTAATCAGTATTCCACTGTTGATTACTAACAAATTTTTTGGTCTATACTTATTAATATAAGTTATAAGATTTTGTGCTTGATTAGTATGCTCATATTCGTTATTAATTAAAAAATTAATATTTTTATATCTATAAAGCTTACTAATAATCTTGTCATAATCAAAACCTATATTAATTGTTATATTAGATATTTTATTTATTTTTTGAGCCTGACTAATTTGGTATTCCAAAACACTCATATTCTTTTTTAGATTAAGTAAACACTTTGATCCTATAGATTTCATTCCTTTCGTTATTTCTGGAGTTATTATTAGTATATCAATCATAATAATCAAATAATATATTCGTATTTTGTTCTATAGTATAGTCTATATTTTTTGAGAAAAGCTTATAGTTATCTGTGCCTATAAAAACGCCATCAATATTTGAATCTATATTAGAACATTTATAATAATGAATAGATTTTTGTTCCACATTCACCAAATAATTGATTTCTTGTATGCTATCGTTCTTAACAACATGATCTAATCCTGCTTCTGTTAGAATCCACAACACATTTTGGATATTTTTCTTATTTGTTTCCAGTGCAATGTGAAGAGCTTGTGGTCCAGGAATATCTTCTAAAAATTTATGGATCTTATATTTAATACCAAGATTGTTGATTTTTTTTGTTAAATTTTCGGTATTGTTATAACAGACTATGGTTATATAGTATGGCTTAATAGATAGATTATTTAAGTTGTTTATCAGCAGATCAATATCTGGAGATTTGTCTAGAATAACTGCGATGGAGTAGCGAATTGTGTTTTGTTGTTTAATATATTCTATAAGATCCACAGAATGAAATTTATCAATATTTTCTTTGTATATTTTATTACTTATTCCATATCTGCACTGATAGTTTTCTATAATATTAAATTCATTATCAATACGTATATTGTGAATATCTTTTATTATTGTTGGAATATCAAAAAAACACGCTTTATCGTCTGATGTTGTTTTTTTAGCGAAATAACAGTCTTGACATAGTGTATTTCTCATAACTGTTTTCTCTCTAAGAATAGTGTTGTAAAATATTCTTCTTGATTTATATGTATAATATCGAAAGTATTAAAGTCTATAAATGTATAAAGACTATCTATAGACAGTAAGCTTTGTTTATTCTGAAAAAAGGTTAAGAAATCTTGATATGACATACTTCCAGCCATAAAATTTTTAGTGATACTGGTAACATTATTAATTGTAATAATGAGTTTTCCAAGAGGTTTTAGCTTAGATAATAATATATTAATAACCTGTCCATGGGCATTCTCTGGTAAGAATTCTAAACACGCAACTTTAATACTATCGCAAGAATAGTTAATTATTGATGCAAGATCATTTATGTGAATAGTGTTTTTATCAGAAGGTTCTGTGATGGATATGTTGATATTACGGCTCATAAATATATACTCTTTTAAAGACTTGATTAAAAACTTGATTTATATTATGTTGCATATTTTTTATATTTATATATGTATTAGAATAAGATTGTATTTCTTTTGGTAAAGAATAGTTTTCTAGTATGGATTTTATTTGCTCGTTTATATTTTTATTGTTGATATTTTTTATTAGAGGATTATAAAACTCTTGAGATAATGGAATATTTGTTAAAACAAAACAATTTAAAGCAGAACTAAGGATAGCGTCGTATTGACCTTGTGTTACAATACATATTTTATATTTAGATATTATATTTAATATATCTTCATAAGAACTAATATCGTTTTTATTTAATATGTCACAACTATTTGCTAATGTTTTGATATAGTTATATAGCTCTATATTGACATTACTATGATCAATATTTAATATTAAAATGTCTTTATCTTTTGTCATATCAATATTCTCTGGTAGGCCATATTGTAGAATATGACAATTATTGTCCATGTTCCATAACTCTTTAATAGTTTTACTAAAAAATATTCTATGACTATTTCTTAGTTTTCTATCTAGGATATATTTATCTTCTTTTTTAATTATATTTGATGGTGGATCATGGAATACCAGAACACTATTTACATTATATTCTAAAGACAGCTTTTCTATGTTTTGAGAATAAAACAAAGGATCGTCGGATAAGATAGCTGAAAAAGGTTGAGATGGTTCGGTAATGATATTATAATCAGAATTAACATTTAACATATAAAAAAATATGTTCTTTTTACCAATATAGTATATGGTTTTATTATCTAGTAAATTATTAATAATGTTTGAACAGGCTAAATTATTTAACATAGGCATCTATAATTTCGCTAAGATTGTTTTTTAAACTGGGATATTTTTTCTCAGATAAAAGGTCGATATCTTGTGTATTTTTTAATTTACCATATTTATGCAGATCGTTTTGATCCCATTGTATAGTAACATTAGATGTATTTAATACAATATGTTTACCATATTCTTTAGCAAGCATAAGATGAAGATCATTGTCTTTGTGTATATAGATATCACCAGTATTATGTATTGATCTGATGGACGTTTCGTTTAACAATGTGGGAACAATTATAACTTTCGAAATAGTATTATTGATTTCAAATTTTTTATACACGCTCTTTATATATTCATTGCATTTATTGAGCATTTCCTGATCAATATCTTGTATAAATAATACCAAACAATTATTTTCTTGATTAAGTTTAATAAAATCTACAATTATTTTTTTTGTATCATAATCTATATTGGATTGAATTATGGTATAATATTTTTTATATCTATTATAGATACCTAAATTAAATATATTATTTGTTGGAGATAATAATTTATTATTAATATTGTTATTAAGAAATAAACCATTATCAATATTAAGATATTCTAATAATTTTTTATGAATATTATTACTATATAATAGCAATCCCCTATTACTTAGAAATATATATTTTTGTGATATACTATCATCAGGAATAATATCTTTATAATTAGGAAAAAAGATATGATATGGTATCTTAGAATTATAAGAAATAGTATTGATCTCTGTGTTTTGTATTAATAGATCAAAAGATTTAGACTGATGATTTTCCATTGACAGAATTGTATCATTTAATTTGCTGGCTAGATTATTAACTCTATTTGATATAAATATGGGTCTAGCTGTCACAGTATATTGTTTCAGATCCTTTAAATTCAATAATAGATTCAAAGACAAATAACCATCGATACTTAATGATCTATAAGGACCTATATATAGAATATTCATATATCATTCTTTAAATGTGCATATTGTATAAAGTCTTCTTCAAATTTAATATTTTTTTGTCTGACTTCTTCTGATCTATTATTATTATCTATCATAGTATTGATATGATCGCATAAATTATTTATACCATATCCAGAGATTTGTGTTGGAGATACATAATGGAAACCATAGTCTGCATTCTGAAGCATATTCAAAAACTTGAAAGACGATAAAAGTTCACTATTCTTCATCGTATTATTGCATAGGTTAATGAATTGTGAAAAATTAGAATCCTTATTAGATATGCTCGCTTTGCGCAAGATTGGTAGAGGTTTGGACCAGTCTGCTCTAAAGTCTAGATTATCAAAATAATTCTCCCAAATTTTTGCAATATTATCCCAGTTATAATATTTTTCTGTTAAATTTCTTATTCGAACTCTATTATTATTTCTAATAGATATTGGTTTATCTAATTCTTTTAGTATAATATCAATTAGGCAATCATTATCTGGATATACTCTAATAGCTTTTGTTTCGAGTTCTTTGAAATATGTTTTAATTTTTATTGGATATGCTTCTAATTTTGATATGATATCTATCATAGCACTATATTCTACGGTTGCTATTGGGACACCACAAGCGGCGGCTTCGACTTGAGGCATACCAAATCCTTCGCATATAGCATATTGAACATATAAATCAAATGTATTGTAGATTATACTGAGTTGTTCGTCAGTAACGCCTTGAGATACAGATGGAAATTGCGATGATTTATTAAAACATTTTGAGCATACTTTTTGAGGTCCACAGTATACACAGCTCTCTATATTAGAACAGTTCTTACATAGGTATGTAAAAAGAACATTATTAGATATTTGATGATCATTTAGCAACTCAGGGATATCCCACCCCATGTCCGGATATGTTGTATGTAGATATAGAAATATTTTATCAGATCGTTTTTCTTTCTCAAAAATGGATAATATTTTTTTAAAAGAAACTAAAAGCTCCGGAATAAGTTTTCTTTTTTGGTTTCTCATAACAGAACCAACTATAAATACATCATTATCTATGCCCAGAATTTGTCTACAACTATTTTTATCCTTAATATTAAAAATATCTAAATCAACACCAGGACTAGCAGTAGCAATATATTTTATTTTATCATTAGTTTGCTGTTTAAGGATTTGAGCGCCCCAATCACTATATGTAAAAATAGCATCTGTTGATAGAAATACATCTACCCACTCTTCTTGTTGCGGCGCAGAATCTACTGTGGGCATGAGAATATGATGAAAATAAGATCTTAAAGGGGATAGAGTTTGGTATCCACTCATCCAAAAATCTCTAACATCAACCACAATATCTGGCTTAAAATCTAATAGAACCTTTTCGAATCTCCATTTTCCAAATTGATTATCTGTCCTAGACATATATTCTTTATATCTAGGGTCGTTGTCCCTTACGGCATTAGCATAATAAATCCAATCTATATTTTTATCTCTCGGATCATTAACCATCCCATAAGAAGCAAATTCTGCAACAATATATTTATTGGTTTTATGCCATCTCGATAATATTTGTTTTGCATATTTTCCAAAACCAGAATTTATGAAACTAGCTTCGGAACACATCAATATTTTTAATTTAGATTTTACCATTATGGAATAGAATAAGGGGGATATTTCACCCCCAATATTCTATATACATTCCTTTAGGTTTGGTCAGAAAGCAACCGGTTCTGATTCTTCGGTCTTTGATCTACTAAGCTTAGTAATCTTTGAAAAGTTATTAACTCTAACCTTTAGACTACTATGCTTAACTCCATCCTTTTCCCATGTGTCGTTTCTAAGGGACCCCTCAACCATAACCAGATCACCTTTCTTTAGTGACTCAGCAATAGTTTCGGCTCCGCTATCCCATGCTTCGCAATTAATAAAAGATGTAATTCGATCTTTTTCTCCATTCGATTTTACATAATCCCTATTAACAGCAATGGTAAAATTTACCACACTAGTTTGTTTTCCATTTGGATTAACAACTCTTAACTCAGGATCTCGTGCAAGATTACCCTTCAACAATGTAATATTCATTTTCAAAACTCCTAAAAGTAAAAACGCTACAACTATACAATATTATACCAAGCGGCAGCGTTTTGTCAAGACCTTGGTATAAAACATTTTTCTACTATAAAAGAATCTTTTTTAGGACTCTTATTACCTAGAAATATTAGTACATTTCCTTCAAACAGATAGTTTCGGTATTTAGATAATTGATCAGGAAATAAGATGACCGAGTCTAAGGACGCATATTGATCCTCTATTGTAACAAAAGCCATTTCTGCACCAGCATTTTTCCCATTCTTTGTTTTAACAAAATTTATATTACTAATTTCACCAGCCAAAATAATATTTTTAATATTATTGGTATGTTTAAATATTTTGCAATCACAGTTTGTCATGCTGATATCGTATGAATCTATTTTAAAACAGGTAATGGATGCTCCAAGCAACGCATTTTCTGTATCAGATAACCATTCTATTTTATCATTTAATGAGTATGGTGGATTTTCATATAGCTTAATTAAATTTTGTATATTAGTTTTTCGTTTAGTATTGATCTTACTATTAGTTAGCAAATTCTCTAAAACTTGTCCTAGATGTTTTTGGTTTATATCTAAAAGATCTAATTCTCTAGATGTTAATTCCGATATTATATCATACTCGAATAACATTTGTGTGCGTGACATATGATAATAATCAAGAGCGCCACATGATATTAGCGCCTTAGCGGCTGTAGAGTTTATTTTATTGAGTAATTTTACTAAGCAGCCATACCATGATATGGAATTAAGATCAATATTTTTGACTATCTCTATGATCTTATCATATACCGAATAACCAACCCCTTTTATATCTGTTAAGCCAAAATAAATTTTATCATCATTTATGGTAAAATGCTTATTAAGTTTTCTTAAATCTGGAACGCAAACAGTAACATCCATTTCTGTGGCGTTCCTGATTAATTCCTTGATTTCTTTTTGTGGATCCATCTTGTCTTTTGCGAACTTTAAATATGATGCAAAAAACACTTTCGCGAAGTGGGCTTTAGCATATGCTGATGAGTATGCATTCATAGCATAGCTTACAGCGTGACTCTTATTAAAACTATATCTTTGACTTTTTTCTATCCAACCAAAAATTTCTTCGCTCTCATCTTCCGATACAATATTAAGTTTTTTAACACCGTCTTTGAATTTAACTTTGATTTTGGCCATTTCTTCTGGTTTCTTTTTGCCTATAGCCTTACGAAGCATATCGGCCTCTTGAAGATCGAATCCAGCCACCGCCTGCGCGATTTGCATAGCCTGTTCTTGGTAAATCATCTCGCCATAGGTCGATTTTAATGAAGGCTCAAGAGAAGGGTGAAAATAGTCTAATTCTTCTTGACCATTTTTTTTGTCTATATAATGATCACTAATACTTTTGCCTTCCCTATATGCCTCTAACGATCCTGGTCGCATAATACTAATTAACGCAGAAAGCTGCTCTATATTCTGTGGTTTAAGTTTTTTGGACATACTAGAGCCTAGTCTGGACTCTAATTGAAAAACTCCTTTTGTATTTCCTTGCGCTATCATATCCCATGTTTTGGAACATTCTAGATTTAGATTTTCTAGTTTGCCATCGAAATCTATTCTAGGAATACCATCATTGGTATAGTCCAATACTTTAAATTTACAACCACAATCAAACGTATAGTGATTATTCATAAATATTATGCAGATGCTGTGGCGAAGGCGTTTTTGAATTTAACCTTATTACCAAGATTTCTATGAAGTTTCATAAATCTAATGAGAATATCAGCGGTGGCTCTTACATCGTTTAACGCATCATGAGATCCGCTATTGCCAAGACCTAAATATTCTCTAACATTATCTAATGTATAGTTTTTTAGTTCGTTATTTCCTTCGAACCAATAAAATATCACATTCATTAAATCTATAACGTCTCGGGGATAAAAAAGAGATGTTCTTCCCTCCTTATTGACATTATTGTATTTGGTACTTAGTCTTTCTATGATTCTAAGATCGAATCTATTTATATTGTATCCAGCGGCTATGGGCGCTGTAAAACAAGATTTTTTATCTGATCTTATATGATATTTCTCTAAATAAGATACGAACATTTTCCATCCATTATCCTGATTTTGATAAGATTTCCAATCCTCTAATATTTTAGTTTTTTCACATCCTCTAACCTTAGCATGGAAATCAAGAACATCACTATCATCATATATATAGTCAGGTTTTTCATCCAATATAGATGGTTTTAGATTAATATTAAATTCTGAATCTTTGATAATTTCTAATTTATATGGATCTATTATCAGAGAAGCGATTTGAACGGGGCTGCAAAGGTCGGGATTAGCCCCGTCCGTTTCTAAATCAAACACACAAATTTTTTGTAAATTAGCCATTTGTCTCCACTACTGTGTTTCCTGGGAAAAAAGTCCTTTGATTACTATCTGTAACAACGTGACAATTAGCGCTTCTGCAACAACTTACTCTAACCTCTTGGATCTTAGTATACTCTACATTATTAACTTTAAAATTTTCGCCTACAGCAACTTGATCTAATGTTTTTGTTAACATTATAGTTCTCCATTTTTTAAGTATTCTGATACAGACATGATTTTGTCTAAATAAGCTATACCCAATATATCAAATTTAATTAAACCCAAACTCTCTAGATCATTCATCTCCATGCCTGCTATCAGCTGATCATTTCTATTATCATAGACCATAGGACACAGAGATGCAAGATCTTCAGTACCTATTATTACACCAGCAGCATGTTTGCTTTGATTAGATTTTGTTCCTTCGAGTCTTATGGCCTGTTCAAATCTTTTTGATAATGGACCAGCCAACGAACCATCTTCTGCTATATAGCACCATTCTTTCAGTTTATCTGTGTTATTCTCTAAAGCCCATCTAATAATCGAGGCTTCTCCGGTATCTTCTTTCATCTCTTGAAGCTCGTCGGCTATTTTGGCTTCGTCAGGAATAAATTTAGTAATAGAATTCATTTCTTCGAAAGATATATTACCATATACTCTTAGTACATCTTTTAATGCCCCTCTACCTTTCATAGTATTAAAAGTAATCATTTGTGATACTTTGCCATGTCCATATTTACTTTTTATATATTCTAATACTTGTTCTCGTTTATCTATTGGAATATCTATATCGATATCTGGCATTTGTATTCTGGCTGGAATGCTTTGTATTGGGCGAGTATTATCAAGCTGATCGACAATACCATATATCCACATTATATAACTATTAATAGTGTTTTCGGATAAAATATTTTTATTTACTATTATATGATTATAGTATGATATATTTTCTGGAGCCGAAAGAACTATAGAGCATTCATGTTCAAGAAATCTATTATTTTTTTCTTGTTCTAACCTTTCGATTATAGGCTGGCTTTTAATCTCATGTACTAGTCTAGTAAGTGTAGAATTTTTTTCCATTTGTAGTCTATATATAAATGATTGTTTAGTAAATATTTTGCTATAACTTTAATTTCACTCTTGTTTTGGTATATTAACTGATATAAGTCTCTATTTTTTATTTTTGTTGGTTTTTTATATTTTACAGGCAAGGCTTTGGACACTGTTTCCAAATTTTCTGGAAGATATGAACATATACCTATGTTGTAACCAGTGTAGACTTTATTTTTATTGGTTTGTTTTTTTATACTAACCCATCCATCAGCATCCCAATATCCTCTTATAAAATCTGGCCATAATAATTGATCCGACGGTAATTTTAAAGTACTATACCATGTTTTTCTTGGTATAATACCATATTTTGATATATTATTTGCTAAAATATCGCTAGTAAATTGAAATGTACACCTATTATCGTAGTCTTTTACTATATTAGAGCCTATTAAAAATTTAGAAAATTTAATCAAATGTTTTTTTGATTCTGACCCCAAGCATAATTGTAGCTTATTACTATCACTAATATTTCCATCGCCAAAAATAAAACCAAGCCAATAAGCTGATGCGGCATCTAATTTAGAAAAATCATTTAATAATTTTTTTTTACTATTTTTAGTAAATCTAGTTGATTTTGCTAAACAACCACAACTTTTAACATGGTTAATCTTTATCATAGATAGTTTCTTATAACAGATATTGCCGCATTTACATTTACACTTAGCAATTGTTTCTCCTTTACTATCCGGAACTAAAGTTATTATAGTAAGTAAATTATAACTCTTATTTTTATAGTCTTTTATTTTAGTTTTCATATTGCCTCCGGAATTATACTGTTTATACACCATTCTTAAATGTTTGTATAGAAAATTCCGGAAAAGATATGTGTTCTTTTACATTCCTGCCATCGGAATAAAATCTTTCAAATAGTAATTCATGTTTAATAGGATCTATATCTGTAATACCTATTAAATAAGAAACCAAGCATCCGGCTGCGCTTCCTCGTCCTGGTCCTGCTAACCAATTATTATTTTTAACATGTCTTAGTATGTCTTGAACAATTAGAAAATAACTACTAAGCCCAGCATTTTGCAAAACCTGTAGTTCATATTTTATTCTATCAACATAAATATCGTGTTGTGATTTGTCAATATTCGGTATAATTCTATTTTTCCAACCTTTTCTACATAATTCTCTTAAATATTCATCCGGAGAGAATCCTTCGGGACATTCGAATTTAGGCAATTTAGGTGGCGATAGTATATCAAAATTTTCTATTAGACTATCCACAAATAAAGTGTTTTCTATCTCTTCGTCATTATGAAGAGTTTTCATTTCTTCTGGAGACAGAATATAGTATTTGTCGCTTTTAAAGAAACACTCCATAGGTACAGATTGATTATGAAGCATCTTAGTATTTATATCTGATAATGTTGTTTTAAGATTATTACAGAGTAATATTCTTTGATCTATAGCATCATCTTGTTCGCAATAATGAGCATCCGGTGTGCATACCGCTTTTGTTTTACTTAATTGAGAGATTCTTCTTATTGTATCTGTTAAATATGTTTGTTGTTTTAGATATGCTTGATCAAATAGCTGTGTCTCTAGAAAAAAATTATCATTACCAAATATAGTTTTCATATAATCTACAAAAGATAATCCATTATCTATAGCTTTGGATTCATCGCATAATATCTTATCTGCTAATGTTGATCCCAAATGTCCACAGATACCTATAATATTACCGTCTAGTATTTCTGCTAATTTCGCCAGACTTAAACGTGGCTTATGATAAAAGTAATCGGGTCTGTTGGATTCGGAAACAATCTTTATTAAGGTTTTCCATCCTTGCAAATTCTTCGCCAATACCAAAAAATGTGATAATGAAGCATTTTCTTTTGTTTGTATACTCGGATCATCTTCACATATATATAATTCACAACCAAGAATTGGTTTTATATTTTTATTTCGCATTTTCTGATAGAATTGTACAGAACCGGCGATATTACCGTGGTCGGTTAAGGCACAAGAATTAATGCCTAATTTAGAACATCTATTGGCTATTTGTTCTGGACGATTAAGACCATCCAAAAGACTAAAATGCGAATGACAATGAAGAACAGAATAGGTCATACTGATCCTGGTGCTTTGTAAGATCCAAAAGAATGATTCGGGTGTTTGTACATACTCATTGTAGCATCGATCCCGTAAAGTTCAAGGTCGTGCTTGACTTGTTCGCACTTTGTCATCACAGATCCTTTTTCACATATTTGTCCATCTCTATACTCCTGCAAAGGTTCTATATTAGTATTCTCAAAAGTGGTTTTACCAAAATGACATAATTTATTACACATCCATGTTTTATTAAGTTTAGGTCGTTTTGTTTTCTTAATAATATCAAATTTTTCTCTTAGCATATTCTCTGTATCTATTAAATCACTATCGTGAAATACCATAGAAAAAGGACCACCATCATTAATAAAGTAGATAGAAAAAATTACATTTTCAATATGCGGATATAATTTTTTAATAGCATAGTGATAAATTTTGAGTTGTGGATCTTTCTCTAACTTTTCTTGGGTTTTTTCTTGACCTGTTGCCCAATCTAGTCTTCGTCCAGTATTATGTGTTGGAATATAATTTTCTGTACACAGATAAGTATTGTCTGGACTGTCTACGGAAATACATTGAGTTTTTTGTATAATCGATTCTTCTATTTTAGAAACTCGTCTAACCCTAGATCTTCCAGATCCCCAATTTACATCCACAAGTTCTTTTTTCCTGTTCAATAGAAAAGGATTAATGTCAATTGGACGAAACGAAATAGGATATATGATTACGTTTTTTTTGTAATTTGTATCTCTTTTAATACACGCTTGATTCGGTCTTTGCCCAAGGGTTAAAAGTAGGTCTTTAACATCGTCGGATAGTTTTTTATTACAAGAAGTAAACACAGTTTGTTTTCTAATTGGATTTACATTTCCGTCTGTATCCATCAAACCCCTTAGTAAGTCTAGCCTTTGTTGAAAAGATGCTCTCAAATAAATTTTTGGTATATGTTTATTATTCAATAGATTTAAAGATTTTAGTATTTTTGTCACATTTAGGATCGATACTGTCTTATTTTTTGATCTTTTATCATTTTGAATTTTTCCTAGCTCATAACCTCTTGCTTGTATTTCTTCAAAAATTTCAGTATCATTGCCACTAATCTCGCAGCCTCTATTTCTTCCGTCTCCTAACCAGACTCCTAATAGATAAGGATCTATTGGTAGGGATTGTTCATTACATTTTAATGGTTTTGTCACATTAATAGTATCGCCAATAGCTAGATCCTGTATAGATACCGTTTCACCATTAGATAATTTCCATAAATGCTCATCGTCACAAATTACCGATGTTTTGTCATCAAAAGTTACTCTGAAACATTTTTTTGTTTTGACTTTTGATTTTCCAACAACGCGACATATATTACCGTATTGATCAAAGACATTACATCCCACATTTATATCTGCAATTGTTGTCCATCCGTCAAGAGTAGGTAATTTTGTATCTAATGGCAATCCTTTCCAATCTATGACCTCAATAGTATTATCATTAGCCAAAGTTATAAGATCTATAGTGCCTTTTAAGCCTAAATATCCGTCTAATTTTTGATTATTAATATTATACTCATATTTAGCCCATGGTTTTTCTATTACCAAATCAAAGTGTTGTTCTGGTCTAAGAATGGTGCGATTTCTAGGATCAAACATACCGCCATTAAATTCTATAGCCTTGTAAACCCAATTATAGCAGTCCTTATAGTCTTTTAGAGTCCAAGTATGATGACTATTAGCAGTACTATAATGCTTGTATACTTTTTCTATTATGGTATTAAGACTATAGTCATTTATATCTATAAGACCTAAGAATTCATCATCATTTATATGAGATAATTTATCTTGCTGGCCTTGTTTGATCATAGCAAGAATTTCTAAAACTTTATGAACTATTGTTCCTTTATCCGCCTTTTGTCCACTTGGACCCCTCCATCCTAGTACGTATTCAAAAAAAAATTGTTGTTCGCACATA
>RFNS01000284.1 GCA_009927055.1 Alphaproteobacteria bacterium | reverse complement strand
TCGTCTAAAGGTTCGATATTCCATGTGTCCTGTCTTTCTGTAACAAATGCCTCTATTGCATCGTCACCGCTTCCACTCCACAATCTTTCTGATCCTTCTAGACTAATTGTATAGTCCGCAGTTTGAACCCAGTTATCTTCTGTGTTACTAATTTGTATATCTCGTACTCTTAATCCACTTATTTCATGCAATATTGAAGAGCCGCACTTAAATTTCAGAACACCATACGGTTCGTCTGTAAAAATTTTTCTCAATCCACTAACACCAGCTATAATACCACTAAATCCTGGCATTGCTTTATTAGTATCTACACCACCAATATTTTGACCTTCTGGCCATCTAAGAATTTTACCAATAAGAGTTACATTTGTTGTTACGCTTTCGGCTAGATCGTTGCCATTATTATTAAAGCTGTAAGTAATATCAACAACAGGAACTGGTCCAGTTATACTATGAATATCGATTCCATTATAATTTATTACTATCCTAGGTGTATTTCCAACACTTTGAGTAGTAAAATTATCTTGTTGTAAATTTAATTGATTATATACCATATTTTATATTAAATATTTTTTTGTGTCCAAGAAATTCCACTATCATTACTAATATATACTTGTCCATTCGTAACCGACGCTATCAATTTAGTACCATCAGCATTGCTTGCTACGCTACTCCAGTTTCTGTTGCTTTCTCTGGCTGTCCAAGAAATCCCGCTATCTGTGCTTGTATATATTTGGCCTCCACTATGTGTCGCAACAAGTTTTGTGCCATCACTACTACCAGCAATACTAGTCCAATATCTTGTAGATTCTCTTGCTGTCCAACTAGCTCCAGTGTCTGTGCTTGTATAAATATTTGTATTGATTCCAACAACAGCCATTTTGCTTCCATTATCACTAATGGTTGCTTCTTGCCAAGAACCATCTGGTAGACTTATAATTGCAGAAGAATTAACACCAAAATTTATACTTTATATATCTTGTTACCAGTAGTTTCACCCCCTAGTATTATGCTACCATCAGAATCGCTTGCTACAAAAGTCCAGGCTCTGGATATAGACATAGTTGACCAATTATCGCCAAAATCATCACTAATTAAAATTCTACCATTCTCAATAGCAACCATAATATACCCACCATCTTTGCTAATATAAACATCAGTAATACCAAATCCTTCCGAGATACTTTTATTTGTCCAAGTAATACCGCTATCACTACTTATATAAATATCATTATTATCAAGACTTGTTGATGCTACTATTTTAGTCCCATCCGCGCTCATAGACACACTGTTCCATGAATCAATATTATTTCTAGGTGTCCATGATAAGCCACCATTTGTGCTAGTATAAATATTGCCAAATGATGCTACTGCCACCAATGAATTACCATCGGCGCTGCTAGCCACAGCACTCCATTGCCTACTACCTAAGCTGGTTGAAGTTACAGTTGGTGTTGGTGTTAAAGTTCTTGTCGGAGTTTTGGTTGGTGTTATACTTGGTGTTGGTGTTTGTGATGGAGGTATATAACTAGGAGTAACAGTTGGGGTTACAGAAGGAGTTACTGTTACTGTTGGTGTAGGATTAGGTATAGGAGGATCACAACTATTATAATCTGGACATTTAATAAAATTACTATAAGTTAAACTATTATTTTCATTAATATCAAAAACATTAACTTCTAATAATAGATTGCTAATTCTCGTATCTTTAGTGAGTAAAACAAAGGCATTTTTAACAGAACTAGCTGCTCTAAAATTAAAAGAATATTTATCTAAATTAGCATTATATTGATTTTGAGCGTAGTGTATTTTATAGGTTACAAGATACTCGTGACATATTAATAAATTATTTAATTGAATTGGAATAACATCTGTAGAAACAAAAATATCTGTCATATCTTAGTCCTTAGTTGGTCAATCGCACGAATCACTTCTACAAGCTAATCCAACAGTGTCATGAACCTTTATATTTGTATTTGTATGAATCAGTTCAACAGTTAATAAAGTTTGAGCATAATCAGTAAGATTGGTACTCATTACAGTATTTATTTTTCCATATCCGCCACTCCCAAAATAAATCTCCCCACTACTTGGGCTAAATGTTAAAAACTGTGTGCCGCTAGAAGGAATACTATCAAAATTATAAGTATATTTTTCTCCAGGAATAGCATTACTAACATTAACGCTCATAAATTTTTGACCTTGACAACATCCTGGTTCTAGCGTTATTAATGGAGATCCACTAAAAACAATATTAGCGTATCTAACACACGGTAGACAATTATCGCATTCTATAGCGGTCTCTTTACTAGTTGCTAAATCACCACACTCCGATAGTATACTCAATGTCAAGTTCGTATGAAGTTTTTTATTATTAAGATCTTTTTCAGCCATACTATCAAGAGTATATGGTAATAAATTCGATGTTCCGCTGGGACAATTTCCGGAAGGATAGCAAAACATTAATTTACTAACTATAGTTTCTGTTCCATCTTGTGACGCAATAAATGATCCGCTAATGGGTTTTAATATGCTAGGCCAATTACTATCATTACATGTAAAACTATAATTATATTTCGCATTAGGTAATAATCCACTAGCTATCCCAGTAATACTAACTATATTAGATGACGTTAAAGTAATTTTACTAGGAATAGTTTCGCAGTTTTTACTGCCACATCCAGAAATATCAACACCCATTTGATAAACGCATCCCGAGCATTTAACAAGTTGAACCGGAGATTGAATAATTGACCCATCTCCCAAACTAGTGACTTTGGCAGATATATTCGTGAATACTTCGTCTGTTTGATACCCACAAGTTAATAGATCATAATCTAAATAGTTTTGATTGTGAGATGATCCTGTTGTGGGTAAAAATATAATAGTAGTATCTATATTTCTAGTTTTACTTGTTGCTGTAAAAGAACCGCTAGGAGGCAACGCTATAACGGGCCAATTCCCACCAAGTCCGACTATATCGTATCTATAATCTTCTCTTTTTATTAATCCACTAACTGGAATAGATAGATTAAAGTTATTATTTTTTTTCATAATTAAAAACCTTATAAGCAATCATTACAATATATTGTTAGTGGTGTGCTATATACACTACTGCTGTTTTGAAATAAATAATATGG
>RFNS01000194.1 GCA_009927055.1 Alphaproteobacteria bacterium | reverse complement strand
CTATTTTGATCCAAATCTCTACTAACTTGTTCTGTTTTAGCGCCAACAAGACTACTTCCAATATTTCTTCCAATAGAACCAGCCACACTTTCTGGCTGTTGTGCTCCTGGCCCACCTTTAGGAACTTTTTTCAAACCACCAATAAATCCACTAGTAAATTGACTTAATCCTCTAAAACTAGCTCCAGCTGCTAAAATAGCTAGTGAAGGCAAAACACCTTTAACAGCATCTGTAATCTTAATAAGACCACTAGCAAATGTTAATGCTCCTCTAGCTAAAGTTTGAAAAGTATCACTTTGTCCCAAACTACGAATTAATGTTAAAAATTCTTCTCTCACTTTAGCTATTTGATTGGCTAAACTTAATTGTGCTTTAGCAGCATCTGCTGCCAAACTACCCTGACCAGCCTGAGCCACTCTCAAAGCATCCTGCGCAGTAGCAAACTGTTGAATCAATGGAATAACTTTGCCAATTTGACGAAAACCACCAAGCTCTTCAACTATTTGGCTAAATCTTATGTCTCTAGGATCTATACTACTTAATCCTTCGCTAAGTAACTGTACAGCCTTGTATGCACCAACAAATTTACCTTCGGCATCAGTCAGTGTAACACCAAATTCTTTGAGTGCTTCTATAGTACCTTGTCTTTGAATACGTGTAAAAATAGTTCTCAAACCTGTAGCGATTGTTTCGGCGCTTTCACGCGTTGTGGCACGAACACTAGTAAACACGGCTATAAATTCATTAAGAGCGTCTGCTCCTTCGCTAACTCCTTTACTCGCGGTTGCAAACACACCACCGGTTCGTTGTATAGCCGCAATAATATCGCTAGACTCAACAGCAAAAGCTGCTGCAACACTATTAACACTACCTAATGCTTTTTCTAAATCTTTTGCTGCTATGCCAAACTGTCTCATTAGGGCAATAGATCCTTCGACTGTTTGATTAATATCATCAAAACTAGGCGCTAATTCTGTTAATGCTAATGCTTTTAAGGCCTGTTCAGTTTCTCTAGCGCTTAATCCTGCCTGAGCTAATGTTGATGATACTTGAATTAAACTATCAGAACTAACACCAAGACCAGTTGATAGTCTTGTAATTTCATCTTGGAGTCCTTTTAATCCATCGGCGCTTTGACCAGTAACTTGCTGTAATCGCACTAATTCTTTATCAAATTCTATAAAGCTTTTCAATCCGCTATTAATTGCTCTATTAAGACTAAAAAATACTCCTGTTACAGCACTAAATGCAGCAAAACGACGAATGGCTAATGCGCTTTGACGACCAAATTCTTCCATCTCTGTTCGTGCTACAGAAATATTTTTTGCTGTTTTTGTTACTGTTGTTCCTAAATTACCAGAACTACTTATTGTTTTATTTATATTAGAAGATAATTTATTAGAAGAATTACTAATAGAATTTATACTTTGACCAAAATTTTTAATAGCAGATGCTGCCGCAGTAGCGTTGGACGAAACAGAAGATAGGTCGGAACTTAGTTGTTGTAATGATTTACTAAGTTTTGTTGTATTATTAATTGCGGATGGATCAATATTAAATTTTATATCACCAGTAATTGTACCAAGTTGTTTTTTAACATCCGAAACTATTTGCCTAACATTTGATGGTCCACGCAAATTTAATTGTGCGGTTAAATTAAAGGCTTGTGCCATAAATCAAATTCCTAGATTAAGATAAAAATATTCCCCGATTAGAAGAAACTCTAAACGGGGAATAATATAACCCAATATTATATACACTAATTTATCAAGTTGTTGACACTGTTTGTTCAGTTGATGCAGAAACTGGTTGGGCTTCTTGAACAACCGGGCTTTCTGTTGGAACTGATGGTTCAACCTTATCATCTTTGGGTTTTTCCTCATCTAATATTATTGGATTTCCATTTTCATCAAGGAATGGTTGACTATCAACCAAATATTCTCCATCTTTATCTACTTTGTTACCAAACTTATCAACAAAATTACCTTCTTCATCAATAAATCGACCACTCTCATCGATCAGTCTACCTTCTCTATCTATTAATCTGCCTTTCTTATCTACTAGTCGTAATTTTTCATCAATAAATTTAAATTTCTTTAAGAACTTATTTTCTGGTAAATTACTTTCATAATCGTTATCAAGACCATACAGCATATTAGCTAAATTTTGAGCGCCCATTATAGCAACCTTTTCTGTGCTGCTATTTAGGTACTCTTCCATATTTTTGTAAACAGGCTGTTTAGTATCATTATACACCAAACAAACACTAACTAAATAATTAAATCTACTATTATCAGCTTGACCTTCTGCGCTATGATTATCTAAACTTGTTCTTACGCTAATAAGATCTCTTATTTCATCTCGTATGCTTTTCATCTTGATAGCAAGATCTTTGGCTTCATTTAAACTAAAGCCACCTTTTGCTAATCTTTTTTCTCCATCTAGCAGATCTTTTTGTAGTTCAGTAAACTTAGCTTGTTTTTCATCATTCCACAAGCCCTGATCTTCTAATAAATCATCTAGCTTTGCTCGTACAACACTTTTACTTTTAATAGCATCTGTAAAAGCTTGATTATAAACTTTTTGAGCTTCTCTCTGATTTTCTAAGGTTGGGCTTCGTACCAAAAATTCTTTTTCGACACCATCAACTTCGAGCTTAAAAGTTTTTGTTTTCATTTGTTATTCTCCTCTTTGAAATTAAGTTTATAAGTATATTTTGAACTAATAGTATTCTTTGATAAATATTTTTTAATGTCATCAATAGCAGCACGAGCTTGCTTATTTCCATTATTTAGTATACTGTTCCTAGTATATTCCCAAGTATCCCAAATTGGACTATCGTCAGGTTCTTTATCCCATAAATGTCCAAAATGATCTTCAAATCTTGCCAATGCTCCTATCATAGTTGTTTGAAATCTTTTGTATAGATTATCTAATAATTCTTGTTCACTATTATTCATATATTATTTCCTATTTTTAATTTGTTGATTAAGTTGATTTCTTAGATCTAACTGCACATCGGGTAGTTGACTTTCTTCTGTTTGTCCAAATTTTTGCACATGACTTATTTTGCTTTTCATTCTATTCAATGATTCCGGACTATTTAATGATATAATTTCCTCTGCTTCATTAACATTATTCGCCATTATAAAAACTTCCTGAGCATTTTTAAGCTTAGGATTCATATTATCTATTTGTTGTTGTTTCTTATCTTTTTCTATTTTACGTTTTTGTATTATCATCCATCCATCAAGAGCATCGTCATCTTCTAGAATATCGTCATCAGGACATTCGGGATGCTCATATACCTATCATACATTTGACTAATACCTATCAGTGTTCTCTGGTCATCTGTTAAGTTTCCATCGAACACATTATTCTTTTTAACATTCCAATATGATCGCCATAGTTGGCTGCGAGCCAATTTTTTAAAATCAGTTATGGATATACTGTATTTATTAAGTTCACTAACAATATTATTAAATAACATATAATTAGATGCATTTTTACTAGAAACAAATACTTTATCTTTGTTCTGAATTAATGTGTGAGAAATAATATATTCATTTTTTATACTATTAGCATATCCCTCTAATGTATTAGAATATAGTTCTTCTTTTTTAGATAGTATAGAATTTAATTGTTTTTTATAATTATCAAGATTTTTTTTGATACTATTTTTTTTATCAGAAAGTTTAAAATTTGAATAGTAGTCAGCTTTACTATTTTCTATTTTTTTATCTAAATCCTTAATAATCATTTAGTATCTTTTGTCCATAAACTTAAAAATATTAATAAATTTTCTAAATTTTCTTCTCTTATCCAATCATTGTATTTTTCATCATTAATAATATTATTATATAATAATTGTGCTTCGTATTTTATAGGTATGGTTGGTGATTTTAAAATATACTTTTCATTATTATAGTAAAAAATTAAACTTCCATAAAAAATTCTATATAATAACAATTCCAGATCATCGTTCATCCGAACCTTCTGTATGAGAAGTCTTTAGTCGTTGTATCTCGTTTTCCTTTTCCGAAAGCTGCTGTCTCATTATCTCTAATACTTTTTGAGCATTAGATATATCGACATACAGCTTACCGATTATATTAAACAATTCATCCATAGTCCAGGAATTATCCTTTTATCTTTTTTACCTTTATTATCAGTCACCAACAACTGCGTCATTGGTGATATCGACCCATTTAACTTCTTGGAAAGTGCCGCTAGCTGTAACCTTAAACTTATTGAAAGTTTGATAACTGTATGTGATAGTAACATTATCACCACCAGCTTCACCCCCAGTATAGTTCACGCTAGTAAGTTTATTCTTACTACCAAGATCTATTTCTAGATAGTCATTTGTTCCGCTACCGCACACAACAATTTTAACAGGCTTATCTTGAAGATTTTTGTATACAACATCACAACCAACTTGACCATCAAAGTCTTTACCCTCTACTTGATCTCCTTTATCGCCTATAATTTCAAATTCGCTAGTTACTTCAACTGGGAATGTAACATAACGATAGTATGGAGCCATAGCGCCAAGTTCATTAATAGCTTCACGACCAAGATCTGTACTAACTGTTACACTCTGTAGGTATGGCATAGTACGATTTTCTGGAATTGGAATACCTCCACCAACTCCAGTTGGAATAACGCTTTGACTCCTATTAAATTTATAGCGTCTACCGATAGCGGGCGCTGTCATTGTGCCGGCATCGGTTTGACTACTAAAGAATCCAGCATTGGCACCACCAACAACACCACTATTCCAATATTTATTATTTCCAACAAGAGTAACATCTTCTGTGGCATTACCATCAACAGGAATAGTAAAACTTACACTGCTAAGATACATACCAGAACAATCTACCCATGTTGGTACAGTGCCAGTTGCAGCGCTATTAGTATCGGAGTAGATACCAAGTCTAAAATTTACTCTATTATTTGCTAAATTAACTAATTCTTTACCATTAGCTCCAGGAATACCTGTTGAGCCACCCATGCACATTAGATATAATGGAGGAGTTCCATCTATAACCTTATTGATTGTGACCTCAATTTCTGGTACATCTTCAACGTTCTCATATAGTTCGATTTGACCAAGTTGGAAGACTTGTTCCAAAGCAAAATTTGTTGTTATACCAGCACTCTGAACACCACGAGGATAATACCATCCATCAGTGGCTCCTGTAAAATATGTTGGAGGTGTTGTGGTATCGCTTTGTGGTTTTAGGGCTATAGCTTGAGTTGCATAAAAAATTCTGTTGTTTCTTGCCATGGAAGAATCTCCGTTTTATAAAATATGGTTTATGTTTTAATACACCGTTTC
>RFNS01000186.1 GCA_009927055.1 Alphaproteobacteria bacterium | reverse complement strand
GCCGATTATATTAAACAATTCGTCCATAGTCCAGGAATCATCCTTTTATCTTTTTTACCTCTACTATCAGTCACCAACAACAGCGTCGTTAGCGTTATCGATCCATTTAACTTCTTGGAAAGTGCCACTAGCTGTAACCTTAAACTTATTGAAAGTTTGATAGCTATATGTGATGGTAACATTATCACCACCAGCTTCGCCACCAGTATAGTTAACACTAGTGAGTTTATTCTTAGTACCAAGATCTATTTCTAAATAGTCATTTACTCCGCTGCCACACACAACAATCTTCACAGGCTTATCTTGAAGATTTTTGTATACAACATCGCAACCAACCTGACCATCAAAGTCTTGACCTTCTACTTGATCGCCGTTATCTCCAATAACCTCGAATTCGCTAGTTACTTCAACTGGGAATGTAACATAACGATAGTATGGGGCCATAGCGCCAAGTTCATTAATAGCTTCACGACCAAGATCGGTACTAACAGTAACACTCTGTAGATATGGCATAGTGCGATTTTCTGGAATTGGAATACCTCCACCAGCTCCAGTTGGAATAACGCTTTGACTGCTATTGAATTTATAACGTCTACCAATAGAGGGAGCTGTCATTGTGCCAGCATCGGCTTGGGTGCTGAAAAATCCAGCGTTAGCTGCTCCAACATTTGTGCTATTCCAGTATTTATTATTTCCAACAAGTGTAACGTCTTCTGTTGCATTACCATCAACAGGAATAGTGAAACTTACGCTGCTAAGATACATGCCAGAACAATCTACCCATGTTGGAACAGTACCAGTTGCGGCACTATTAGTATCTGAATAGATACCAAGTCTAAAATTTACTCTATTGTTTGCTAAATTAACTAATTCTTGACCATTGGCCCCAGGAATACCAGTCGAACCACCCATACACATTAGGTATAATGGTGCTGTTCCGTCGATAACCTTATTAATTGTTACTTCAACTTCTGGTACGTCTTCAACGTTTTCATATAGTTCGATTTGACCAAGTTGGAAAACTTGTTCCAAAGCAAAATTTGTTGTTATACCAGCGCTTTGAACACCACGAGGATAGTACCATCCATCGGCGCCACCTGAAAAATATGTTGGAGGTGTTGTAGTATCACTTTGTGGCTTTAGAGCTATAGCTTGAGTTGCATAAAAAATTCTGTTGTTTCGTGCCATGGAAGAATCTCCGTTTTATGAAATATGGTTTATGTTTTAATACACCGTTCT
>RFNS01000183.1 GCA_009927055.1 Alphaproteobacteria bacterium | reverse complement strand
TAATAATTTTGATCCGAGTTATTTACGATATCCTGGCGATCATGCTAGAGACCTTTATAGTTAATGGAATAATTCTATGGTAGCTGTTAATTATAATTTTCCGATAGAAAAAGGGTCTGATTTTCAGATTAATTTTATATATAATGATGAAAATAATAATCCTATTGATCTTAGTGAAAAATGTGTTATTTTTACACTATTAGGAGATGATAACACAAAACGCGTCTATTCTAGTAGAGCTTTATCAAATTATGATACTAATGGATGGAGCTTAACAGCAGATAATGCCGGCAATATTACTTTTAAACTTAGTGCAGAAGAAACATCATTATTTGATTTTGCGGTAGCTGTTTATGATTTAGATATTAAAGATATTAATACAATAAAACTAAAAAATGTTAGATTATCACAAGGCACTATAGATCTTATTGATAGAAATGTCGATTTATCTTCAGACTGTCCAACAAATTTAACGAGTCTTGTTATAACATCGACGCCTATTCCAACCGGAGAGACACAGGTTCCTACGCCAACTATTACACAAGAAATTACTGATTTTTGTTTACCATATGATTGTGGTCCACTGGACTTATTTTCAACAGTATATAGTGGTAGCGGATTAAGCATTGGTGATCTATCAACAGTAACGGGCTCCGTTATTGTTACAAATACAGGAATCATATCGAATATTGAATTAGCTATTAATAAATTAAGCCATAGTAGTCCAACAGACTTGGTTATGCTATTAGCTCCTCCAAGTGGAAATAAAATCCTATTATCTGCTAATCATAAAATACCTAATTTTAATAATAATTTTAGTTTTATGTTTAGTAATAAAGCCAATAGTGGAATATATTTGAATCATATTTCTAATGGAGAAGTTTGTAGAATATATGATAAAACATCCATTATCAATTATAATAGTGAGTCTCTAAACAGTAGTTTTGATCATTTATTTAATTATTCTATAACCGGCGTATGGAATCTTATCATTAAAGATACAGATCCATCTGGTAGTGGAAACATCGATTCGTGGAAACTTGTTATAACATACGACAATAATATTCCCGAAAATACAGATCCCTTCGAATGTGGAATACCATAATGAATATAGATAAAGCTATCAATTCGAATCCTATTAATAATGGTAGAACTACTATTAATACTGGAAATCAATTTCAAACATTAGATACTAGCAAAGATACTGACCCAGCATTAGTATCTATACAAAATCTAAACGATTTAAATTTTGATGATCCTAATTATTATTGGTTATGTTGTAATTATACTCCGCCCCCAACACCAACACCAACCAAAACACCAACACCAACACCAACAATTACTCCAACTAATAGTGTAACGCCAACTATAACATCAAGTGTCACGCCAACTCCTGGTGCTAGCACAACACCAACACCCACCCCAACTGTAACGCCTACAAATAGTTTGTCTCCAACTTTAACACCAACTATAACTCCAACTAATAGTATAACACCAACAGTAACGTCCACAGTCACACCAACTAGTAGTTTTACTCCTACAATCATAGAAACTATTAGTTCGACACCAACAGCTACCTCTACCTCGACACCAACTGTTACTTCTACCTCGACACCAACTGTTACTTCTACCTCGACAACCACTCCAACAGCCACGCCAACTAATAATGTGACTCCAACAGAAACAACAACACCAACTATTACTCCAACAAGCACCACAACACCAACAGCTTCGATTACTGCTACAGTAACACCAACGCCCACATTAACGCCTAGCATAACCTTGACCTCAACTGTTACTCCAACTCCAAGCCCAACAACCGCTATATCACCATTGTTCTTAGCGGCTTCTAATAATATTAGTAATGCCAGATCAACCAATGGAGCATCATGGATAGTTGGTAATTTTAGTAATTCTAGATCATGGTCCGATATAAGTTATGGTAATTCCAAGTATCTGGCAGTAGCCTATAATAGTTCTAATTATGACACATCTAACGATGGTCTATCTTGGTCTAATAATTCATATAATATTAGCCATCCTAATAATTTATTTACAAAAACATTATATGGTAATAATACATATTTAGTTTTTGCAAATAGTTCAACAGGATTTTATAGTAATGACGCTGCTAGTTGGAACTCTTTTGTTGTGCCTAATGCCAACTGGTCTATAGCAGCATACGGTAATGGTATTTATGTTGCTGTGGTTCCAAATTCGTCTACTTTTGTCACATCTACCGACGGTATAACATGGACACAAAGAACACTGCCCGTATCAAGAAATTGGACAGATATGATTTATGGTGGTAATCAGTTTATATTAATTGGAACAACAACAACAACATTTTTATATAGTAGCGATGGTATCAATTGGAATAATGCAACTTTACCAACATCAAAAGGATGGAAATCTATAGCATATGGCAATGGAGTATATGTTATACTAGCAAATAATAGTAGTACTACTGTTTATTCTAATGACGGTATAAATTGGAATATTGGTATGGGTCTCGGCTCTACTGTTACAGACATGGCATTTGGAAATAATAATTTTGTTGCAGTAGAAAATGGCACTGTTGTGGCTACATCAACAGACGGTGTAACATGGACACAACGATCTATTTCTAATAATAATTGGGGAGCTATAGTTTTTAATTCTTAATAATAAAAAGGTATCTTATATGAATTTAACATATACTGTGGACTCTATAACCTTTGCTGTTAATGTTTATGTACAAGGTAATAATACTCCAGTTATTTATCAACCAAACTGGCCAAACGGTACAGCATGGGCAAACTATAATGATGCTAATAATTGGGCTCAATTATGTATTTTATCCATAACAGATAGTACAGCACCATACGCACCAGCCGGTCCAGGACTATCTGGAGAACCAAAACCAGTATGATCATAACCTTATTAGATAATACTAGTAATAATAATATTATAATTAATTTTTCTAATTTCAATATAGTCAGTATTGATAATATAGATAAAAAAATTATCATAGCAAAACAAATATTATCGCAATCAGGACCTATTACCAAGTCAATATTAAATGTTAATGATAGTATATCGCCAACTATAACTATTAATTATTATGAGTAATCCATTTAGTGGTATAATTTCATCAGAACTAAAGGGCTTATTTAATAATGCTATAGATGCACTGCTTGAAAATAATGCACTATCTTTACCATGTAAAATTTTATATGATAATCAAATAGCTACAACATATTGTAATAATTGTATTTTTGATCCTATTTCATTATTATCAAGCAATGTTTATAATGGATCCGGCCCAATAGAATTTCCGGAGGGTGGTATTTGTCCTATTTGTGTTGGGCAAGGACAAATTAGAAGTAATAGTTCTAGTGAAACTATATATTTAGCTTTTATTTTTGATAGTAAATATTTTTTAAATATCAACTCTAAAATTATTAATATTCCAGATGGATCTATTCAAAGTTTATGCAACATTAGTTTATTGAGTAAAATAAAAAATGCTAATGAAATAATATTTGATAATAATTTAACTAATATTGGCCATTTTAAATATGAGAGAGCCAGCGATCCAGAACCATTAGGCTTTGGTGATAATAGATATATTTTAACTTTGTGGAAGAAAAAATGAAAATTTCATTAGATGTAGTAGAAAACAATAGTGAAATAATTAAATTAATTCTTGATAATCTAAAGGATCAACTTTCTACTGCTATAAATAAAACACTGCCAAATATTACTAAAGATATTAAAAATTTAGTTAAAAATGCTTTAATAAATGAACCAGAATATGCTTCATTAAAAGCTGGTACGCTAAAAGCAGAATTTGGAATAAGCGATCCAGAATCTGTCGATAGAGTTGTAGACGCTATGACAAACACACTAGAAGTCACACAGACGCCAATTAAAATAACTGGTAACGGTCTTAGTGGTGGTTTTATACTAACTATGATTAAAAGCGATGATATTAATGGAATTATATATACAGATATTGCTAGTGTGAATGATAATGAAAAAGGATATTCTTTACCTTGGTTAGAATGGCTCCTATTAAAAGGAAACGAAACAATAGTACAAAACTATAGTGTAAATTATACTAATAGTCCAAAATCTCGTAGTGGTTTAGCATTAATGGTAAAATCTAATAGTAATTGGAGAGTTCCTTCTAATTTTGTTGGAACAGAAAGCAATAACTGGACAACAAGAGCAATTAGTAAACTAGATACTGCCATAGTATCCGTAATACAAAATAATTTAGAAAATATTATATGACAACATTTCATAATATCTCATCTATATCAAATAAAAATAGAATATCTTTACTAGAAGATAATGTGAAAAGTTTTTTGGATTGGTCATTTTTACATATTGGTGGATTTGTCAATGTGGAAATACCCACAAGTGGAGTTAATGGAGGAACTTTTCATATATTAAAAAATGCTGAAGATCCATCCCTAAAAGATAAAGTATGGCAAGCTCCTCGCAAAGATTGGATTTATGAAAGCGGCGTAGTTTATGAAAGTGGAAGCCCGACAACTTTTTCTGGAATTTATCTTAATAATACATTTTTACCAGCACCAACAGGTAGTGGAAGTTACGGATATAATGTTAATTATCCACTAGGACAAATAGTTTTTAACAATGCTGTTTCTTCTAAAAGCTCTGTTTTAGCTAGTTATTCTTATAGATACGTACAAGTATATAAAAGTAGCGATAATGTATGGTGGAAAGAAGTACAAAAAGAAACCTATAATCCATCTAATTTTAATAAACAAGACTATAGCATAACAGCTAATCATAGAGTTCAATTACCAGCAATTATTGTGGAACTAATTCCACGCACAATATTGGTTCCGCACCAATTGGGTACAACAGAAAATATTATTATACAAGATGTATTTTTACATGTTTATACAGAGAATGCTAATCAAAGAAATACCCTTGTAGATATTTTAATTCATCAAAAAGACAAAACATTAAATTTATATGATGTTTCTAAAGTTATCAAAAATAATAGATATATTTTGAATAAATTTGGAAATATTAACCCTAGTGGATATAATTATCCAAATATTGTAGAGTCTTTTTCAAATTATTGGTGTACTATTAAGGATAGTTCAGTTGGAGAATTAAATAGTTTGAGTAGCTCTTTGTATAATGGCGTTGTGAGATGGTCAATAGAAATTTTTCCATAGTTACATC
>RFNS01000076.1 GCA_009927055.1 Alphaproteobacteria bacterium | reverse complement strand
ATACAAATAGCGATATTACTAACTGGAATGAGGCTGTTGATGATAGAGTAAATGATTTACTAGTTGGAATTAGTGGAATTAATATTAGTTATAATGATAATAGTAATACTATTAATATAGCTTATACCGGATCGTCTGGTGGGGGTGGTGGAGGGGGCGGAGTAGTAATAAATAATTATTCTGATAATAGATTATTAACTAGTGATGGAAGTAGCACCGGAATAGATGCTGAAAGCGGATTAATATTTTTATCTAATGGAAATAAATTAGGAATTGGCACAACCGATCCGTATGGAAACTTAGGATTGAGTAATGGTTATTTTAATAGTACTGGCGATTCTCAAAAAAGCTCTCTTACTGTTAGAAATAATACATCAAATAACAGTTCAACAACGCTATATGCCGATGGCATTTCTGAAAAATTAGTATTACCAATTAGCGGTATTTGGAATTTTAATATTAATTTGGCTTGTTTTAGTAGCACTAATGAAGGCGCTGCTGGTTGGAATTTTAGAGGGTGTATTAAAAGAAATAGTTCCACAACATCTTTGGTTGGATCTCTTATAGAAGAAAACTTTATCGATAGTAGTCTTAATGGAGTATCTGCAACAGTAGTTGCTAATACTGGAACATATAGTTTAGATATTAATGTTAATGGCTTAAATAGTAATAATATTCTTTGGACAGCAGGAGTAGATTTGGTTCAAACTCTTTTTAGAGGATCGGCAGCAGCATCGACTCCCACCCCAACACCGTCTGTAACAGCAACACCAACCATCACAAGCACACAAACATCAACACCTACAGTAACTCCAACCAATAGCGCAACCCAAACAATAACTCCAACGATAACTCCAACCAATAGTGCAACACCGACGACAACTCCGACCATAACACCAACAGTTACAGCTACTACAACCAACACGCCCACAGTAACCAATACAACAACACGAACACCAACACCAACAGTTACTCCAACATCCACTCCACCATATATGGGTGGTCAAAAGTATAACTTTATTCCATAACAGAGATATTTATGAGTATTAATTTTAATGATCATGATATTACTACTAGTGGAAATTTAACTGCTAATAGCGGTAATTTTATTAGTTTAAATATTAATAATACTAGTATTAGTGGAATATTTGCCCCATTATCTGGTTCGCTTAATCAATTTGCTACTACTTCTTCATCTCAATTAGCCAGCGTTATTAGTGATGAAACAGGATCAGGATTTCTTGTTTTCTCTAATAGTCCAATCTTAACCGGTACTCCATTGGTTCCCACAGCATCAAGTGGCACCAATACTAATCAAATTGCTAGCACAAGTTTTGTACGAACCGAAATTAGCAATTTAGTAAATTCTGCACCAAGCACTCTTGACACATTAAATGAACTAGCTGCTGCTTTAGGAAACGATTCTAATTTTAGTACCACAGTAACTAATAGTTTAGCTAATAAAGCTAATCTTAGCGGATCTTCTTTTACAGGCTCAGTATCTGCACCAACAGGTAATTTTACTATTTTACAACAAAACGGAACTAATGTTAGCATTAGCGGTCATACTCATACTGGCAATGATATCTTAATAGAATACGATGACTATAATAACACCACTTTATACAAAGGATCTGATGCGGCTAAATTTTTACAACAATTAAATTGGGATGGTATAGGAGATGCTATTGATATAGTTGGAGGAATATCAACAGATCAGATAAATAATTTCAATAGTACTGTTAGTGGATTGCTTCCAACTATAGCTAATAGCGGAGATAATAGAGTTCTTACTAGTACAGGAAGCACTGTTGGAATTAATGCTGAAAGTAATTTAACTTTTAATGGAAATTTATTGAATGTAACTGGTAGTGGAAATTTCTCTAGTGGATTAGTTATATCTAATCAAACGGCTAGTACAATAGCAAGTTTTGATAGTAATAAAAATGTTGTTTCACTAAGTACAGCAACCTATCCATCACTCACAGAGCTTAGTTATGTTAAGGGCGTAACAAGCGCTATTCAAACTCAAATTGACTCTAAAGCAGCTACTAGTACAACAGTTACCGCAGGAAGCGGATTGGCTGGTGGTGGAAGCCTTGCTGCAAATAGAACAATAGATGTTGGACAAGGCGATGGAATTAGCGTATCCGCAGACAGCATAGCTGTTGATAGCACAGTGGTAAGAACAACTGGTGTTCAAACTATAAGTGGATCTAGAACATATACTGCTGCTGTTGTTTTTTCTAGTGGCGTTACTGTTAGCGGTAATTTTACTATGCCAAATCAGACCGCTAGCACAATAGCTGGCTACGATGCAAATAAAAATGTTTCATCGCTAAGTACAAGTACATATCCATCATTGACAGAACTTAGCTATGTTAAAGGTGTTACTAGCGCTATACAAACTCAGCTAAATGCTAAAGCATCAACATCACATAGTCATACTACTTCGGATATTAGTAATTTCAATTCTGCTGTTAGTGGATTATTACCGACTATAGCAAATAGTGGAAACAATAGAATACTGACAAGCGATGGAACAGCTACTGGTATCAATGCTGAAAGTAATTTAATTTTTAATGATGAGACATTATTTATTGGAGATTATACTGGTGACACTGGCGGAAAAATTGTGCTATATAATGGTAATGCTGGCGACGGATTGCCATCTATTACTTTTATAGATAATAATGGAAATCATAATTTCAAAATATATATGGATGATTCCGACAATAAAAACTATATAAAAGCTGATAATGATCATGATTTAATTATTAGTGGATCAAACAATAATTCTATTACATTAGATAATTTTAATGGAAAAATTAATATTGTTTCTAGTGGCGTTACTATTAGTTCTAGTGGCACAAATGTTCCACTTACCATTACTAACGATGGTACTGGTAATAGTTTTGTTGTTAATGATGTTACTGGTGATACGACACCGTTTGTTATTGATAGTTCTGGAAATGTTGGAATAGGAACAACCACCCCAACGTTTGTAAATAATACTTACTCTGGATTACATATACACGCAGCAACCGCTACTTCATTAAAACTAACAAATACTA
Source organism: Alphaproteobacteria bacterium (assembly GCA_009927055.1). Taxonomy (GTDB): domain Bacteria; phylum Pseudomonadota; class Alphaproteobacteria; order UBA9219; family RFNS01; genus RFNS01. The sequence continues at coordinate 986 of RFNS01000076.1, read as the reverse complement.
CTACGGGACAAACATCTACGGATGGGTTTGAGTTATTACAGGATTCTGCTGGTAATGCTTATATATGGAATCGAGAAAGTACTAATATATCTATCGGTACTTCTGGAACGTCGTGTATTATAATAACTAGTGCTGGCAACGTTGGAATAGGAACCAGCACCCCATCTGCAACATTACACCTTGTTGGTAGTGGACTATTTACTGCTGGATTAAACCTCAGTAATCAAACGGCTAGTACCATAGCAAGTTTTGATAGTAGTAAGAATATTATATCTTTAAGTACAGTAACCTATCCTAGTCTTACAGAATTAAGTTATGTAAAAGGTGTAACAAGTGCAATCCAAACCCAGATTGACAGTAAGAGTTCCTCAACTCATGTTCACGGTAATATAACAAATGCTGGAGCCATAGGCTCTACGGCTAATTTGCCTTTGATAACAACCACAGGGGGCGTTATTACTGTTGGTTCATTCGGCACTGCTGTCAATACTTTTTGTCAAGGAAATGATAGTAGACTAAGTGATTCTCGCGCCCCAACAGGAGCTGCTGGTGGTGATTTAACTGGAACATATCCTAATCCTACACTAACTAATACTACGGTAGTTGCTGGAACATATAAAAGTGTTACAGTAGATGCTAAGGGTAGAATTACTGGTGGAACTAATCCTACAACAATATCTGGTTATGGAATTACGGACGTTGGTAATGGAACACTCACTTTGAATGTTTCTGGAACTGGTTTGAGCGGATCAGCTTCTTTTACCGCTAATCAAAGCGGTAATACTACGTTTACAGTAACTTCTAATGCCACCAGCGCAAATACTGCTTCAGCAATTGTGGCGCGTGATGCTTCTGGTAATTTTAGCGCCGGAACAATTACTGCTACATTGAGTGGCAATGCTTCTACAACATCACAAACCAATTTTACTAGTTTAACTGTTAATAGTAATACTGTATTACATGCTGGAAATTATAATTCTTACTCG
>RFNS01000273.1 GCA_009927055.1 Alphaproteobacteria bacterium | reverse complement strand
TCCGCTACCATTTCTTAAAAATCCGCTTGATCCAGCATTAGTTCCAATAGCGTCTTGGGTGGCTTCATTAAAATCCGTTATATCAGAGCTAGAGTGGGTATGATTAAGTAATGAGTATCCACTAACATTAATGCTGACAAAATTACTACTATCGTCATAATTTATAACTACTCCGGTACCATTTCTTAAAAATCCTGTAGTTAAATGATCGCCACTAGCAATAATATCCTGAATACTCTCTATATTAATAACATTATCAACAGCTTGAGAAAAATCAAGAACCTGACTAGCTAATATTCCAGTAACACTAACTGTTACGGGCGTTCCTGTTGTAGCAGAAAAATTTACACCGATACCGCTAGTTCCTACTAGATCGCTACTATTAGGTAATATGCTAGCATAAGGTAAGCTATTCCATGCTGTTAATCCATCTCCTATTTTATACTTTCTAAGAGATGTATCTAAACCCCATTCACCAGCACTTAGTGTTGGATTAGCATTAATCCATTCGCTTGTTGTGCCTCTACGAACTTGAATTAGCGTTTGTACTGACATGATAATAACCTCTTATTGTTAATAATTAGGGAGAGCCGCAGTCTATTTCATATTCATCTATAAAATTAGATAAATATTCATCTAATCCAAGTATATCGGATACTGATATAAAACCAACTGTTGATCCGGATACTATCTCAACGCTTCTATCACTACTAGTTTCAATTTCTAAATTATTTAATATATTTCCAACTGTGGTTTCAATTTCTATAATATTTTTAGTGTCAAAAATTTCTATGGTAAAATTGCTCAAGGTTCGCACTCCAATAACGAAGACGATTGACTAAATCGTTTAACAATATTAATTGTACCATATATTAATCGTATAATATATTTACCACCACCAACATATAAATCATCGTCGCTTTGTAATTCCAAATCATATTTTGCAGCATTAAACGTAAAACTATTGGTGGTGCTAGCCGGTATCATAAGAGTTATTTTTCCAATTAATGGCTCTATACTAAATTTATATACACTATAATCTATATTCTCTGTGCTAAAAGTTTGAGTAACATTAGTATTAGTTTTCCATGTTAATCTAGCACACCAATTTGTAAGATCAATAGGATTACCACTATCGTCTTTATAAACCAAACTTAGCTTAAAAGAACTTCCTTGTTCTATACTAAAATCGTATTTTGATGCGGCCATTAAGGATTTTCCTTATGGTAATTATACTAGAATAATGATAAAATTATTATACACCATAAAGCTATTTTAGCTTTAATAGGTATTTTGCTTGGCCACAATCATAAATCTTAAAAAGATCGTTGTTGTATCCACTATTACCGGAAAATTTTAGTCTGTGAAAAGTTTGGAATCCATCTGTCCATCTGAAACTAGGATAAATATGAATATAATCAAAACCTAAATTTTTTAAATAATGACCTCTACCATATCTCTTGTCTATAAAAGTCATAATAGTATCGGGTTGTTTATCTTTAATGGCGAAGTTTAATAGTTTACTAAAAGCACCAGTTATACTATAAAATTTACTGTTACAAAATCGACTAATTTCATAATCATTATTTTTATTTCTTTTGAGTCTTAAAGCTGCTACTATGTCGTCTTTAAAACTTAAAACATATGTTGTTCCACGACCCTTTCCCATTAAATGATTGGTTTCAAAATAAACGTCAGCTTCTTTATCATTGATTTTATCTAAATCACACTTTCTTGCAAATATCTTATTTGATCTTCCCAGTCTATTCAATACCATACTTTTAACAATCTCAAATTTATCTCTAATTTCATCTTCTCTAAAAAACAAACTATCATAATTAGCATTTTCATAGGATATTTTTTTATTTATGTGATAATCGTCATCTCTACAGTTATCGCTATGCCAGTATAGTCCATCTACTTCTATGATTAAATTATCTATTATAAAATCAGGAATATAAGTTTTATCACTAATATTTAATCTAGTATGAGTCTTATAATTTAATTCACTCTCATCTAAAAAGCTTTTAAATCTTAGTTCTAAACTTGAGTAACTGTCTGTTCTATACATATTTTTAGCAACGTCGAAGCCGTACTGATTAATTAATTGATTAAATCTACTCAAACAATAGCCCGTTTTTTCTGCCCAAAAAGAAGCTCCTTTACCATCAAATAATCTGGCATTACCATTAATTATCATAGTGTTTACTATTTTGGTTTTAACATCAGGATGTTTGGTAGCATGAGAGTATCCATATTTATCTAAATTAGTATTTTTAATCTTATCCTGAATCTCTGGAGACTGAGAAACATTTTCACATCCATATTTATTTAAGTTAGTAATTTTAACTCTTTGTTTCATTTCATTGCTTTGCATATGATGATCTTTACCATATTTGGTTCTCATAGTTTCTACAATTTTACTTTTAATATCATCATTAGCAAATGGATTATCATGTCCATATTTAATTAGGTTAGTATTTTTTCTTTTCTCTAAAAATTGTTCTTTATAATTTTCTCCATATTTTTCCTTAAAAGTTTTTTCTTTCTTTTTTTGTAAATCTCCATAAGTATCGATATTTTGAAGATTTAGGTATCTTGTTAATGAGGTTTTTGGAATATTTAGTTTTTTACTAATATAAACTATGCTATAATTTTGAGCTAATAAATCCATAATACTTTCTTTATGCTCTTCTATATTATAATCTGATAGTTTTTCTTTTACATCTTGTCTTTGAGCCGAGTTTTTAACTCCATACTTTAATAAACTAAGCTCTTCTCTTTTCTTAAATTTACATTTTACACAACAATCTTTGTCTAGTTCTTTATTTTGAAGATTACGAGCTTTGTAGGATTTGTCAAATGTATTATTACAATAATCACAAATTACTACTATCTTTTTGCTTGATCCGGAGCTAAGGGACTCTATTGAGTATCCGTATTTTTGTAGTGTTTTTGTATTTTCTAACATAGTTTCTCCTTGTGTTTACTTATAATAAAGCAAATCCTTTGTTTGTCAAAGCATAGAGTCCTAGTATATATACAAAATAAGGGCTGGCAGAGCCAACCCTTAAATTGTTAACGTGAAAAGTTAGATATTATAGTGAGCCAATTAATACTCTACGATTATCTAGAACAGCAAAGCCAAGTTCGGCCCAGCCGTAGAAACCTGCTCGTTTCTGACGATGTAGTGTTTCATCTTCGAAGATTTGAACTTCTTGACGAATTGGCATAACGAAACTGTCGTTCTTGCGAAGATCAAGACCAACAACAATTTCTGTATCGCTTCCTGGCATACTAGCACCAAGAGTTGATGTATAGAATAGTTGATATTGTTGACCAACACCCAATTCGTCTAGATCATGAAGATTAACACTAAATACTCGATTAAGAGTACCGTCAGCAGCGGTATAGATTTCACGACGAGTAATTTCATCAACTTGATCGATGCCCCAGTTACGGATATCTTCCATAGCTTCTGGAGAAACATAAAGATCAGTTAACATACCTCTATTATTAGAAGTTGAATTACCACCGCCATTACGTCTCATAACAGTCTTCATCAAACTAACAAGACGCTTGGTAAACTGACTAGCATTGGCATCACTATCATAAACAACAATGTTGCGATCAACACCAGCGGCCAATAGTGTGTGCCAGCCATCATCATTCATCTTCTTGACAAATGAAGCTTCTAACACTTCCATAGCACGACCAACAACATCCCAACGACCATCACGAGCATACTTTAAGAGATAATCAATGCTGGCGCCAACGTCGTATGTTGGAACCATAACATAATCACCCTCAACATGACGCTCTGGAATATAGCCATGATTAGGAATTGTGTAGGCCACAAAGTCCTTCTCGGTACCAGGAGCTAAGAAATCAAGAGGAAACTCTGGTGTGGCACTTTGATCAAGACGAATTGGTTCAAAGATACCATCAAGAACATCGCCATTAAGAATACCCTGACGAAGAGGTAGTTCTAGGGCTTTTGCAAATTCGGCATTAGCTGCTAAAGCAACCTCTCGTTGAGCTGAACCAGAACGCTTTAGTAGATCACTAAGTTCTGGAGTTGGTTGAAATTTTTCAGTTTTGGCTGACATATTTATTTCTCCGTGTATGAAAATTATAGGTTAACTGATACTTTAGCATAGCCGTCAGTGTCTTTGCCGCTTAAGAACTGACCAATTTTAACAGCATTGGTACTACTTGTACCGATCAAGCCACTAGCACCAACATAAGCATCTGTTCCAGCGGATGGAGTGATGCCAGTAACCAACATATTTGTTGTAACTTGGCCGTTGCGCAATAGTGTTACTTTGCCACCGACCTGCATCTCGTCTTTATGCCAATTAATGTGTTGGCGAGTAAGATCAAGATTTACAACATCATTAAGTAGAACACCTACTGGCTTTGCGCCAGATGCTACAGCGGCGTAAGCAACAACAGCATTGGCATCATCCATAGATACGCCAACACCAGTTGTTGAAGTTACAGCGCTAACAACACCACCGCGCTCTGCTGTAGTAGTCATGAAAAAAGAGATATCTGTTAATAGTTCGATACGATCAGGTTTTAGAGCCATTTTTAGTTCTCCGTATAAGAATTTACTTGGATTTTTTGCCTAACTTACTGTAAACAAACTCAACAAGAGCTGCACGAGTGGTATTTTCTTCTTCTTCAGAAGAATCTGAGCCAACTGTTAAATCAATAGCGCTTTCTGTTTCAACGTTATCTAGATCAGAAGCACTCACTTTGGGTTCAACAACCTCTTCTGCTTCTGCAACTTCTTCTGCTTTCATTTTCATTTTCATAGCATCTTCTTTTTTCATCTTCATAGCAGCAAAAAGAGTTGCCATAGCATCAAATGCTTCGTCTTCGATATTTTCATATTTTTCAACAAAAGCCAAAGCAGCATCTTCTTCGACTCCGTTATCTACAAGGGCAGCTTTTCTTTTGGTCATTTTTTCTTTCTTGACCATTTCTGCTTCTTTTGTTTTATAAGCAGCGACTGTTTCGTTGGCGCTATCAAGTTCTGCTTTCATTTTCTTCATTTCTTCTTCTTTTTTCTTCATCTCTTCATTTTTCATTGCAATAGCTTCTGAAAGTTCTGAGATTTGTGCTTCTAATGAAGTTTTGAGTGCTAAAAGCTCTTCTGAAGCAGAAGCTTTGACTTCTTCGATTTCTTTTTTCATAGCAGTTTCTCTTTCTGTGAATTCGTTAGTTTGGGTTTGTAATTGAGATTCTAGTGCAATATTTTTTTCGGTTAATGAATTAACAGATGCGTTAGCTTCAGCTACAGCCTCTTGACAAGAAGTTTCCATAGCCACCAATTTGTTTTTGATTTCAGTTACATCTTGTTCTACACTCATTGTATTATTCTCCATTTGATTATTCAATCGAATACTTATTACACCTAAATTTTCATTTTCGTTATTTTTTTCTTGAAGATTATCAATTTTTTTATTTTCTTCAAAAAGATTCTTATTAAAAATTATACTATCTTCGTTTGCTGGTTTGTCAACAAATCCTTTACCAGTAAAGGTAATATTTCTTAAAACTCTACCAATTTTATAATCATTATTTTCACCTTTACCGCCATATGCTCTAAGATATTTTGTTAAATAAGCTGTCTCATCACTTCTGCTCAATACTTTATATTCATTAGTTTGTTTATTAATTACTCCATAATCAAAACCTTTAAAAAAGCATTCCATACTAACAAACTTAGTACCATTTTGAATTTCACTAATTAATTTTTCTGATCTCTCTCTAAGTTCGGAAGTGCTAAATCCCTTGTATATAACAGAGCCTGTAAGTATGTGGAACTTATTTGGTAAATTTTCTACCGGGGTTTCTGGATCTATTAATAATCCATCTTCGGTAATAGGCCAATTTGATATTATATGACCAACAATTAAACTTTCGTTGTGCTCTAGATTTGTGGGCTTGTGTTCTGGAGTATGTTTAGCGTTCCATACCTCGTACTTATCAAACACATCATCATTTTTATTCCATGATGAAGTTACTAGAATAGATTGAACATAAAATAGATCACTATCATCGTAGGATGCTAAACTTTTAAATGATTTAGATGATAATCTGAGAGAGCATGGCTCTGCAACACTAGCATAAGCAATAGAAGACGAGGCTAGTATTTTTGATGTTAAGCCATCTTCTTGTTCTTGTGGATATATTATCATTATAAACCTTTCAAAAAGATTTGATTATTATTTTGTACTATACACCATTGTGTAAAAAGATGATTTAGCTTGTTTAATTTCATCAACCGTTAATTCTCTGGATAATTCTAGCTTAACCAAATTTAACCAATTATAAAAAGTTTTAGTATCATTACTAGTTGATGCTGATAAATATTCTGTTATATTATCTTCATTAAGTTTAGCAAAAGGTTGCGTTTGAAAAAGAATGTTCGTTTTGATTTTCTCTAATTCTTCATTTTCGGCATTAGATAAACTTCTTAAATTTTTCTTATCAAAATATTCTAAAATTAATGGATTAATTATAGAACTAATCTTGTCTTGTGCAGAAGATGACCATATTAGGAGTTTGGCGCCGGTTTGGGGCGAAAATGTTCTGTCTTTTCTTTTTTCAGTATCTTTTGAAAGTTTGGGTCTACCTTCGCCCGCTTCTTTCGGCAACGATTCCGAGGACGGATCGTTAGCCACCTTGGGTGCTCCAAAAGGAGACTTTACTTGTTCTGCTTTTTGTTCTAATGCTGTTTTTTCGCTTGGTTTTTTCTTTGGTAAATCTAATCCTACTTGACTTGGTGTTACAATTCCTAGTTGTAAAGATATTTTCTTAAGAGCGTTTTCAAATTGAGGATCATGCCACGGACCAGCTTTTTGTACCATTCTTTCGGAATCTCTTTCTTTTCTTTCTCTATTAAGTCTTGATTTTTCCATATCTGGATCGAAACCAAATTTGGTCTGTAATAACTCATCACTAATAAGACTTCTATCTGCTAGTTGTATTAATAGTGCCTTCTCTGTATCTTCATTACTTAGATCCATTCTATCAAATTCTATTTTAGCCGGATACCTAAAACCCATAGCTTTTTGTACAATTTCTATTTCGCCTTCCCAAAATTTAACCAACATATCTCTACCATATTGTAATCTTTGTGTTAAGGTTTTTAGACTAATAAAATTATTAGTAGTTCCTGCTGCTCCGAATGTGCCAGTAAGTGTTGGAGGAATTCCCAAACCAGCATAGATAGCATTTAAATGAGGAGTATATTTACCTTCTCCAAGAAAATTATGAACATTAGTATTGCTTTCTAACAATTCAATATCTGGACCCCAAACCAAATCCATTGT
>RFNS01000119.1 GCA_009927055.1 Alphaproteobacteria bacterium | reverse complement strand
AAATTTACGTTCAACCATTATCATTGGATGATGCAAACGATGCGGGTATTGAGGCGTTTTTATTCTTTGGTTGACGACCTCGTGGCTTTTGAATACCAAGCTTGCGCCTTTGTCGTCGCACCATAGGAGTAGTAATACTACTATTTGTTATTTGACTCAATCGTACAGCAATCTCATCATCAGAAATAACATTAAAATTATCACGGATAAAATCCAATTCGATCTGACCCCATTTTCTATAGCTCATTTTATTCTCCCCATATAGTGTAAATATTGACAATGTGATGATCAACTCTATTATACTATAGTTTTGGTTCTTTTAAGCAAGGGGCTCAATATGATTAATTTTGATTCTAATATTACCAATCTTACATCTTCGATCTTATCGGTCAAAGCATCAGGATCAATAATTGACCAAATTCAAAATGATCTTAATTTACCAGACGGAGACGACATAACTACTCTATTAAATAATGAAGAAAAAAACAAATCAAACCATCAAAGCGGTGAGTGACGACGAATTTTTAGCCGTTTTAGACAAAATTACTAAAAGATTAGCTCACAAATTTAAATTCGGCTATCATAGTATAGAGGATATGAAACAACAAGCGGCCATATTTGCACTAGAAGGATTAAAAAATTATGATCACAAAAGGCCCCTTGAAAACTTTTTGTGGACTCATGTGCGAAATCGATTATTTAACTACAAGAGAAACAACTACCAAAGACCCGATAAACCCTGCTTAACTTGTCCACTATACGATGCTGCTTATAAAGTTTCTAACAATCAGTGCTCTAAATTTATTGACAAAAAGGAATGCGAACCATACGCTTCGTGGGCCAAACGAAATGATGCTAAAAAGAATATTGCTAAACCATCCTATTTTGAAGACTTAAATTTAGCATCGTCACCTAATGGGTCTCACGAGCACAACGAGATAGTTAATTTTCTTGATAAAAATATCCGCTCAGAATATAGAGAAAGTTATCTAAAACTAAAACACAATCAAAAAATTAACAAGTCTGATCTTAATAAGCTTAAAAAACATATTATGGAAATAATGGAGGAAAACAATTGGAAAACAGCAGAATTCCCAAAAAACGAGGACAACTAAGTTTAGATGAAGAAGCTTATATTCGTGAGAATGTTAATTTATTAAGCATAGATGCTATAGCTTCTAATCTTAATCGTCACGAAGGACCAATTAAACGATATATTAATGAAAATAATTTACTAATTGATCCAGAAGACAAAGCGGCTTATGAAACTCTAAAAGATAAATTACATAGTAAAACCTTTTGGGTAGAAATTACACGTCAGTTTGATGAAGACAGCGGCGAACTCCAATACTTTGAAGATACCTGGGTTGGACTAATAAAACAGTTTAGAGAAGATGTTTTACCAGCAGAAGAGTTGCAAATTAAACAATTTATCACTATTGATATATTAATTAATCGCAGCATGAAAGAACGAAAAAGACACATTAGTGAAACTGAAAAATTACAAAAACTTGTGGATAAAGAATATGAAAAAAGCGAGGATCAAAGAGATATACCGAAACTGGCTAATCTCGAAACTCAATTGTCGTTTGCCCGCAACAGTATCGCTAATTACACTAATGAATATACCAAACTTCTTAATGAACAACAGAAAATTAGTAAAGATCTTAAAGCTACTAGGGAACAAAGAATAAAAAGAATAGAAGATGGTAAAAGTAGTTGGGTTGGTTTAATACGAATGCTAGAAGACGAAATAGTAAGAGAAAAAGAAGGCAAAGAAATGGAAATTCTTGGAATGGCAGCAACCGGAGCCAAAGAAAGAATGCAACAATATCATACTTATCAAGACGACACTGTGGACGTACCATTACTAACACCAGAATTTATGGAAAATCACAATGAATAAAACAGCTATAATAACAGGCATTACTGGTCAAGATGGCAGCTATCTAGCCGAACTATTATTAGAAAAAGATTACAAAGTTGTTGGATTATATCGACGTAGTAGTTCGTACCATTTTGAAAGAATATCCAGCATAGTAGATCATCCTAATTTAACTCTTTTAGAATTTGATCTTACAGATCCTTCCGTAATACTATCCATATTAAAACAATACGAACCAGACGAATTCTATAACTTGGCCGCTATGAGTCATGTGGGAACCAGTTTTCACCAGCCCTCCACAACGTTTGATATTAATACCATGGGGGTTTTACATATTTTAGAGGGTATAAGAACCACATCATCTGCTACAAAATATTATCAAGCTAGCACTAGCGAAATGTTTGGTAAAAATTATAGTGTTGATAAAAATAATAACAAATATCAAGATGAAAATACTCCACTAATTCCACAAAGTCCGTATGCTGTTAGCAAAGTTGCTAGTCACAATTTGGTACGCATATATCGTTATGCTTATAATATTTTTGCTACTAGTGGCATACTATTTAATCATGAAAGTCCGCGCCGTGGTGAAAATTTTCTAACGCGAAAAGTTACCAAATATATTGGCCAATTAGTTAACAATAAAACATCAGACAATTTAAAACTTGGTAATCTTCAAGCTTACAGAGACTGGGGTCACGCTAAAGATTATGTATATGCTATGTATTTGATGCTACAGCAAGATGTTCCTGACGACTTTGTTATTTGTACCGGTCAAACTCATAGCGTATTAAATTTTGTTATCAAATCCTTTGAGAGTGTGGATTTGGACTACAAACAATATGTAGAAATTGATCCATCATTATATCGACCAGCAGAAGTTGACTATTTATGTGGCCGATCTCTTAAAGCTCAAAAAGTACTAGGATGGATTCCATCAACTTCTTTTGATGATTTAGTTAGCGAAATGATACAAAGCGATATTAAAGTTTACGCTAATGTTTAGAAATTATAATGATCCATTATACAAAACTTTTAGACAACAGGTTAAAAAACGAGATCAATACAAATGTCAATGGCCAGGATGTTTAGCATCCAAAAAATTACATGTTCATCATATCAAAAGATGGGTTGATAGCGTTGATTTGAGATATAATATAAATAACGGAATCACTTTGTGTAAATTTCATCACTCTCTTATAGAAGGAAACGAAAACGCATACGAAGCAGTTTTTAGCAAATTAATATCTGATAATAAAAAATCAAATGATAAATAATGAAGACTTTACAATCATAATAGATACCAGAGAGCAACAACCGTGGTCTTTTGAGGATTATGTAGTTGCTAATAAAAAATTAGATACTGGTGATTATAGTATAGAAGGTCTTCAGGACGTTTTTGCTATAGAACGTAAAAAGAGTATAAATGAAATTGCTAACAATATTATCGAACCACGGTTCAAAGATGTTGTACATAGAATGAGCCAACTTAAATATTCATTTTTTCTATTAGAATTTAGCATGAATGATGTGTTAAACTATCCAGTAGGATCAAATCTACCAAAAAGAATGTGGGATAAAGTTAGAATTACTCCAGCATTTATAATGAAGAATATATTAGATTGGCAGCTTAAATACGACATTAAGGTATTATTTTGTAATAATGCATCTAATGCAGAAAAAGTAGCAGAATATATTATTAAAAGGATTTACCTCATAAACAATAAACCAAAGGAGAACCAAAATGAAACTTGAAAATTCAGTTACCATCTATCCACCACCATATACTGATCAAAATAATCAATTAGTTAATCCTCCACCATTAGTTATGGATTATCTAGATGTTACCTATCACGACAATCCAACCAACAAGATAGTTTCTGCCACTGTCAGAAATATTCCTGGCTCATTTGTCATTGCAAATGGTATCGATTACGAGAAACTTGGAGATGTTAATAGATCAACATTAGAGCAACTATTATATGATAGTCTCAAAGACGATACCGTAACCAAGCTCAGAAGCAAATTTCCCAAAACCTTAGAAGAATTTCCTAATGGCCCAGGAACCATATTAACAAATATGATTAGCACAATGGGAATTAAAAGCACTCCAAATTGTTCTTGCAGACGTCATGCTATAGAAATGAATGAAAAAGGCAACGATTGGTGCGAACAAAATTTGCCAACTATACTAGGTTGGTTAAAAGAAGAAAGCGCAAAAAGAAGTTTGCCATATATTGAGTCTGTAGCATCTATGATAGTTAAAAGAGCGATAAAAACTTCTAGAAGATTAATAAAACAATCTAATGGTTGATTTTAAAAGTTTTGATAATGCTTGGCTTGGATTAGGAGACATAAGTGCTCTTAGTATTCCTAATAATCCTATGATTCATAGGACCAAGGAAGATATAGAAAATCCAGACTTGCATCTATTAAGAATTTTAAGAAATCCCTATTACATAGGATCAACTTGTAAACTTATTTTTAATATAGAATTACATCCTATGCAGATTATGGTTCTACAAGAAATGTGGAATCGTCCTTTTCCTATGCTTATTGGTAGTCGTGGTTTTAGTAAAAGTTTTCTATTAGCTCTATATGCTGTATTAAAGTGTGCTTTCTATCCAGGTACCAAGGTAGTTATAGTTGGCGCTGCTTTTAGACAAAGCAAAATTATCTTTGAATATATGGAAAATATGTGGAAAAATAGTCCTATTTTAAGAAGCATATTTAATGGTAACGAGGATGGTCCACGACGAGATGTTGATAGATGTACTATAAGACTTGGAGATAGTTGGGCCATAGCTATCCCTTTAGGTAATGGTGATAAGATTAGAGGTTTGCGCGCTCATATTATTTTAGCAGATGAGTTTAGTAGTATATCTCCAGATATTTATGAGACTGTGGTTTCTGGCTTCGCTGCTGTTAGTGCCAGTCCAATTCAGAACGTTAAGGAAGAAGCTAAAAAAGCAGCTATGAAATTAGCAGGAGTATGGAGCGAAGAACTAGATACTATTTCTAGAAGAATTAATAATCAAGCAGTAATAAGTGGAACAGCAGACTACGGTTTTAAGCATTTTGCTCAGTACTGGAAACGATATAAAAGTATTATAGAAAGTAAAGGTGAAGAAAGAAAACTACGAGAAATTTTTAATGGAGAAATTCCACCAAATTTTAATTGGAAAGATTATAGTATTATTCGTATACCATATGAATTAATACCTAAAGGATTTATGGATGATAAACAAGTAAGTAGAGCCAAAGCTACTATTCATGTTGGTATATATAATATGGAATATGCTGCATGTTTTGTGAATGACAGTCAAGGATTTTTTAGAAGAAGTTTGATAGAAAGTTGTGTTACAAAAGATTATCCAGCAATAACAATTGGTAATAAGCCAGTAGTTTTTGACGCTATAACTCAAGGTAATCCTAATTTACATTATGTTTATGGTATCGATCCTGCTAGTGAACAAGATAATTTTAGTATAGTAATATTAGAAGTTCATCCGGATCATTCTAGAATAGTATATTGTTGGGCAACAAATAGAAATAATTTTAAAGAAAGACAAAAGATTGGACTAGCACAAGAATATGACTTTTATAGTTTTTGTTCTAGAAAAATTAGAGATCTTATGAAAACCTTTCCTCCTATTAGGATAGGGATGGATGCTCAAGGAGGTGGTGTTGCAATAGAAGAAGCTTTACATGATCCTGGTAAGCTTCAAGATAATGAACAACTAATATGGCCAATTATTGATTATGACAAAGCAAAAGATACTGATTCTCAACAAGGTCTACACATTCTGGAACTAGTGCAATTTGCAAAGGCAGATTGGACAAGTCAAGCTAATCATGGATTAAGAAAAGATCTAGAGGATAAAATATTACTATTTCCACGTTTTGATAATCTTACACTTGGTCTTGCTATGGAAAAAGAAGGAAAAAATATCTTAGACGACGATTTAAATCCATTGTATGATAGTGTTAGTGAATGCATACTAGAAATAGAAGAACTTAAAAATGAATTAACAACTATAGTTATGACTCAAACTAGTACTGGTCCACAAGCAAGAGACAGATGGGATACTCCGGAAGTAAAATTACCAAATGGTAAAAAAGGAAGATTACGAAAAGACCGATATAGCTCATTACTAATAGCTAATATGATAGCTAGACAATTAAATAGAACTTTACAATCTCCAAATTATGATGTTGTTGGCGGAGATACCAGGGATTTAATTAATCAACAAAGCAATAAATTATATAAAGGTCCAGAATGGTTCACATCAAATGTTAATGATGATGATATTTATCAAGGAATTTATAGATAAAAGTGTATTATTAAAGTAATCAAATAGCATTACTATTACATTAGAAATAAATATATGCCCAGAAAACCAAATAAAGAAGACGTTATTAAAAATGCATCATCTATAGGAGAGGACGCTTATGTAACATGGGGAGAGGATTTATCCAGCAAACAAGATGCTCTTAAAAGATCATCAGAATCTCTAGATGAGTTTACAGGAATTCAAAATTCTACAGCAGCTTTTGGCGGTGGTAGAAGATATAGTATAGATTTTTCTAATTTAGATGGTGATACTGGTGGCCGTCCAGGATTAACCCGTAATGACTACTATGCTTTTAGGCCAGACGAAGCTGTTCCTAAAA
>RFNS01000206.1 GCA_009927055.1 Alphaproteobacteria bacterium | reverse complement strand
AGCAGGAAGGGTGTAGATAAATTCTAAGGGTGTCATTGGTTGGTTATTTTAGTTGTGAAAGTTCAATAAATAATTCGCCTATTAATTTGTATAGTTGATGACGTTTTTCGGTGTTAGAAACAGGCCGCTGGTCTTCTTCTCGCATAACGCTATCGAATAGCATTGGCTCGCCAATCGTGTCTTGCTTTTTTTTATTACGTTCCAAAGCTCTCTGCTTACGTTCCTCTTTATAGCGCAGTTCACATTCTTTTGCATATTCAAGAATTACGTCATCCAATTTATCGTCATTGTCCTCGTTCCAAAAATATGTTTTGGTTTCAGGTTCATGGAAAATCAAATCAGCGTCTCTTAACTTAGATCTTAAATAATTGCACATACCTGGCTTGCCTCTTAAATTTTTTACACCTTTTTGAAATGAGGTGAGCTTTTTATGGTCAACAGGTATGCAAAGCGATTCTGCGGCTAATAGCTTTTCTCTAATTTGTAAAGCCTTGTTTTTGTACAATTCTAATTTTTGTGGTGTCATTTCTTGTTGGATTTAAGTTGTGATTTTACATATTCAATTCCTTTTGCAAACTTGGCCGCATCCCAGTGTGGTTGCGGTTGTAACCTCGCCATCTCGGCGGTGTCTAACGCTTCAATCAGGATGCAGTAGTCGGTGCGTAGTTTCTCCAGTTCGCTTTCCTTGGCGAGCGCAAACTGCATCTCTTCAGCGGTGGCGATGGCATCCTTCAATCCGATGCCGAAGTTTCCGAGCGCCCTGCCCCACGCACTGCTCTCGCAGTTCTCCACGTAGCTGGTCCGGTTGATGTTGCTGGATCCACGATCTTCCTGGGCCAAGCCGGTCGCAACGATGCGTCCATTCGGGTCGGTGATGATCGCGTTTAGCACTACGAAGTCGGGTGTCAGTTGCACCACTTCGGTTGTCAGGCAATGATCGGCGAAGTGTTCCCGGAAGTATTTAATCCGCTCAACAACTTCAACGTAAGGCTTGCCCTTGATGTTGATTGTTTTTAGGTTGGTCATTGATTTAAGGGTTTAGTTTGTGTTTGGTTGGCAGCGTAATTC
>RFNS01000154.1 GCA_009927055.1 Alphaproteobacteria bacterium | reverse complement strand
AACATCCACATGCTCCTCTTCGACGAGCTGCACGCCCAGCGTGATCGTCGCCTGTGGGACGCACTCCGATACGGCGGTGCGGCCCGCCGGCAGCCGCTGATCCTATCGATCACGACGGCCGGCTACGACCGCAGAAGCATCTGCTGGGAGCAGCACACCTACGCCGAGAAGTGCATCGCCGATCCTGCCTACGACCCGAACTTCTTCGGCTGCATCTATGCGGCCCCGGCCGACTGTGCGGCGGACGGCTCGTGGAAGGAGCCTCGCGTCTGGAAGATCGCCAATCCGTCGATCGGCCAGACGATCACCGAGGAGTCGTTCGCCGCGGACGCCCGCGAGGCCGAGCAGTCGCCGACCAAACTGAACGCCTTTCTCCGCTACCGGCTGAACGTCTGGACGACACAGGACACGCGATTCTTCAAGCCGGATGCCTGGGCGGCGTGCGGCCAGCCGCTCCGCGAGTTCGGCGACCGGCCAGTCTACGCGGGCCTCGACCTGGCGAGCACCTACGACCTCTCCGCCCTGGTGCTCGTCTGCCCGGACCCATCGGACAACTCGCTGGACATCCTGCCGTTTTTCTGGATACCAGAGGCGAACGCCGCGGAGCGAGCCCAGCGGGACAAGGTGGACTACCTCTCGTGGATTCGCGACGGCCACATCCGCGTGACGGACGGCAACGTGACCGACTACACGGTGCTGCACCGTGACATCGCGCAGATCTGCGATCAGTACCGCGTGCGGAAGCTGGCCGTCGATCTCAAGTTCAACGGCCAGATGCTGGCCAACATGCTGCAAGGGGATGGCGTCGATGTGATTGGATACCCACAGGGAGGCCGTGCGATGTCGGCCCCCCTGCGATCACTGGAGAATCTCGTGCTCGCCGGCAAGGCCCGGCACGCGGGACACCCCGTGCTCGCGTGGAACGCGTCGAATTGCGCCGTCGCGGAAGACCGCCACGGCAACGTCTACCCGAGCAAGGCCAGCAGCACGGAGCGAATCGACGGCATCGTGGCGACGTGCGAAGGCATCGCCTGCTGGATGGGTGCCGAGCAGCAGTCGAGCGGGACACCCGAGATCTTCTTCCTATGATCGCGAAGACCGAGCAGCATCGGATTCTGTGGCTCCCCGGCGAGGAGCGGATGTGGGACGAAGATGCTGGCAGTCGCTCGTCGGCCGGCGTGCGGATCACGCCCGACAACGCGCTGATGGTCTCGACGGTGTTCGCCTGCGCCGAGTGCTCGCGGAGGCGGTGGCGACGCCGAGCCTGCACGTGCTCGAGCGGATGGCCGACGGAAGCCGGCGTCGGGCCGTCGAGCTTCCGCTCTACCGGAAACTGAATCTCCAGCCCAACGGCTGGCAGACGTCGTTCGAGTGGCGTTGCCAGCTGATGCTGCATCTGTGCCTGTACAACGAGGCGTACTGTGAAATCATT
>RFNS01000156.1 GCA_009927055.1 Alphaproteobacteria bacterium | reverse complement strand
GACTGGCTCGTGGGGCGAAGGCCGCCTGGACGCCGACATCGCGTTCTGGCGGAACTGGAAGGCGTGCGGCAATCGGCTCTATGTCACGCCGCGGGTGACGATCGGACACGGCGAGTACGTGATCACCTGGCCGTCGCGGACGCTGGGCGGCCCGGTGTACCAGTACACGACGGACTGGCAGAAGACCCGCAAGGCCCCGGCGTCTGCATGGAGCATCGGAGAATCGACATGATGAAGATCAGGATGGTGAAACCGTACGCGGCCTACAAGAAGGGCGAGACGGTCGAGCTGCCGGAGCGTCAGGCCGAGTCACTGATCGCGTGGGACTACGCGGTCCGCGTCCCGGAGGACGAGCAGCCGCTGCTCGACGACTCCCCGAAACAACGGCGCAAGCGGCACGGCATCGAGACGGCGGACGCACCACCGGACGCGGAACAGGCGAGGATCAAGTGAAGAGATACCGCAGCCTCAAGCGTCTGACGGAGCCGGCAACTGAGCCCGTGACGCTCGCCGAGGCGAAGGCGCACTGCCGCGTGGACATCGACGCCGACGACGCGCTCATCCAGGGCTACATCCGTGCGGCCCGCGAGCTGTGCGAGGACTACGTCGAGCGGACGTTCGTCACGCAGCAGCTGCAGATGAAGCTCGACCAGTGGCCGATCGAGGTGGAGCTGCCGCGGCCGCCGATGTCGAACGCCGGCACGACGACTGCCGTGATCGTCACCTACACGCTCAGCGACACCGGGGCCACGCAGACCCTTCCGGCGAGCGTCTACCGGGTGGACCGGGACGCGACGCCGGGCGTCGTCCGCAACCTTACGGTGGCACCTGGCCGAGCAACCGCGACGATCAGAACTCGATCAGCGTCACCTGGTGGGCCGGGTACGACGACGTCTCGGCCATCCCGCAGCGGGTGAAGAACGCCGTTCTGATGACCGTCCTGGCCCTCTACGAAGGCCGTGGCGACGCTCAGCTGCCGGCCGGGGCGAAGGCCCTGCTCGACTCCGTCTCTTGGGGACAGTACGCATGACGATCGACGGTCGGTTCACGATCGACGTGCTGGTGCACGACGCCGACACGGCGACGTCGTCGCTCAAGGTGTTGGCGATCGACGGCTCCGATGCCGTGGCGACCGGGAAGGTCGCTCTGATCACGAGCACCGTCGGCACCGCAGCGGCCACGATCGCCAGGACGGCCCCCGGCTACACGGCGGCCGACGGCTCCGTCGTCTCATTCGCGACCGTCGAGCGTGTCGCGCTGTCGGCCACGCCGCACGTCGAGCTCACGACCGCCGGCGGCCGTGCCTACTTCGCCAGCGGCGGCCGCGTCGGCGTCTACGAGATGACCGGCAGCGAGCGGACGACGGCGGCCTACTCCATCCGCACCACGGCCGGCACCGCCTCCTACAGCCTCCTGCTCTACGGCACATGATCGACGCCGGCAACTCCGCGAGCGGTCACCTGGCAGACGCCGACCGAGACGCGGAACGCGCTCGG
>RFNS01000107.1 GCA_009927055.1 Alphaproteobacteria bacterium | reverse complement strand
CCTGGTGATTATTATGCAAACTATTATTATTGGGATCCAAATACAAAAAAATATGAAGTAAATAAAAGTCAAAATGTATACTTAGGAAGTATGGCAGGAGCAACTGGACAATTTACAGGTGCAATAGCTATAGGTTGGGAAGCAGGAACAATAAATCAAGGTTCATATTCTGTTGCATTAGGATATCAAGCAGGACAAACCAATCAAGGGAGTGTATCCATAGCAATAGGTCATTTAGCAGGAAATCAAACTCAAGGAAATTATGCTATTGGTATAGGTTATCAAGCAGGTTATATTAACCAAAGAAATAATACAATAGCGATAGGACAGTCAGCAGGTTATGGATATCAACAAGAGCAAGGAATAGCTTTAGGTTATGCCTCAGCATTTCTTAACCAAGGTTCATTTTCTGTTTCTATAGGTTCATATGCAGGTTATGCAAATCAAAACCAAAAAAGTGTAGCAATTGGAAACCAAGCTGGTTATACAAATCAAGGAACACAAAGTATAGCAATAGGAGATTCAGCTGCTTTATTAACACAAAGTTCTCAAGCAATCGCAATAGGAACAAATGCAGGAAGAAATAATCAAGGAAGTTTTGCGATGGCATTAGGTTATCAATCAGGTTATACAGGACAAAAACATAGTGCGATAGCAGTAGGAGAACAAGCAGGTTATTTCAATCAAGGCACACATTCTATAGCAATCGGATATCAATCAGGATTTACAGGACAAGATTTAACATCAGTAGCAATAGGGTATCAGGCAGGATATGATAGTCAATCACAGCAAACTGTTGCAGTAGGTATCGGTGCAGGATATTCAAATCAAAATGCTTTTGCAACATCTGTAGGTGCATTTGCTGGACAATATGAACAAGGAACATTTGGTGTGGCAGTAGGTTTTGAAGCAGGAAAACATAGTCAAGGATATAGAGGAGTAGCTATAGGATATCAATCTGGTTTGAGCGACCAAGGTGACAATGCAGTTTCTTTAGGAATTCTTGCAGGTTCATTATCACAGGGACAAGAATCAGTTGCAATAGGTTACCAAGCCGGTTATAATAATCAAAACACAGATAGTGTTTCTATAGGAAGTTCAGCAGGATTTAATACACAAGGAGTAAATGCAGTTGCAATAGGAGTAAATTCAGGTTATAACTATCAACAACCAAGTGGCATAGCGATAGGAAACTCAGCAGGTTATAGCACACAAGGACAATGTGCAATAGCAATAGGAAATTCAGCTGGATTATCATCACAAGGTGAATATTCAATTTCAATAGGAAATACAGCTGGACAAAATACACAAGCATCTTATGCAGTAGCAATAGGATTTCAAGCGGGATATCAATTACAAGGTAATTCAGCAATAGCTTTAGGAGTAAATAGTGGATATTTTTCACAACAATATAATTCTATTGCTATTGGTAGTTCAGCAGGTTATACATCTCAAGGAAGTAATTCAATATCCATAGGATTATCAGCTGGTTCACAATCACAAGGAAGTGCTTCAATAGCTATAGGAATGAATGCTGGTCAAACATCACAAGCATCACAATCAATTGCAATCGGATTTCAAGCAGGTTCTTCAACACAACAAATTCAATCAGTTGCAATAGGAAATCAAGCAGGACAAAGTCAACAAGGAACACAAAGTGTTGCGATAGGAAATCTTGCAGGACAGATAAGTCAACAAGAACTTTCAGTTGCTATAGGTTCAGATGCAGGAAAAGTAAATCAATCAAGTTTATCAGTTGCTATAGGTAGAAGAGCAGCGCAAACAAATCAATCATTTAGTTCAGTTGCTATAGGAGAAGAGGCTGGTTCTCTTGGACAACAACAATTATGTGTTGCAATAGGACAACAAGCTGGATTTTCAAATCAACAAGCTGGAGCTTTAGCTGTTGGATATTTATCTGGAAGATATTCACAGGGTTCTAATAGTACTGCAATAGGACAAGCAGCTGGAGAAAATAATCAAGCAAGTGCAACAGTTGCTATTGGTTTTACTGCTGGTAGAGTTAATCAAAGAGAACAATCAGTTGCTATAGGAACAGCTGCAGGAAGAAATACACAAGGACAATTTTCAGTAGCTATAGGATATCTTGCAGGACAAACAGAACAAGCATCACAATCTGTTGCGATAGGTAATCAAGCAGGAACTAATTTACAGCAAAATCAAACAATAGCTATTGGTAATTTAGCTGGTCAATTACAACAAGGAACTCAAAGTATAGCTATCGGTTCTTCAGCCGGTGCTTCTACACAAGGACAATATGCGGTGTCTATAGGAAATCAAGCAGGTCAAACATCACAAAATATTGGTTCTGTAGCAATGGGTAATCAAGCTGGAAGTTTAAATCAAGGAACTTACTCAGTTGCAATAGGACAAGAAGCCGGAAACTCATCACAAAGATCACAATCAGTTGCAATAGGATATAAAGCTGGTAATACAAATCAATCACAATCAAGTGTATCGATTGGTTCACAGGCAGGGCAAACAAATCAATCTTTCCAAAGTGTTGCAATAGGTGATAGAGGAGGTTCAAATTACCAAGGAAATCAAGCAGTAGCAATTGGTGCTGTGTCAGGAGAAAATAGTCAAGGAAATAATTCAGTATCTATAGGAGCTGGTTCAGCGAGATTTTCACAAGGAAATGATTCAGTATCTGTAGGAATATATGCTGGTTCTAACTATCAATCATCAAATAGTGTAGCACTTGGAAGTTATGCAGGATATTTTACACAAGGACCTTATGCTGTCGCGGTTGGATATTTAACAGCATACTATAGTCAAAGTACTAACTCAATTGCAATAGGTTCAGAGTCTGGAAAATGGAATCAAAACAATAATGCTATTTCTATTGGTAATCAATCATCATTTTCACAACAAGGAACAAATAGTATATCAATCGGTTATCAAGCAGGTTTAGTAAATCAATCACAAAATGCTTTATCTATAGGTTATCAAGCAGGACAAACACTACAAGGTACTCAAAGTATAGCGATTGGATATCAAGCTGGAGCAGGAACACAATCACAAAATGCTTTGTCTATAGGATTTCAAGCAGGTCAAACACAACAAGGAACACTTAGTGTAGCAATAGGATATCAAGCTGGAGCAGGAACACAAGGACAATCATCTGTTGCAATAGGAAACCAAGCCGGAAAAAATAGTCAAAGTGATTATTCAGTTTCCATAGGTTATCAATCAGGTTTAACTCAACAAGGTTCATACTCAGTTGCAGTAGGTTATCAAGCAGGATATAATAATAATTCATCAAATATAGTTTCAATTGGTAATCAATCTGGGTTTACAGGACAACAAAGTGAAAGTATTGCAATTGGTAATCAATCTGGAAAAAATCAACAAGGTTCACAATCAATTGCTATAGGTTCGAATACAGCTGTAGACACACAAGGACAACAATCTATTGCTATAGGATTTCAAGCAGGTATGACTTTACAAGCTTCTCTCTCTATTGCTATTGGTTTGAATGCAGGTTCTTCGACACAACAATATAAAGCGGTCGCTATAGGAAGTCAAGCAGGACAG
>RFNS01000109.1 GCA_009927055.1 Alphaproteobacteria bacterium | reverse complement strand
AGTTTTTTATAATGGTATAGATAGATGGGTTGCAGGAGGTGGAAGTGGTGTTTTAAATACTTTAGCATATAGTGATGATGGTTTAAGATGGATTGGACTCGGCACAACTATTTTTAACAATTTATGTCAGAGTGTAAAATATGGTAATGGAAACTGGGTTGCAGTTGGAGATGGAACTGGAACATTTAACACTATTGCATATAGTTTAACTAATGGTAGAACTTGGACGGGTGTTGGTTCTACAATATTTTCAACTACAGGTTTTGATTGTGTTTACAGTTCAGTGTTTGGTTTATGGGTTGCTGTTGGTCAAGGAACAAACACATTGGCATCATCAACAAATGCAAGCACTTGGACAGGTAGAGGTGCTACAATTTTTACAAGTACAGGAAGAGGTGTAGCACATAATGGAGTAAATTTATTTGTTGCTGTAGGTTCGGGAACAAATACGATAGCATATTCATTAGATGGAACATCTTGGACTGGTTTAGGCTCAACAATATTTTCTACGGTTGGTATTCGTATAAATTATGTAAATAATAACTGGATTGCAGGTGGTCAAGGAACCAACAGTTTAGCATACAGTTCAGACGGAATCACTTGGACAGGTTTAGGAACTACTATATTTGATAGTGTTGGAGCTAATGTATCATATTTTAATAATTTATACATAGCAACTGGTGAAACTTCAAATACAATAGCTTATTCATCTAACTTAACACAATGGACTTTACTTGGAACAACAATATTTTCTACATCTGGATATAGTATTAATTCAGCAACAGCATCTTCTAATTTATATACAGAATGGATAGGTTTAGGTTCTACGATTTTTTCAACTCAAGGTAATAAAGTGATATGGAATGGAAGACTTTTTGTAGCAAGTGGACAAGGAACGAATACTTTAGCTTATTCAAGTGATGGAATTAATTGGACTGGTCTTGGAACAACAGTTTTTGCTACATCTGGACAAAATGTAGCTTGGAGTGGTCAAAGATTTGTTGCAGTTGGTGTAGATGG
>RFNS01000223.1 GCA_009927055.1 Alphaproteobacteria bacterium | reverse complement strand
AAATTTTCATACTTGACATTATACTTTGCCAAAAAATCTTCAAACTCATTATTTTCTTCTTCGTTGTAGACAAAATCAAAAAGCCATTCTTTGCCTTTTTCATTAAGACGCAAATCATAAACTAAAAGTTCGTAAATATCATCAATATGTCTTTGAAGTCTTTGGATATATTCTTTGTCTCTATAGATACGATCTTCGGGATGATCACCGTATAGTGTATAGTGTTCCTCCGTAATTGTTGATTTCGAATCATAATATGGTGAACATACATCTGTTGATGGGTATGGTTTGTATTGATCATTGTCAACTGGAACATGTTTGACTTTGGTAGGATCAAACTTCCAACCTTTTTTAATTTTGTTTTTCTTTTTCATAAACTTTGTGTTTTTGGTTATATTCAAAATTTGACATCATCACAGGATTTTTTATTTCTTTTCCTTTGCAACAATTTTCATTCATACCATATATTCCATCATACAATGCCCAATCACAATCAGGACATCTTGGGGATTTGGTATGTAATGCTGTATATTTCTTTTGTCTTTCTTCTGTTTCTTTATCAGATTTAGGCGTATCACAAAGTTTCCAAACGCTTTGTAACAACTCTTTGTTGTTGTCTTTCTGATAGACCTCCGTTTCCAACTCTGAATGCATACGACCACATATCTGCGTTATGTACAAGTTCTTGAATTCCTGTATTGTCACAACATATTACGCACATGTTAATCTTATGTAAGAATTTTTCATACATTTCAATTTTTTGTTTTTGTGTAGGTTTTTTCATATTAGCAATTAACCAATTGTTCTTTAGAGTTAAGTCCTTTCCATTCTTCCATTCTTACGTATTCTGTGGTATATGCTTTTTTCCAACCTATGTGTTCTGAATAACCACAACCACACCACATGATTAATTCATATTGTGGAGGTATGGAAGCTCTGACGCAAGGACCAGTAGTTTCAATCATCTTTGCACTACATTTTGGACATGTGTTAATCATATTAACTA
>RFNS01000110.1 GCA_009927055.1 Alphaproteobacteria bacterium | reverse complement strand
TCCTTTATATGCGCTACATTTCGCTCAAAACTTGCGCTTATGCCTACAAAGTTGAAAGATAAGCGAAACATTGTATATTTGTAAACAAACCTAATACAAACTAATATGGCAAACGAATATTTCAAAAAAATGAACAAAGCAAGGAAAGAAGGTGCAAAGTCATTTACCTATGATGGTAAAACCTATGTCGCTTCTAAAACTAAAACGGGAATGATTGTTTACAAGCAAAAATAATCAATAGAATATGATAAAACTATGGAAAAATTAACAATAGATGACTTTAGATTTTTATTATATCGCTTAATATTTTGGATTGTCATTCTATCCGTAGTTTTCTACATTCATTTAGATTCGCAAAAGCAACAAGAAAAAAAACAACAAGAAAACGATAAATGCTTGACTATCCAATCCAACTGAATACACTTGAATTTAAGGCAGTAGTTAATGAATTAGTTGTTGATTGTGATGAAGTAGTAGAAACGGGAACATTTCAAGGAAATGGAAGTACAAAAATTTTTGCCGAAACGGGCAAATACGTTATTACTATGGAGTGCAATTTTAACAACTATCAAATTGCATCTCAAAATCTTCGTCAGTATCAAAATGTTGTACCCTTCCACGCTCTATCACTAAAACGTGATTATTTATTAAAGTTTTTACTGAATGAGAAGTTTGACTTAAATACAAATTACGATTCACCATATCCTAAAACATTTTATATGCGAGAGATTGGTGATAATGTACTTTTTGAAAACGGACTTAACCTTTTTTGCAATAACGATAGAAAGCAGTTAATTTTCTTGGATTCAGCAGGGGGAGTAGGATATGCCGAGTTTTTACAAGTGATGTCATTTAATCAAGAATTTTTGAAAAACAAAATACTTATTCTCGATGATATTCAACACATAAAGCACATACGGAGTGTTGCTACATTATTAGAAAAAGGATATGAGGTATCAGTAAGTCAAGAGAATAGATTTGCTTGGTGTAGATTGAATAAATAAAAAAAGGCAAAGTCGTTACCTTGCCTTTGCATTAACCTAAATCTATTACTTTACCGATTTTACATCATTGAACCTTGAACATCATCATTCGCATCGAAATCCATAAACCCTGCAAATTTTGTCATAGTAGTTTCGTGAACTATTACTTTTTTGCTTCTTTCTTGTAATTTGTATTCATCTGCTTTTTTGTAAGCACCATATGAAATGCCATTTTTTTCGGCAAATTCTCGTATTTCTTTGAGCATTGGTCTTTTACTTTCAGAAGGAGTGTCACGATATTTTTTCTTAACTTCTCGTTCTTTGGCTCTCAATTTTTCATAATCTGCTTCACTTATACCAAATTTCTTGAATAAAACATCACTTGCAGGTTTTGAAGATGTAGTATTTTTATTTGATGTAATAGGACTTGATTTGGTGATTTTATTTTGAGAAATATTGCTTTTAGGTGCAACTTCGCTTTTTGTTGTTTGAGTTTCTATTACAACATCTTCTTTTGTATCATCTTCAACATCAGCTTTTTTTTCTTGCTCGTCAGTTTCATTTTTCTTGAAAACTTTTTGTAAGCCATAAAGCCAATTACGAGTACGGCAATGCCAATACCTCCATAAATAAGT
>RFNS01000279.1 GCA_009927055.1 Alphaproteobacteria bacterium | reverse complement strand
TAATCTCACTTTCAGTCATACCCCCACCGCCAAACTCACCGCCATCGGCATATTCACTTTTACCATCTAAATAATGTGTTACATCACTTAAATCGGCACTTGCTCTTTCTACCTTTGCAACAACCCAAGCATCAATATTCTTCTCTTTTTTCAAAGCGTTTTGAAGTTCAGTTGAGTGATGGCGCAATTCTTTAGATTTTGACAATACCATTTCATAATTACCTTCTGCTATTGAACCGCCATCGGCATATTTACTATAATTATTTTCTTCAACAAATTTTTTAGCACTCGGATTGATAAGTTTACTTCCTAAATCTAACCCAATAGCGTTAATATACCCGTATTGTCGCATCAAAGAATCTTTGTCTGATGAATGTCTGCCCCAAACTTGTTTTCTTCCAAAAGAATCGGTATAAGATTTCCCCTCTTTACTTTTCCAAAATTTAATAGGTGACAATAAATATCCGTTTTTTTTTGCGCCTTCTTCCCATTGCTTCAAGGTATATCCATATTGTGTTCCACTTTTGCCAATATCACCTTTTAATTTATTTGTTTTTCCCCCTTTAGCAAATTGCTCGTCACCATCTTCATCTTCACCAATATATTTTGTAAAGATTTTTCCTCTCGCACTTCATATCCCATTGATTCAAACCCATCAATAGCATCATAAAGCGTACTCATAGGTTCTTCATCTGCATCCAACATATCATAATAAAAAATCGTGTTGGCTTCATCAATAACCTCATTTGCAGTTAAATGAAATTCATACAAGTCACCCTCATCATCATATATCGAATAGTATTGTTCAGTAACACCGCCACTTGCAAATTTTCTCTTTTTGTATTCAAAGTTTTTATCAATGTAAAACAAATCACCTTCAAGTTCAAATCCAATGCTCTCTTGTGTCCATTCTCCACACCAAAGAACAATACGTTGAACCAAACGAGGCAATTTATTTGTCAAAAAATCTTCATCTTGACTAAATGCCACTACTTTAGCAACATCCTCTTTGATTAAACCTTTTTCTTGCGAAACGTAACCGCCATCAATATCTACTTTTGAATAACCACCAAATAATTCCGATAGATATTGTTCAGTTTCTCTAATTCGGTCATTAAACTCATTTTCGCTTATTGATTGGTCTGCGCCTTTAGTTGAAGGTACATATACTGCTATTTCAATTGGTAATGCAAATGATTGTCCTAAATTTTCTTTAGCAACTTCTACCATTTCATTTTGAGCATCTACCCTTCCACCTTTAGCAAACATCATCCAATCACCACTTTCAGTTCTACCATATTTTTTTCGGTATTCTTGAATATGCTTATTGATTTTGTTTTTGCAGTCAATGGCTTTTTGCTTGTAAACGCAAGATTGTGCCGATTTATCAGTAGCATCGCACATTGCTTTTTTTGTAAGGCACTCACGATATTCTTTCCGCAAATCTTCAATATCTTGAATTGCCCTTTGTTGTTCATCTACATTGGTATCAACCGAACCACCTCTCGCAAAAGTTGGATTTCCAAAATTAGAAATAGGATTACCCGTAGGTGATGAAAAATGTTGAACAACTCCACCCAAATTGAATGTGCTTGTTAATCCTTGCGTACCTTGATTTATCATAGGTGAGCCAAAATGTTGAACAATGTTACTCATATCCTTTTTATATTTTTTATTTACAAACTTGGATAAGTGCTTTTTGGCTTTACGTCTGACTTATCTTGTCTGCGCTCTGAAT
The DNA here is from genome assembly GCA_009927055.1 of Alphaproteobacteria bacterium. GTDB lineage: Bacteria > Pseudomonadota > Alphaproteobacteria > UBA9219 > RFNS01 > RFNS01. Next base: position 10,015 of record RFNS01000279.1, on the reverse strand, counting down.
AAACTCCTCTACCGCGATATTTTTCAATTTGGGCTTGACTTGGTTTTGCGTAACTTTTTTCACGCAAACGCTTTGCCAATTTCTCGGTGAAACGATACCCTTGTGGCTTTGCTACCAAACCACTATCGGCTTCTTTGCTATAATTCGGATATTGACGAGTAATTTTTTTCTTGCCCGTACGACCGCCACCTGCGTAATATCCCCTTGCGCCAATTACATTGACCTTACCATCATAATAATACTCAAATGATGCACCATTTTTTGAAACTACAATATAAATAGGGATATAAAAACTGCGATAAGAATTTCCTTTGTCCTCAAACCCATAAAATTCAAAGTGACTGAAATCTTCTAAAACTTTTATTTCTCTATCACTAAATGGATTGTTAGAACGCACCTTTCCCGTTGGGGATTTGTATAAATTCATTAAGAAAGCATAACCCTTCTTTGTTTGCTCGGCATCAAGGCGAGGATAACCTACTTCATTGTAATAATCCAACACTTCCCTTACTGATTCATCATTAGAATTAGCAGTCATTCTACGCTTTAGCAAGTTTATATCTTTTTCAGATATTGTATCTGCGTTTTTGATTCTATCTAAAATGCTTTTGGTTTTACCCCCTCCACCAAACTCACCGCCATCTCCCAAACTTGGATAGGTGCTTTTTGGATTTACGTCTGACTTATCTTGTCTGCGCTCTGAATAAACTCCTTTACCGCGATATTTTTCAATTTGCGCTTGACTTGGTTTTGCATAACTTTTTTGACCCAAACGCTTTGCCAATTTCTCGGTGAAACGATACCCTTGTGGCTTTGCCACCAAACCACTATCGGCTTCTTTGCTATAATTCGGATATTGACGAGTAATTTTTTTCTTGCCCGTTTTACCGCCCCTTGCGTATTTTATTTTAGGGTTAAATTCAACTCCACTTTCCATTTCTGCCATATATGATGCTTCATCATCATTTATGGATTCATTTAACCAATTCCAATAAATCGTATCACTTACTGAACTTAAATATGTTTCAAAGTTTTCCCTTCTATCCCAATATTCATCACTTCCATAAGCAAAAGGGTTCACTATTGACTTTTTCAATTTACCTCCGTGTGCAAGTTTCGGATAACGCTTATCAGAAGGTTGGTTTACATCGGAACGATTTGTACGACTTTCATAATAAGTGCTTCCCACTTTGTTTTTGAATGTACCATATTGATTTGTAGTTTTTCCTTTCCTACGAACAATACGCTTACCTCTTTTTAAGGCAGGTCGTTCCATATCTCGGTAAATGTCAGTACCCCTTGTTGCCATTTTCCATTTTTCAGCACCAATTTTGTTTTTGAACTCACGAAGAATGTCAGCAATGTTTTTGCTAATTTTCTTTTTAGGTTCGCTTGTTTCTCCTTTTTTTGTTGGTTGTTGACGCTCAACAAATTTTTCATAAAGAGCATTAACTAACTCTTTCAAATTTGATTTATCACTTGCGCTTAACTTATCAAAGTTTTTAAGTGCTTGTGCCAATTTTTGTAATTGTGGTTTAGCATCTTTTTTTCTTGCCTCTGCGAAGATTAGACGCTTTTTTTCTACGAATGATGTTGCCATTTTTTGTGTTTTATATGTAATCGTTAATATTAAATTTTGTTCCTATTCCAAAGTCAGACAAAGATAACTTTTGTTTTGGCTTTCTACCACGTTTTTTTGGCTCTTTTGGTGCTTCTTCAACTTTTGGTTTTGGTTTTCTGCCACGCTTTTTCGGTTCTCTTGGTGGTTCTTCAACTTTCGGCTTGGGTTTTCTTCCTCGTTTCTTCGGTTCTTTCACTTCATCTTTTTTACCAAATGCTTTTTCAATAGGACTTTTTTCTTCTTCTTCAAATTCTTCTTCAAATTCTTCTTCAACCACTTTAGGTTTCGGAATAGGTTTCGGAGTAGGTTTCGGTTTTTCAACCTCTTTTGGTTTTTCTACTTTAGGTTTATCCGATAACTGATTTTCCAAATCTGCAATTTTCTTGCGAATAATGTTTTTTGCGCTTTCGGGTAATGCCGATAATCCCAATTTCTTCTTTTGCCTTTCTATTTCAGCAAGTATTTCAGCATCTCTATCTATTGCAACCTCTTTTTCTTTTGGCTTTTCAACCTCTTTTGATTTTGGGAATCTCTCATCTAATTCTTTTTGTATTTTATTGATATTTTTTAGAACAAAGGGTTTTGCGCTTTCGGGTAAAGAGGGTAATTCATATTGACCTTTGTATATTTCAAGTTTCATTCTTAACTCATCTTCGGTCATACCACCTTCATCATATCGGGATGGTTTACTTGCTCGTAAATACAAAGTAGTTACTTCCCCACCTAAATTGCCATCAATATCATTTGAACGCTTAAACTCAAATACATCTGAATCGTCACCAAGCATAAAATTGGCATTGCCATATTTATTTATAGTATCAGAAACAAAATCATCTAATTTTTCAATTTCATCATCTGACAACCCACTTATATCAGCATTGATTAAAGGAGATAATGCCCAAGTCGGAATACGGAAACTAAATAAATTTTCATTCTGTGTTATCCCCCCCAACGCATATTTTATACCTTGTTCCGAAAGTAATTCTTTCAATCCCTCAATAACTGCAATCCATTCTTCATTGTTTTCGGGTGATATGTCGTCATCAATGTATTCTTGTAATGTAGATATGGTTTCTTTCCATTCTTCAATCGTTGCTTCGGAAATTTCATCCGAATCTTCTTCACTTAAAATTTCATCTATCTCTTGTTCTTGTTGTTCTTCTTGCTCAATTTCTTCAATTTCGCTTATGAGTTCGTCATCATCTTCATCGGGTGCAACAATTACATCTTCCCCATCGAATTTTGTAACGTCAATATCTTCTATTTCATAAATTAAAGATTCATCCAATTTTTCCGCTATGAAAATTGGGCAAAACTTTTTGATTATTGAGTAATCAATTGCCTCTGCTGATTCTTTCAAATAAATTTTGGATTCATTCGATAGTGGCTCGTTTGTTAAACCTAATTGGATATAGGCATCCAAAAAATTAACTAACATTTCCGATTCACTTTCATCAACCGAATTTTTAAGATATTGGCGAACAATCAAGTATTCTGAAATGGTAAAATCATAATCTGATTTGTCAATCAAATTTCTTTTCAGCATATTGTACCCAATCATTACAAATCTTGGGTCGCTAAAGGTCAAATTAGATGCAACAACTTGTTTGTCTATCTCTTGCAACAACGCTGAAACGAAATTTTGTTCAGTCGAACTTATTTTATCAATAGGAAATTGCGAAAACCAATCCTTTACGTTTATCTGCGCTAAATCTAATTCAGCACCTTGCTCTCCTACCTTTCCTTTATACGTCTTTTTCATATCAATTATTCAAATAATATTTAACGAACTCATCAATTATATCTTCTATTGCTTGTACTTTCTTGTCACCAATGTTATCGGGCATTTCAATCTTTTGAATTGTGCCTAAACTTGATGTTTCGACATTAAACACATAAGGAACTACGGAATATGTTAAGCAATCAGATGAAGTTGCCGAAAGCATTTCAATATTTAATCCTTTTTCAAAGAAATTGAGCATTACATCTAATGCACTTGAAGTCATACCAATAGAAAAATTGGGTTTGAAATAAATTTGCTGATTAGAATTATTGTTATTAGCGTTTACATCTCTGCTCTCTAACAAAACCGAATCTACTGCATACATTCCATTATTGACATCCTTTCCATACATTTCTTCTACATTTTTTGAAAAATTATAGACCGTTTTATGAAAATTGTCTTGTTCATATCCGCTACCATTATCAATTCTTTCAATATAACCACTTACAAAATTTTGGTATTTGGCATCTACATTTGAATCCATCATAATCGTTATTTGTGGACTATTATCAGATTCCAAAAGTAAACTACCATTCCAAAGTTCATTACCATTTTGATATTGTTGCACTTTCAATTTATCATTTAGCAAATCAAAAAATTGAGAAATGATATTAGGTTGTTGTGCGGTGAATATAAATCTTAATTTCTCAAAATTCTCGTAAATGTATGCCGACACAATTTTAATAAACCCTGCTTTCATTGAATTATCATTGAATAGAGATTGGTCAAAGTTTTTTTCTTTTATCAAATTATCTAATTCATTCAGCAATTCCAAGTTTGGATAAGCGAGTATGAAAAGATATGATTGGTCATAATAAATTTGAGAGGCAAATGTCATTCTCTGCAATGAAATTACATTACGAGAACCATTTACATTCTCAACAACCCTCTCTAAATTCAAATATGAATTTTGAAGCGAAACTAAAATTGCTTTAGCAACCATAGTTGAAATTATGTTTTTGGTATTTTCTTTATTCATAGAAAATATCAATCCATAAGGCAGGTTATTGTCTATTAAACCTTGTGCATTTTCAATTTCTTTTTTAGAATCATCATCTAACAAAAATGATGTTTTCAAACGATTGTCGTAAGTCGTGTACTTTACAATTTTACCCGACAATTTTAAGAAGCTCTTAAAAGCGGTTGCTTTAAGTAAATCACCCGATAAAACCACTTCTTGCTTAAAATAAGCGTTGTCGTAGTTTTTAATGTAATTTGTCCAATTTTCTTCGTAAGGCAAATCAGTAAAAGTAACTTCAACTTTGTTTCTTAAACCTAATGCTTTGTTTTCTGCTGATATTTCAGATTCAATTGCTGATAATGGAATGATATCATTAGATGTTTCGTCAGTATATGAAATAGTTATATTTGATAAAATCAAATCGTTTCTACCCGAAAGTATTGCACTTACTTTTGTTAAAACTGCTTTACTCGTAGATGATTTTACTGCTGTATATTCATATATTTCATTTCCGCTATCATCATAACCACGAAAGTTTTTATCAATTTGATAAAATGATATATCTATAATTTTTCCAATATTGCTTTGATACTTTTGATATAACTTCAAAATATTTTCTTGTTCAGCAATATCATCGTTAATTCTTTGAATTTGCCTTTGTCTATTTTCAATACCTTCTTTAGCATATCGAATGGCTCTTTCGGTTTCTTTATATTGACTTTGCAAATCTTGAACGCTTATTTCACCTGCTTTTTCAATTCTACTTTTAGTTAGCGAATCAATATCTCCTTTCAATTGTGCGACTTTTCTACTTAATTCTGCCGTTTTTTCAGTATCTCCGCTTTCAATCAAAAGCAAAATGTCCTTGCCATATTTTTCCTTTTCTTCGCTATACTCTTTTATTTTCCTATCTAATTCAATTATATCTTCAACTATTGGGTACTTTTTCAGTTTTTCATCTTGCACTTTGATTTGATTTTCTAAATCACTTATTTGAATTTGCTGATTTTCGATAAGTGCTTTTTGTTCATCAAAATAAATTTTTTGGTTTGATGTTATGTCATTCAATCTACGTTTTTTTACTCCATCAATATCAGAAATGTATTTGGATGTTACATTATCAAACCTTGTATAATAATCATCAATGATTCGTTTTATCTTCCTTTCATCATTGATGTCAACATACTTTTTTATTTTGATTATTTCAGCAAAAACATTTGAGCCAAAAATTGTTGTTGAATTTTGAGTAGTAATTATGTATGGCAAAACTTGTTCAGTTTGTGCCAAAAAGTTCTCATATTCTACTTTAGTATTGTAATTACCGCTTTTTATTGCAATTTCAATTTCTTTGTTCAGATTTGTTCTCAACGTAGAATAAAATCTCTCTTGCTCATTGTAAGATAAAAAGTATAAAAATTTACTTTTAGTTTTAAGTTGCTCAACGCCTTTTACTTTATATTCTTTTTCGGGATAACGCAGTTCTCTTATTGTTTGATTCCAAGCATCAATACCAAAATCACTTAAAAAATCATCGTAATTAAATATATCCTTTCCGAAATTTTGATTCCCTGCGGTCATTGACATCAAACTTTTCAATTTCTTTTGTGCCATAGCATTATACCTTGCCTCTGATGGTATTATACTATTAACATAAATATATTTTGGTATGTATGCTTGACCATTACGATTTATCCTACCAAGTTTTTGCATTTCTTTTGCAATATCTTTTTCCATTTGTAGAATAATCATCGTTCTGCCTTTCACTTCATTTTTAGGCAATAAACTTTTTGGAACTTCTTTAGGTCTTATGTTTACGGGCGCGACAACTTTACCTTGAACAATAGTTTCTAAAGCGTGTAGTGATAATCCCGTTGCACCCGATACATTTATGATAAGCGCATCTAATTCGTTAGCATTGAATTTATTTACAAGCGTCATTTTATCTTGTTTTTCTCTCTTTGATAAAATACCTTCCGAGTAATTATTATCTTCAAATTCTAACATTTTTGTTCTCCCCGTAATTTCATCAATACTAAAATCTTTCCCAACCTTTGCTCTAATTACATCTAATGGAGATAGCGGTATGCCGATATTAGAGTAACTTTCAAATGCGTTAGCAAAGTCAGATTTCAAACCGTTCAGAGCATTAATAAATAATCTAAAATTTGGTTTTCCATAATCGTCTATTTTTTCATCGAATAGGGATATTGTTGTTTCAAATGGTGCTTTAGTTCCATCATCCAAAACTTTAACGCCTCTATAAGTAAATCCTAATAATCTTGCTAACTGACCCTTGAACATTTCTACTAAATCATTAGGAACAACATCACCAAATTTGTACGGAAGAGATTGCTGATAATCTCTTTTTATGTTGTCAAACTGACTTGCAAATGTATTTGAAATTGCAATTACCACTTTTCTGCCAACATTAAGTTCTTCCAAAGCATATTGAATCGCTTGTTGCGTTTTCAATGAAATGATAAAATACTCAAATAATCTCGACAATTGAGTATTCAAATTTGCCCTCAACTTATATCTATCTTTGACTATTGATAACAGAGTTGCTTCACCAATTTGTAATATTTCTTCCTCCGAAAAACCTTCTCCTTGTAATGTCAAATTCTCTCTCTGCGCCTTAAATGTATCTTTAAGTTCTTGATATAAAAAAGTCATATTACTCCATATTTCAGCCATTCTATCAAGCCGAACTAATTGTGATTGCGCTAAAGGATTTGGATTATCTTCATCACCTAATTCAACCAAAGGAATATCAACTATTGCTTTTACATCGCGCTCCCTTCTGATTAACTGACCATCTTTAACAAGTGCGGATGAAACCATTTCTTGCAAAGCCAATCCACCACTTGCAAAAGCATTAATAAGTTGTGACGTTGATAATTTTGAATCTTGAATAGCCGTAGCCAAAGCATAGATTGGAATGTTGTCAGACCTTTTTGCCCAAGTCGCACTTATGTAAGTAACATATTTTGAATTGCGAATAAGATAAGAAAGATACATAAAAGTATTACTTGCACTAACTTGACCCGTTGTTCTATCTACTTTAGATTTTGAACCTGCGGCATTATGCACTTCATCTAATAATACAACTCTATCTTTACAAAATTTTTCAATAAATAATCCTTTTGGTGATTTTTGATTCGTTTTACGATTGAAAAAACCTCTACCAAGAGTTGAATATTTAACACAAAATAAACTGAATTGCTCCATTGTTGCAGGAACTTGCATATCTTGTATAAACTTTTTTGCATCCTTGTCGGTTACTTGAAATAACAAATCACCGCTTTTATTTGTGATGTCTAATTTGAATGGCACAATAGGATTAATCCTATATCTACCTTCTTTCATAGCATCTTGTTGTTTTTGCTTAATACTTAAATTACTTTTGTATGACTTAATTACGTCTAAAAGCAGTTTTTCGTATTTTGCCGTAAACAAATTGCTAATTTGTGCTTCGGTCAGTTCAATATCGGAAAACCTTAATGCGTTGTTTTCTTCAATATCCTTCTTAATAATTTTCTTTATCTGCTTATCGGTTATGTCATCAAGAAGATATGTATATTCATCCCCAATAATTACTCCATTTTCTTCAATATAGTCGGCATATAACTCCAAAACCTCATCCAAAATATCTTCATTTTCCGCCTTAAACAAATCGGAAAAATCCAAATCGTCATCTAAATTGTAATCTATTCGTAATTCTTCTTCTTCAATATCCTTTTTAAGTTCGCTCAATAACAATTCTCTTGTTATTTCATCTCTTTGTAAAAAAGTTGGTTTTGTTTTTATCGCAATAGGTATGTTCGCCTCGAACCCTATATCAAACAAATCTCTATAAATATCAGAAAACAAATTTGACGATTCGGTAAAAAATACGGGAAACTTTTTTAAGGTTAAAATTGAAAAACGAATTAACCCTGCAATCATTCTACCTTTTCCTAATCCCGTTTGGTCGCTAATGATAATTGCCTTACCCGTTGATTCCCAATTGAATATTGCAGTAGCAATTCCATCAATTTGTTCTTTTGAAAACGCTTTGCATAAATCATCAATGGTTTTATATTTCAATTTATCCTTAACATATTCTGCAACATCGTATGTTGATTTAAGACGATTATTAAAATATGTTTGCTCGGAAGCAAATCCAATAGGAACGTAAGAATCAAGCGAATCGCAACTTTCACTTGCCGCTTCGTATGGCACTCTTAATACTTCCTCTTGAACTTCTGCTTCTTGAAGCGCATTGGGATTTTCATTATTTTCCTCGTTGGAAAAATTAACGTCATCTAAATTTTCAATTATATCCATTATTCATTATTTTTTGTAACATATACTGCCTTAAAACATTTATAGCAAATTTGAGTGAAATTTTTGGTATCACCATATCTTGTTTCGCCACAATTTGAACATTCGTACTTAAACTCTTTCCAATTGGAACTATATTGTGCTTTGCGATAAAACACATCACAATTTGAATCTAAACACTTACAAATGTTTGCCCATATTTTGCCGTGACCATAAGGTTGCTCTTTAGTATCTATAAAATGCAAAGTGTCAATTTCTTTCATAGACCCCTTACCTATTTTCGTTAAAATGTACTCATCAACAAGAGCGTGTGCCATTTCGTGATAAACAACTTCTTCAAAATGGTTTTCAAACACTTCATCTTTTTTTACAAAATCTACTGATAAATAAAGTGTTTTTTTATTTCTATCTTGCTCTAATCCTTTGAAAGCGCATAACCCTGCCCATTGTTTAGATTGACCATAAGCAAACCTCCATCCTTCATCATATAGATTTATTTTTTGATATGGGGCAAAATACTTAACCAATGATTCATCTAATTTTTTTGTCATCAATTTTGATTTCAAATCTTGATTCAGTATTTTTCTTGCTTTTTCAATAATGCGAACACATTTTTCTGCCATCTTATCTTCTTGCGATGGTTCTTTGAAATATGATAGTTCATCCAAACCACCTCCAAATATGCCTCCATTCATATATTTTTGAACTTTATGGTCGCATCCGCACTTTACTTTAGGAATACCACCACTCGCAAACCTTACAAAAGGTTCATCATATTCAAAATCTCTTGATTCAATTGGTGATATAAGGTGTAATGGCACATTGTATGTCATTAAATCTTTCTCTACACTTTGTAAAAGCATAGGCGAATATTCATTTTTTGCTTTTTCCATTTTTTGTAAGTCAGAATAGTAATTTGGGTTTTCAGCAATATGCTCTTTAGCAACCTCTTTTACTGCTTCATTAGGAGTAATCCTATTTTCATAAAGTTTTTTCAAAGTTTCAATATGCTCTTTCTCGGTGCGTATTCCTCGCTCCAATTCACCACCCAAAGCCATTTCTTCAATAAACTGCCGATGTTTCACATCATCACAAGAGAATTTTACACCGCCCTCCATTTGATTTAGTTGGCTTACCGCTTCACAAATAGTCATTTCCTTTCCGTTCATTTTGACTTTTTTATCGGAAGCCATTGAACGCTTATTGACAATTCCTTCTCCACCTTCTACTTCAAGCATTTGCCCCGTAGATGCGTTTTTAACGGGAATACCACCTTCATCGTGCGACTTGCCGTATGTGATTCCACCTTTATCTACTTTTTTCATTT
>RFNS01000264.1 GCA_009927055.1 Alphaproteobacteria bacterium | reverse complement strand
GGGGTCATTCTCCCAATCACCGAACCAATCTTTGAACGCTTTGGTACGAACCAACTTATATTGCTCGGCAGTTAGGTTGCTCGGTTTTCCGTTTGGGGCAAGTAAATTACTCATATATTTTATTCAAATTTATACCCCCAAACAAAAAATAAGCAGTTGCCTTGCTTAAATTAGGCAAGACCAAATGCCAATTATCACCATTACAAATAGAAATATCAGCCATATTAAATTCAAAACTACAAAGAATTTATGACCGAATGAACCCTTAACAAAAAGAAATCTACTAATGGTGTAATAAGGTAATAACACAAGGTCAATAATGTATTTTGTAAAATTCATATTTGTATTTTTGTAAATTCTTTTACGACTTTTTTTGTAGAAAATCGTTAGTATTCGATGAATATTTTTTCCAAATGTATGTTGTAATGTTAAACGAATCTTTTGCCTTTGAAATCTGCATAACCCTATTCTTTGTAAAAGTTTCTTTTGTCTGACTATTCGTGAATTTCAATATCTGATACTGCAATAGAACGTAATCATTGACATTGTACTTTTTTTGTGCAAAATCGTTTACAATAGCATCGTCAAACACATCAAATTTTTCTTTCACATACTCTTTACCATTATACCTCTCCACTATAATAGCAACAAATGGCTTATCCTTGTATTTTGAAAAATTCAAATACACTATTTTCCCTACAAATTCGGGCGGTTGTGACTTTTTGAATTTACTTGACAAATCATAGTGTTTTCACAAAAATATAAATTATTTAGATTCTGCCGATATATTTTCTATTGTTGTTTTCACCCACTTGCCAATTATTATTTTTGTTTGTTCGGGTTCATACTTTGATAAAGGTGTAAAAATCCGCGTAAAAAAATCACTTGCGCTCTCTACTTTAGGGTTGTAATCTTTGAATAGTCCTAATTTTTGCCCAAGTTGTATTGCAATACTGCCTCTCGTTTCCTCCAATCCCATTCTATCTTCATCTTTTTTCAGTTCTTCGTACTTTAGGAATGAATCATACTGACTACATATTGCTTCGATGCACCCTTCTACTGCATTGTAATTTTTTGCTTTTTCCTTGTGTTCTTCATCAAGTTTAATTCGCTCAATTTCAGCGCGATACTTTGATATTGCTTCCGACCTTTTGGATGTGTATAAATTGATTATTTTTGATACATACATAGGTGAAAACGATTGATAATGCTCTATTTCCCCGAAATCACCCGAAGATGCCATAAAAAATGCTTGTTCTAATTCTTCTTGAATGAATGTAGGATGCTGATTTACAAGGTAATAAACAAGCATTTTAAGATTTTCAATACTTAATGGCTCTTTTATACCAACGAAATAACACAACTTTACAAGGCATTTAGCCAATTGTTGCTTATGCTCATTGTTCATTTCGGAGAATCGCGGTGATTCTAAATGATTTAAGGTGACTAATTTTCGTTCTTTATCGGAAAACTTATTCAAAACTGATGTTTCCAATTTCGTTTTGTATTGTGCTATACTTTGCATCTCTTGGATTTGATTTATTTGTTTTAAGTTGCATAAGAATATTGGGCAGATTTGCGTTTATCTGATTCAATTTGATTTGTTCAGCGTAATACCCTTTCACCAACTCCCAATTCGTTAGGATATATTCCCACGCAGAAACAATGCCTACATTCATATCTTCTTCGGATATGCTTTCGCCCTTCTTGTTCTTTACTTGTATTGATAGGAATGAAATTATATTTTTCATTGATTTACCTTGCAGTCCATCCATTTTAGCACCTACACCAATACGCTTTAGGCAAAAATTCATCATATACCTTAATCATTTTAGGATATAGTTTTTCCGATTCGCTTTGTTGCTTTAGGGTAGTTTTAGGTTGATAGTCGGCATCATTTACAACCACATCGGTCACATTGGTTTCAGTTTCTTTTTTCGTTGCTGATTTCGTTCCACGTTTGTTCCACTTTCGTTCCACGTTTGTTCCACGCACCCCTTCTAACATAGTGATTTTCAGCAAGTTATTGTTCCAAGTTTGTTCCACTATTGTTCCATTGTTGTTCCATTCCTTGCCAAAAGTCAGTATGCGATGTAGGGTGCTTTTAGGTGTTTTGAATTTAGATAAAAAAATAGGTATGCTCATTTCAAACTTGCCATTTTCATCCGTGTTCGCATAGATATATGCCCACACTTGAATATAAATAGGTGGCTTTTGTAAAAGGTATTTGAAAAACAACTTCAAACTTTGAATAATTTATCATAGTCCGATTTACTCAAAATTTCATTAGGTGTTACCTCTAATACCCTGCACAATTTTATTAAGGTTTCCATAGAGTAATTTGTGAGTTTACCTTGATAAATACGATTGATAGTGTATCTCGGCAGAGGAACTTTACAAATAGTTTTAGAAATTTCCCTCAATTCAACTTGGGTAATTCTCCTTTGTTTCATTAACGCTTTTAACTTGCTCATATTCACTCTATTAAAAAATCGGATGAAAGTAGTTTTTCGTATTGCTCAATATTTATATCTAAAATTTGGTCTATTGTTGAGTAAGGTTGCAACTGATGACCTTCTACAACACCATCATAAACAATCGCGTAAATTGGTATTGCAATTTCCTTTTGGCAAATTTAATTCCATTCTCGCTGATTCTATACCTATTAATCTCTCTCCTAAAAACACCATTTACAATTTTACCTTTTGCTTCAATCAAATCCCAATAGGCAAGTTTTTGAAAGTCTATCAATAATTGTGGGTTATCCGCAAATATTTCGTGCGAATCAAAAAAGTCAAGCGTTGTAACATTCTCGGTAAAACGATAATACTTTAGGATATGCAAAAGAGCAAGGCAATTTTTTTTGCTGATTTTTCTTTTTTGTTCTCTCGCAATTCTATTACAAGTCGGACATAATTTACCTTTGAAATCACCTTTAATGCTTTCACGAAATTCGGTAATTTTAAGTTTGTCGGTAGGAGCAATCGCATCCCTTTGTTGATTTTCCATAATATTAAGTTTAATTTATTTATAGGTCTTTAATGTAAAGTAATTGAGTTCCAAGTATAATCAAATTATCGTGTAAATGCCTTGTAGCATTTTCAATTTGCTCCGAATCTACACAAATGTATCTATGTACGCAGAAAACATTTGATGTTTTGCAAACCCTTTCGGTAAATTCAATGTTTAATTCTTTCAATAAATTTCTTACAAGTTGTAATTCTCTTTCGCCAACATTACTTGGGCAAGGACTATCATCCCACATTCCCGTATCATTTACCCCTGCAATCCAATTTTTAGGTTCAAAATAACCTCTCCATTCACTTGTAGATACCCAAATCAAATCATCGTTTTCCATAGCATTAAATTTTAGTGTATTTTATTTTATTACCATTTTCAATCATCACATCTAAAATGTCGGTAAATTCCTTTTGTTTGTCGGCATTATTAAATTGGAAACTATATTTTACTGCGGTTTCCTCAAAATAAAGAGAAACCAAAAAAAAATCATTAGTCATATTTTAATTAAAAAATTATTCCAATAAATTGCCGTTTCGTGCATACTGCAATTTGTTTGGGTATTATTTTATTTTTCTGCTGATTCATTAGAATTGAAAAATTATTTAATTTCATTCCTTCGATTTGTACCCCAACAATTTTTTTCTTTTGAGTGATACGATGTTTTTTATAGGCAATAAAGCCAATTTTATTACTACCAATGGTATCAATATTAAGGGCATTGCTCGGAATTAGAGAATATTTTACTTTAGAATACCACATATCATCATAATTTGAGCAAATTTAGACCACGCAAATATACATAAAAGTATTTCCAAAAATACTTTTGAACATTTACTTATTTATTTCTTTCCTAAAAGTTTTCTCTTGTGTTTGTCGCTCCTTGTAATTGTTGCCCCTTAAATTGCAATTATCTTGCTGAATTTTGCGCCTTGCTCTTGTTATGCTATCGGAACTACTTATTTGCTCTTGCGACAAATAAAGGGCAAAAAATTGATGTGCAGTCATTCTTTTAAGCGCATCCTCACCTAACATTTGCTCAATTTCGTTGCGCCATACATTTGCAACCAACTTGCAATCGTTTTCGCGCAAATCTTCTCTAATTTCTAAAAGGGTTTTTACAACTTCGTGTAATCCCTTGCATTGTTGTAATTGGGTTTTCATTTATCAAATATCATTTGCGTTGCATATTCAATCAAATACTTCGCATAAGGTACATAAAGGGTTTCACCTTGAAAAACAAATGTGCCTTTTGATTCGGCAACTGCTTCCGTGTATGCTTGTATCAAATTATTCAATTCCTTTTTGTTCAATTTAATGCTATTCATTTACTTTAGGTGTTTCGTGTAAATTGTTTTGTTTTTGTTGCTCGTTACTCATTCGATATTCATTCATACATTGACGAATGTAAACGCTCCATTCATTGAATGAAGCGTAAGTATTTGTTGGGAATGTTG
>RFNS01000308.1 GCA_009927055.1 Alphaproteobacteria bacterium | reverse complement strand
ATTGGATTCTTACGTTGGGAGGGTGGGCGATTGCGCTTGGTTTCCCTTGTAATTCCGCTACAAAGTTATGCAAATGAAAAAGTTTGTCAAGTGTTTTTTCAAACTTTTTTCACTTTTTGAGGAAAATCAAGGGTTTCAGAGGCAAAATTTAACATTTGAAAAGTTATCCGAAACTGCAATTTGCCCGTTTTTCAGCATAGAAATTACCCAAATTTTGCCCGTTTTTCACCATAGAACAAATACGCGAAATACAAATACATCCCAATTCGCAAAAACTTCAAATAACAAATTTGTAATTGCGCCAAATCAAATAACCATCAAATAAACGATTCGCAGAAATGCGCCAAATTTCAATTATCGCAAATCAAGTGATATAGATTATCAAATAACCATCAAATAGCGTTATATCGCAAGAAAAAAGCCATTCTCGTTAGAACGGCTTTTACTCAATAACATAACAAATCACATTTCTTGGATGGAATTACAAGGAATGTTTGTGAAAGCAAATTTATTGCAAAATCCAATAAATACAAGCATTTCCAAATCTTTTTTACTCGGCACTTACCATTTATTACTCGGCAGTACGCATCAGTAAATCGGCATTGACAACTCAAACACCCTATAAATAGTGAATTTCACGCTAAAGCATAAAATCCAAATCAATCTATCCAATAATTTTCAAGAAAGTTTCCAAATCTATTTTACCCGATTGCAACAATGCCATAGCATCTTGCTTGGTTTTCTCTATATCTTGTTTCGTTTTCTCCTTTGTAATTTCTAATTCGATTTCCTTTTGCCTTGTCCTTTCCTTCTCTATAAGAAATACATCGGCACTTGTATCTTTCTGCGTTAATTCATCAATCTTTTCCTCAATAACTTCCTCATTCCTTTCCTTATCATCCGATTGCACCTTCAATTCCTCTCCCGTAAATATCTGCTCCTTGTCAGATACATTATCGAAATTGATATTCCAAACAAATACTCGCTTATCCTCTTTACTCTTATCGGCATCGTAAACAAATTCGGGTGGCGGTGATACCTTTACTCCCGTTTGCAACTCAACATCACCCATATACTCACGAATACGCTCGTATAGGTCAGTTTTATACGCATAGGGCAACTCATTGTATGGTGTACGAACTTTCCCCTCACCTATTATGCTCAAATCAAATATCAAAGTATCATCATCACGAAAGAAACCTCCATCATTATTGTATAACCTCGTTACAACCTCATAATATGGCATAGGCACTACTACCGATGATGGTGGACTTGATTCATTCCTAAAAGCCAAAACCTTGTCAATATCCGATTTTATATCACTCAATGAAACTTCCTTCAATCCACTTTCTTTATTCAAGAAACGCATACGCAATGATTGATAGATTTCCTTTGATTCTGCCCTCGTACATCTTCTTCCATAGTTACGCATACAATATTCCGCAACAATCTTCCTTACAACATCATATTGTGTCGGCACTCGCTTCGCTTTAACCAATTTCGCTTTACGCTTTCTTGGTTTACTCGCTTTTTTTGAGGAAACACTTGATTTTACTAATGGTTTAGACACTTTTTTAACTGATGAAACTGACTTTTTAGGTCTGCCTCGCTTCTT
>RFNS01000112.1 GCA_009927055.1 Alphaproteobacteria bacterium | reverse complement strand
ACTTTAGGTTATGCTCCAAATCTTTTTTCTTGCATTGCATACGCTCTATCCCTACGTTCTTCATCTTGCCATTCGGAAATTAGTTTTTCTGCCCATTTTGGCAACTGAAATTCGTAAACAACTCTTTTACCATTACAACTCATACAAAGTTGATTAAACGCTCCTTTAGAGTGAAATTCTAATCCTTCATAATCACCATCCAATTCCATACTTTCAATAAGTGCTGATTCATCCAAATCCTTACGGAAATGAGTTCCATTACCATTGCAACAAGGACACACTACATATTGTGCCGATACATAAATTGCTTCTTCTAAAGCAGGGTGAGAAAATTTGTGTTTCATAAAATTTAATTTGTTTGTTATTTTTTGTAATTTATCGTTATTGTTATTCTTCGATAAGTGTCATTAAAAAGTGTCTTTCCTTGTCACCATACGGAATTATGGTCAGTATAAATATGCGCTCATTACCATACATATTAACACAAATTTCCTTCTCATCTTGCTCTTGCCTCCAAATTTCAACACCCTTGCTAATAGGTAGTTGCTCGTTTGTGATTTCAGTCAAATTGAATTTCTCAAAATTCATAATGTTGTTTTTTTTTAAGTTTATTGTGCGTTGAGGATGCGCACCCCCCAATTGTTTATTTATACAAATTCAAAAGATTTTTTTGCTTTTTGCACAAGCCAATTATTAAATTCCATCATCAATAAGGCAAGGCAAGTGTCATTGTGACCTTGTAATTTTACAACAAGTACATCACTATCATTTTTGATTTCATAACCTTCAATTTTATACTCCGTTAGAAATTCCGATAATAATGGCGAGTAGTAGAAGAAATATGTGCGTGTTGTTGTGGTCTGCATAGTTTTGTATTTTTAGAATTTTTTGTTTGAAAAAAAAAGGGAGCATTGCGCCCCCTTTTTACTTTAGGTTAAACCATAATTGCATCATCATCATTTTGTGCTTTCAGCAATTCTTCACCTTCCTTTGAACTCATCAACTCTTTTTCCATTGCTTCCAAAATTTTCACCAAACTTGCAATTTCATCCGTTGCTTCGTTCAAACCTTCGATTGTTACATCGGTTAATTCTACGCAATTATTGTAATCCATTTCCATTTCTGCGCTACCTAAATCAACTTCGATGCTTTCAACTTCACCCTTGCATCTTTTCGCTTTTTCGATAACACCTACAAGCCATTCCAAATTCATTGCGCTCGTTGTTTTTTCGGTTTCGCTAACTTGTACCATTTGCAAAATTGCAATTACTTGTTCCTTCGTGTAAAGTGAACCAACAAGTGCATTTTGATTCGCTTGGTTGATTTCGTTAATCAACATTTCAACATTTGTTTTCATATAAATTAAATTATTGGTTACTTGTTTGTTTTTTTTTCCAATTTGTAAATTGCAAATGGTGTTTCAACTTCTAAACCTCTTTGCAAATAATCTTTTACCAAATCTTCGCGATTGTAATTGTGCATAATTTTCGTCATTGCATCTTTCAATGACAACATACTTTCCTCGCCCGTTGTTTTGCAAATTCTTTTTACTGATTCCATAATTTTATTTTTTTTTTGTTTTTGTT
>RFNS01000306.1 GCA_009927055.1 Alphaproteobacteria bacterium | reverse complement strand
GTTAGGCACAATTATACTGCCTTCTCGATATTATTCAAGTTCCATATACATACCATTCTTTCATACTTTTCTTGTTGTATAAAACCTTTTAACGGTATCCACCCACCCACGCAAGATGAATGATATATTCCTTTTCTCGAATCATATACCCAATAATAATCATCTTCACCATCAATAACATCTACCAACCGCACAACGGTATCAAAGTCATCTATTACCAATGTGTTTTTGAATGGTTCTAATTCTGCTTTTAATTCTCCTAAAGTTGCCATAAAATAACGTGCCTAACAAAGTGTATAAGCAATAGCCGTTAAGCGTTAAACTATTGCAGTTGTTAATATTTAAGTTGACATTAAAGGAAATCCGCTATACTAAAACTTCTCTCCATAGTATTCAGCCACTAACAACCTTCTCTCCAATTGTCTTTCAATGTTTTGTAAAGTTATTTTCATACTATCAATTTTTTTTCGATGTAATGACATCCACTCTTTTACTTCCAATTCGTTTTGAGCAACAAAATACCCTTTAGAATCTGCTAACAATAACGAAACTATATTTTGATTTCTAAAGTCAGATATGGTTTTCCGTATTCAGTATCACTAATTTTCACATTCATTGTTTTATACACATAATCAGCAATTTGGAAATTTGTAACTTGATTGGTATTTTTAAGTTTATGCTCAACAAAAGAGAGTATGATTTTTCCCACCTCCATCTTTTTTTGATTAACCTTTCGTGTCGTTTTTGATTTAGTTGCTTTTTTCATTTGTTATCGTTATATGTTTCGTTGTAGTAAGTTTGAGAATCAAATTTTGGTGTTGAATTGATATGATATTGATATTCATATTCTTGCCCTTCATCAAACGCTTCAAGAATCTGCTCACGCTCAATTGATTTTGCTTTTTCAATTAATTCGGGTCTGATAAAAGTTGAGTTTAGGCAGTCGGTATTAACTTGCTCAACTAACCATTCAACGGCAGTTTGCTTTTTCATTTGATGATTTTTTATATGTTTTGTTTATTGCTTTTTTCATATTTAATAATTGGTTCTATTATTCTTCATCTTCAAAATCTTTCGTTTGCCTAAAAACATCAAGCACAATTATCAAAATGAACATTACAAAAACAAAAACGGCTACACTTGTAATTATTTCAGTAGGGTTATTCATAAAATTGTTACTTTAGTGAGTTTTACAACGCTTGGATTTTGTTTATGACCTAAAATACCGATGATTCTCTCGGTTTTTATTTTTCGTTTGTAGTGACTTGCTAAAGCAGTCATTGACTTATCACTTTTTTCGCTATAAAAAGATTGTCCTTGATAACCCTTTTTTAGCATATAAGATTCAGCATTGATTATTGGTTTTGAAACTTCCTTTACCATTCGATTATGTTTGAATAAGTTTAATTTTATAGTATATCAAAAATTGACATTTGCCCTTTAAGTCCACAATTATCTCCATTTTTTATCTTGTGCCGACAATCATTTAATTGGGTTTCGATATGGTTTAATGTCATTTTCATTGCTTCTATTTTCCCCTTATGTGTTTCAATCCACTCATTTACTTCTTCTATGTTAGTTCCAATAAAGTACCCTTCACTATTTGCGAGTAATAATGGCACATCGTTATTTCTTCTAATGTGAAAAACTATTTTTCTTATTTGAGCATCGTATATTTCTTCACCAAACTCCAATAGAATCTTACGAATCTTCGCGTTTGAAAAAACTTTTTCTTTTGCTCTATGAGATAGGATGCCTACCACCAAAGGATAGATTATCTCTTGTTCGTGTGCTGATAAATTCCAATTAGTTTCCATTATTAAAATAGTTTTGTTTGAATACCATATTTCGGATTTGTTTCCTCCATTTCATTCATTAACTTATATTGTTCATATTCATTTAATTCGCTCCAATTATTTATTCGCGCTTCTGAAATCTTGCAGTAGTCGGCATATAATTCTATTCCCGTGTACTCAATGTTTTCTAAACTACAAGCAATTCCCGTTGTTCCGCTTCCGTTGAAAGGGTCAAGCACTTTGCCGTTGGGCGGTGTTATCATCCTAACGAGATATTGCATCAGTTTTACGGGTTTGACTGTTGGGTGAAAGTTTTTTGCTACTGCTTTTATACTTCCATATTTTGCACCTGCTTCCTCATTATATGTACCACCTCCACCAATCGTTTGTTTTTCCTCAAACTCCTCCAATCCAAAATTTCTTTCGCTTTTAGATGCTTTGGCTACATAGAAAAAACGTGAAGCACTTCCCTCGTCATTGTATAATGCCTTGCTTTCAATAGGTTTAGCGTTACCCCAAATTCCTTTATCGTATGTTGACTTAGATATTCTTTTATCACCACCAACCAACCCACTCTGCTCATCCATTATTTTAATCGGACAATCATCGTGGCAAGTCCAATCTTCAATCGTTTCTTGTCCATAATTAGAATTGGCTTCGGGTGAATTATTTGGAACAAAACCATCCACATCATATACATTGCCTTTGTAATTGTAACCTACCTCTTTGCCATTACCTACTTTTTTCAGTCCTACACACTCACATTCGGGATGATGCGTTAAAATCAAATTTGCAGGGAAACGACCGCTGACATTGACTTCAATTTCTTTAGGTTGCCAATTATCATCTCTAAAAGTACCTGCGCCACTTGGTTTTTCCAATGACATACCTTTGTAGGTTCTATTTTCCACACCCACCCTACACGCATCTATATTTATACCTCCCGTTCCCCATTTAAGTACATTTTCAGCAATCGAAAGACCTTTTTCAAGTGGTTTCCTTGCTAAAACTATTGGTTCGTTTGCAGGTTTTAAGGCACTTCCCCAACCATTCCATTGTTTCGCTTGTTCCGATTGAAAATTTACCTTTCCTACTCTTTCTTTATTTGCTTCCGTATAATCACCTCTGTAACCTTGTTCGGCTTGACTTTTTGAATATCCCCAATTTAATTTTTCTTTTTCGCCATCAAGTTTTTTCCATTCATTCCAACTTGAACTTCCATTGATAATTTTACCCTCTATTCCTTTCGCTACATTGTAAGATTTCGGGAATCCACTCCCATAAAGCCATTGAATACAATCGCGGATTTCAAAACCGCCTAATCGCATTGCCATAACACCCCAATCGTATGTTCGCGTTCCGAAAAAAGCAACAACGTGACCTCCGTGCTTCAATACTCTATACACTTCTTTCCAAAAATTAGGTTGAGGTACAAAGGCATCCCATTTCTTTCCCATAAAACCCGTTCCATTTACTTCTAAAAATCCAACCGAAATCCACGCTGAAAGCATTTGTTCGGCATTTGGCTCATTTCCTAACCCATAAGGAGGGTCGGTAACTACCGCATCAAAATAATTATCGGGAAACTTTTTTAAGTTCTTCGTAACTATCACCATTTATTATGTTGAATTTTTTTTCCATCATTCTTCAAAATCAAAGTTGAACATATTTGGTTTAGATTGTTTTGCAATAGGATTGTTTTCATCTTCGATTCGCAACGCTTCGATAACTTCGGTAACTTCTACATTATTGACAAGCGTTTTGAAATGTCTTTTGATAACGCTTTTCTTAATCATTTCCTCCTCCCAATTTTGCCAAGCAGACCATTTACTATCTGAACCTTCGCTGAAACGCTTTACTTTTTCTATTTCCCACATCGGCATAAAGCAATAAACAATTTCATTGGTAATTAAAACCGCCCTTGAATAGCATCCTATGGCTTTTCTTTGCTTATGCTCGGATTCAGTTGTTGCATAATAAATAGTGTGCGACAAAGTATTGTTGGCAGGGTTATACTCAAATGCTTCATCTTGATAAACAATATGCGCTTCAATGTATTTACAACCACCACTTTTTTTCAAAATGGTAATCAAACCCATATAACTAATTTCAAGTGTCGCAGTATTTTTTCTCGGAACAAGATAAGCCAATCGTAATGTAGGGTTGAGAGTAATGCCTACCCTACTTGAATTAACTACCGCATCAATAACACTTTGAATTGAGCATTTTTGTAGTGTCGGTGATTTACTAATTATTTGCGAGGCGAATCCAAGTTCTTTTAACGCTTCTGCTTTGCCAATTATACTTGAACATTTGTCAAAAGCAATTTTCAATCCATCGCTAATCTCCTTCGACATTTTCATCGAGGGTAATTGTGTTTCGTTTTGTTGAGTTGTATCTTTCATATTCTACTAACCTTTTATTTATTTGTTCTATCTCTTGTTCAATTTTTATTATTTCGTGGTACTCTAAAGGCACTTTGAAACATCGGTAAGCGACATCTACATAAATTTCTTTAGTTTCGTGACGTAAAAAATTTTCAAGTTTGTATTTATACTCTCGTAAAAAATATATGTAACTTAATACACTTGAATCTCCTTTATCAAAGGAATGTTTATCGCATAAGGACAATTCGTTTTCAGTACACATTGTTGGCATCTTTTAAGTTCGGGAACTGCTAATTCGGGTTTAGTTTTATTCACAAAGTTTTGATTAAAGTATTTGTGTGCTTGTTTGATATTCTCTTTGTGTTTTTCAAGCATCGCATCATCTACCAAGACCTTAAATATTTTTGCTGAATCTTCTTCGTTCACGCTGAAAACAAAGAAATAGAAATCACAATCACCGAAATCGGACAACGCAAGTAGTTTATATTGAACCGCTTGTATTGTTAGAGTTGTGGTATTAGGGGAATCTACATACTCAAATTTTTCATCACCCCAACCATACTCTGACCACTTATCATCAATTTTAGATGTGGTTTTAATATCAATGATACATTTTTTGCCATTCCATTCAGCAATTATGTCGGCTATTCCCGTTCCATATTCATCGGAATCAAATGAATATCCCGTATGAAGAACATTGATACCATATTGTTCAATAATTTCGTGGTATCGTGCTATTTGCTTATCTAATTTTCGATATGCGGCACTTAATTCTCCATTCTTTAATCTTTCGGGTTCGGGCATAACACCATTTCGGGGCAATTGCTTCGTGCATTGATATTCAAACCAATTTCCCATATTCATAGCATCCGATGTTTCCATTTCAGTATTGTTTACATACCTCTCATAGATTCTAATGCCACATTCATTGTTGTTGCGGTAGTTGAATAGTGCTTTTAAGAGTGATTGACTGATTTTGTGTATCTTCATAGTTATTGTTTTTTTTTTCATTTAAGTTGCAGTTAAAGGGGGTATTGAACGCAATGCCCCTTTTATTTTTTCAAATGATTGGGTATCGTTAATATCCCTACTTCCCACATACATTTGCTTGATTTTCTTGTCCTTATAGTCATACCATTCTAACTTGTTGTTTTCAAATTTTTTATATTCAATCAAATGATTTTTGTATTTGAATCCACAATCAATGAGAAACTTTTGTGCAACTCCAATCTTTTCAACATCTACAAAAACACAATCGGTCAAAAACATATACCAATCGTCTTTTAAGAGTTGATATGATTTTATCATTATGTCATAGGTGTATTCAAGGATATTCCAATAAAAAGGGCAGTAACGATAGTATGTAATATCATCAAATCTATTCTCAACAAGTTCGCCATTCTTGTAAACTCTTACCAAAGGTCTTTTAGCAAGACAACCGATAGCAATAAGCAATCCTTGTTTTTTGCAACTTTCCAATCCTCTTTTGTAAAGTTTATCGGATATGTAACCAAGTTTATGCGCTACGTTCCAATAACAAGCATTTATATCTATTCCCATTATCGGCACTTTCTTATTCAATACACTTTTGATTTGTTTCATATTGAAATTTTGCACATCTGAAACCACTTTGTAAGTAGGTATTCCATTCTTTTCAATGTATTCATCAATTTCTCTTTGAACCATTGTAACGATAAAAGCACCATCCACTATGCTATTTTCTTTGTTTGTGCCGAAATACCGCAAAACACTACCATCTTCTAAAATGACCTTTCTGCTCATTCCCGAAGTAATGATTGTAAAATCTTTCGACTTACTTAAAATCGTAGGAAGTTGCTCCTTGTATCTTTCAATTGTTCCTTGAAAGAGATTTCTTTTTCTCATTGTAATTGCGATACAAATGTAAAACAACTAAAACACAATACAACAAAAAGTTTTCAACTTTTTTGTTCAGTATCTTGAATACTTTTATTAAGATATTTAGTCAGACACAAATGCAAATGCTTTTGGAATGATTGTGGGGTTTCCCAAATTTCATCGAAAACATTTTTCACTTTCAATACTTTGTGTATTGGCTTACCCCTAAATGCCGATTCTACAATTTGTTTTTGTGACTTTATCTCCCTGCTTTTCAATTCAGCAATAGTTATTGTCGAATGATTTGAGTTAATATAAATACCAAAACAAAAAAAACATTTTTTCTTTTTGTAGTTGTCATATCCACACACCCCAAATTCACCATACTCCCAATTTATTTCGGGCATAGTTTCATTTAACCAAAATGCAAGTTCGTGTTGATTGACATTGAAAAACTTGTTAGTAAGGAATCTATCTTTTACTAAAGTTAAAGAAGTTGGTTTCTTTGGCATAGTTTTGTAAAACGTCTAAATAAAACTCCAAGTCACGACTGAAATTGTATTCCGACATTAAAACCTTCTGAATCAATACAATACGTTGAATCATAATGTTCATATCAACGAAATACAAAATCGAAAAAATAATCATTGGTGCGATAGGCAAAGCGCAAATCAGTATTGAAAAAGATTGAAATATCATTAGGTAGGCACATAGGAAAAAAGACAATATCAAATATATCCTCTTGTACCCTTGTAATCTAATAGACAATCCTAAAGCACCAATAGTAATCAAATGCTTGTCGAATAAAGAGTAAATCAATTTTTTTTCTTCTTCCGACAATGGTGTATTTTGTGTTTCAATCATCTTTTGGCTTTGTTATTAAGTAATTTACAAAAAATACAACAAATGTAAGCCAACTGCCGATTGTTGCTACCACAACTAAAAAATCGTTTGTAGCATTAGGGTAATCTTCTCCAAAGTAGTTTGTAATCAATCTATGACCAACGAAACAACCTAAAACGTAAAGTATAAGTAAAATTGTAATCATAATATAAATTGCCTCTATCACAAAAATAAAGGCAAGTTTATCTCTTTTATTAGGTTTACTCAAAAGTTGATAAGTTTTACCAACTTGCGACATTGCTAACGCAGAATCTATTACCTACATAGTTATTCATCCAAACATCTTGGTCGAAACAAAATTTCTTTTTATTGCCCGTACATTCATTTCGGATTTCAAGCCAATAACAATTCGTAGTTGTATCAATACCATCATCAGTAATAACACCGCAGTTACATTGATTACTTGAATTTACCCCACTACTTGACGAGTTGTTTTCTTCTTCTTCTTTTTTGCATCCAACAAGGATGGAGGCAAAAGTGCAAAGTATCAAAATTGCTTTTTTCATAAAAGTTACTTAAAAATTATTACAAACTTTACTTCTTTACAACGTATTTGTTCGTGTCCAATTCTCTAAAGAATCTAAAAAAGTAATCTTGATTTTTAGGGGTTATGACATTTTGAAACGTATCAAAGGTGCGACCATTCTGAATTTGTGCTTTTACAATTTTATGCTCTCTCAAAAGTTTTAACTCATAAGCCGACAAATTGAAAAATGCGTGTCCTTTACAATTAAACTTATTCCAACTTTTCAAAGTAATATTGCTACCATCTTCAAGCAAAAGAATAAAAGTGTTGTTTTCGCAACAAGTACCAAGATTAACTAATGTCGCAGTAATACCATCACATATAAGTTTTCCATCTTTCATATCAATCGAAGGACTAAACCTAAATCCTTTTGTTTTTTCGGAATTGGTTACAATAATGTTGTCATCAACATAGTAAAAGCAACTTCCCGATAAATCAGTACAATCACCTACAATTTTTTGAGATTTTGATGTTACACCAAAGAATAGCGTAGCAAGGATTAAAAAGGTCTTTTTCATATTTGTTAGTTAAAAATTTTTACAAATTGTTTTGAATCTTCACTTATTGCACCATTTGGGCGCATTTCCATATTGTTGTCTTTAGCGTATTGAAAAACTGAAAGGTAAGCATCTTCCCAAGTGCTATGAGTTTCAATTTTTGTTAGCGCAAGGTCTTTGAAAAAATATACTTTAGCCATATTACATTGAGTTGAAAAAGGGGAAAGGTTTTACCCTCTCCCCATTTTAGTTATTGTAGATTAAAGCGTTTAGTTAAATGTTCGTATGCTATCGCATTGATTTTTGCACCCGTTCCACAAATCACGTTTGCCATCTTTCCATTAAAAGATTGATTTTCCTTTATAGAGTGATTAGTGTATCGCGTAACACCATTGAACAATCCCCAAGCGTTCCGACCTTGTTCAGCAAATTCAAGTTCCAAATCCAAATCAAATTTTGCAATACGATTTTGCTTTCGTGTGCCGATATTAAATTCATCCTCAACGCTGAAAATTTTATGCTTTAGCGCAGTAATATCAGTATCGTAAATATCAAGTTCGGACAAACGATTGAAAATTTCCACTTGTTCAGCATCCTTCTCAATAGTATGAAAAATTTGCTCGGTAAGTGATTCAAGTTTTGCTTTCATCGTGGAATAGTGTCCTACTTTAGCAACATTCGTATTTCGATATGCTTTCCAAAAAGTATTTTGACAAACCACAACCGTTTGACAAGTGCCAAGTGCTACCGCAGTTGAGCCATCAAATGAATTGAGCGCAGTTAGAAATCTTTTTACTGATGTTTTACCAATAGTTGTATCGGGCAAAGGAATTTGAAAAAAGATTTTTCTACCACCAAAAAATTCACCGCCTCTTGACCCTTTCAAATCTAAATCTTTGATAGGCGAACAAGCATATACAAGAAGTTTTGCAAGTTCTCCATTTTGGCAAGGTAAATAACGTGAAGTGTGAGTACCCAAATGAGCGTTGTTGTCAGTTCTAAATAAACCAATGTTGTTTGTCGGCAGACCGCTTTTTGAAAACAATGGTTCTTCGATAACACCCCACGCTAATCCGTGTTTGTTCAGCAAATCTAATTGCAAGTTGGTTAAATGCTCGTTGTTTGCAACGGCATCGGTAATTGTTTGTGATTCCATATAAAAAAATTTAAGTTGTTTACGAATTGTTTTTTTTCTGAATTTGTTGGATAGCATAATTAGTGAACATTCTCATTTTCTCCTCATTCGATTGACCTTGTAGTTTTCCGCTTATGAAAGCGCAAAAAACTAATTCCTTTGTAGTTAGTTCGGAGCAAATTAGTTTGTTTAGAATTGTTGATATTGATTCTTCAATAGCATAAAGTTCAAGACATTTGTTAATGAGTTCGGTTTCATTTTCAATGCCAAGTAATTCGGGTAGTGTTGCTTTTTCTTGTTTCATATCATAAAAGTTTTGACAAATGTAAGTACAAAAATTACAAGTGCAAGTATTTTTGAAAATAATTTTTTGAAGATTGTCGGCATCAAATTGTATTTTGAAAAATACATATTGACAACAAAGCAAAAAAAAGGGGTGCATAAGCACCCCGTTTTTAACGCATTATTTTCACTCAAAATGGAACGGAATCATAATCCTTGTTATCATAGAAATCAAGTGATTTATACTTACCATAACCATAGTATGTATGCTCTGAAAAGTAATCATTGTGTTGGCTTACCTTTTCCGATAATTTATCTTCCTCAATGTATTTGATAAGTTGCTCCAAATCACCTTCCCACGTTTCGTGATAGTACATTTCAAGTTGCTCCATAAATTC